>JBBTYV010000001.1:0-2998 GCA_038061635.1 Patescibacteria group bacterium
CTCCGCCACGTGGAGTTGGTAAGACGTCTTTAGAGCGATTCAACTACTGGCGCGAATCTAAAGATTTAAGTCTTAACGAAGCATTGGTGAAGCTTGAGGAGTGTAATGACATTACGTCCAAAGCTAAAGTCGGGCTAACGGAACTGAGTCATCTACTTAACGATTTTCGGTCGCAATCCGAGGCTCTACCAATAGCCGAAATTATCAATGGGCTTACTAAGCGACTAGATTACTTCTCGCATTTGAGCGACGGGACAGTCCAGGGTGAAAGCCGTATCGAAAACGTTAGGGAGCTTTTGTCGGTCGCCAAAGGTTATGCCGACCTCGGAGTGAGTGGCTTTTTAGAAGAAGTAGCGCTCGTGACAGATGTTGACAGTAGTGGTAATAAAAACGGCAAGGCTGTGTCGCTGATGACCCTGCACACCGCCAAGGGTCTGGAATTTCCGGTGGTCTTCTTGGTTGGGATGGAAGAAGGGATTTTCCCGCACTCCAGAGCTTTGTTTGACCAAAGCGAAATGGAAGAGGAGCGTCGTTTGGCATATGTCGGCATGACCAGAGCTAAAGAGGAACTAATTTTGACTTATGCTACTAGCCGTGCGCTTTATGGCTCACTACAGCACAACATGCCGTCGCAATTTCTGGCTGATGTTGAGGTCATAGCGACCAGTCCTTCCCTAGATTTCGAAACACAAGCTGCGGACACTTCCGAACCACGCTATGCTCCTGACTTGAACGAAGGCGACAGTGTTCGGCATAACGTCTTTGGTATCGGCTTCGTCATAGAAATTCAGGGTGATGTCGCGACTATTAACTTCAAAGATAAAGGTGTGAAAAAATTAAACGTTGGCTTCGCGCCTATTGTAAAATTGGATGATGAAACGATCTAAAACTCTAGGACGACTAGCGTGGTTTATCTTTCGTCGCACACCATTGACTTGGGTGCTGATGCGCTTTTGGCCTCCGAGAGCATACGTCCAAATTGAGTACGATAACAAGGTGCTACTTGTTGATAATTGGTTAGGCTCTGGGAAATGGTCATTTCCGGGCGGTGGAGTGCATAGAGGCGAAGAATCTAAAGTCGGAGCATGTCGCGAGGTTTTTGAAGAAATCGGTCTTACGTTGTCGCCATCCCAACTCAAATTTCTTACCAATGGTTTTGTTAAATATCTTTTTGGAGGTAAGAAATTTGTAGTTTATAAAATAACGCTTAAAAGTAAGCCAAAGATTAAGCTCGATTCGGAGCTAAATGGCTACGCTTGGGTATCGGAGTCAGAAATCAAAAACTATCGATTAACAGCTGTTGTTAAAGTAGCGCTACACAGAAAGTAGTTAGTGCTATTAGCATGCCATATCCCTCCGCTTATGCTAAAATACCTCTAAGACACAAGAGGTGTTATTGGCAGTTAATAGAGCAGGGGATGAATGGCACGTTTACCAGTTCCTGGTAGTGATGATGGTACCTGGGGAGATATCCTCAATGAATATCTATTAGTTGAACATAACTCAGACGGTACTCAGAAGACTGTACCTATAGCACAAGGTGGTACTGGAGCTACTGATACTACCACTGCCAGAACTAACCTTGGTCTCGGTACTGCTTCAACCAAAGATATTCCAGCTGCCGGTAACGCCTCAGCCACTGAAGTAGTCAAAGGTGACGACACTAGACTAACTGACAGTCGTACTCCTGCAACGCATGCATCGACCCACGCTTCCGCTGGTTCAGACCCTGTTACTCTAGCTCAATCTCAAGTTACTAACCTCACAACCGACCTCAGCAACAAACAACCTCTAGATACCGACTTAACAGCCATAGCCGGCCTGACTAGTGCCGCCGACAAAGGCATTCAGTTTACCGGCTCCGGCACAGCCGCAACATTCGATCTTACTACTGCAGGTAAAGCATTACTTGATGATGCGTCTGCTTCTGCACAACGTACCACATTAGGCCTAGGCACCGCTGCCCAGTCAGCTATCGGAGACTTTGATGCTGCCGGAGCAGCTGCCGCTGCTCAAGCTGCCAGCCAACCCCTAGATACAGACCTTACAGCCATAGCTGGTCTGACATCCGCTGCTGACAAAGGCATTCAGTTTACCGGCTCCGGCACAGCCGCAACATTCGACCTAACTACAGCTGGGAAGGCGTTACTGGATGATGCCAGTGCAAGTGCTCAAAGAACCACACTAGGCCTAGCCATAGGCACTGATGTCCAAGCCCAAGACGCTGAACTAGCAGCCATAGCCGGACTAACATCTGCTGCTGACAAACTCCCATACTTCACAGGTTCTGGTACTGCAGCCGTCACTACCTTTACAGCTGCCGGAAGGGCACTTATTGATGATGCTGATGCCACAGCTCAACGGGTGACACTTAATCTAGCCGGTAGCATTCTGCAAGTCCAAACGACGGTCGTCACCGCCAAAACAGCCACCGTGACCAGTGTCTATCCGACCTACTCGAACTGGACGAGCCTTGCGGTTACGATCACCCCCAAGTACACCACTTCGACCATCCTAGTAACTGTAAATCTCTACGTGGGCAACAGCAGGGGCGCTGGGGCTGCTTCCGACAATTTCACATACACGGGGCTGAAGGCCAATGGAACGCTGATAGCGGTCAATGCCGAGAACAGCCTCGGGACAATCTACACCACAAAGTGGGATATGTGCATCCTAGGGAGCTTTAGCTATCTCATCTCTCCCGCTTCGGTGTCCGCACAGACCTATCAGGTGGCAGGTGCTGTGGCTTCGGCATCGACCAGCTATCTAAACCAGCGCGGTGTCGGTGACGGTGTTTACCCTGGTGTCTCGACGATTACAGCTATGGAGATTGCAGCATAACTAGCCACCCGAGCTCTGACGGTTCTCACCTGTTATAATTAGGACACAACTCAAATAGGTAGGCGGAGCATGGCGAGAAAGACTTTTATGGCGCGACATAGGTTCGGCTTAGGAATTTTCCTGAGTGTTTTTGTCTTTGTTTTCTCGGCCTTTGGGT
>JBBTYV010000002.1:0-3133 GCA_038061635.1 Patescibacteria group bacterium
TCAGAGAATTCGGAAACGGAAACAGTTCTACCGCTGTCGCGCTGGTTGCTGGTTTTGACGGCAAAATCGTCGATTTCGAACAAACGGCTCGTGATTTAGTAGGTAGAGGCAACGATGTTATTGCATATGATTACGAGCCCGACGCGTTAATCTCTGGGGATCCCGAGCTTCTGCCTGCCATGATTGGTGATATATCAAACGACTTCTTAGGCCGAACCTCGGAATATGCCAGACGCAGATATGCTGGCGCAAGTATGGGAGCAGGTGTGTGCTTTAACATGCAAAGAGCTGACGAAAAGGCGCTACCTGGCATCTATGGCGGTGCTGGATGTGACACGGCACATTTGGTGATGAGCAACCTGTTATTCAGAGGATTAGTGCGAGCCTTCCACCACGGGATTGACCCTAAGAAAGAATTTGAATTAAAGGGTTACGGCGAGGCTGATCTATGGGAAATCTGGAAAGACCTACACGTACCACCTCCTAGTGGCTTTGCTGTTGCGCTTGGTGGCATGGATTTTATTGTTAGAACCAGAGAAGTCATGCCAAAGATTGAGACATGGAAAACTGACATAAACATACAGGTGCACTTACTACGAAGGTTAGGACATACCGGTGTAATAAAGTGGTTCGCCGACAACGCGCCATTCATGCTCGACTTGGCCGACCAACCGCTACCTCAATAACTCAAGCAAAAAACAGATATAAGTGCACTATCCTGGTCCTTGAGTGAAACCTCCAATCACATCTCTATTGTGCCACCATTAACAGATACTGGTCATTGTGCAGTTTTTTAGCTATAGCTAAGATTTTTTTAGCTGTAACATCATCGGCTCCAAAGTCTGATCTTAGGAAGTATTGACTATCGCTATCACTTCTTTTATCTGAGTAGATTAAGGAGCGTACAAGCAGAGCTCTTCCATCAGAATTAAAAGGGAAGTTATCGTCGCCAAATAAACCTCCGCTAAAAATGAGGCTAATATATGCTCCGGCTATCCGTTTGTCCTCGTTATAAGCGACAGCAATTTCTCCACTTCCGTCGTAAAGTTCTTTTAACAAGACATCTTTTGTACTAATAGAGAAGTTCTTGTTATCTACGAGTTCGTTGTCGCTAATTTGTGCTAAAAGCACATCTATAATCTCTTCTGTATCCCTAGTAGAGACAATAAAAACTTTACCTTTAAGTTTGAAGCAACGGTCTTCTTCATTAAAGCCTGTTGTTGAACATGCGCTCACCTCCGTGTTAGCGAGAGGGTAATCCAGGCTAAAGGTTGAATATTTTCTGAGCGCATAGACAATACCCCCAAAACCGAGCACCGTAATTGCTAGCCCAATGACTAGAGTTCTAGGGGTTAGTCTTTTTTGCATTCTTTATAGTATAACCCACGCTTTGTCCTATCATTCATCCGAGTAATCTCGGAGCACAGATTAATGTGCACTATCCTGGCCTCAATTGTATTTGCTATAGTTAAATTATGACCAAAATGAAAATCTCCGAAGGTGTGGCGCACAAAGTGCCATCCGATTTACGTAAAGCACTTTCGTCTGACGAATCGACACTTGAAAGGTGGAACGACCTGACGCCACTGGCCCGTAACGAGTGGATTTGCTGGACCGTCACAACCAAGAAACCAGAGACCAGGGCAAATCATATTGATCGGATAATGACAGAACTCATAGCCGGAAAGCGCCGCCCCTGTTGCTGGGCCGGCTGCGCCCATCGTCAAAAATGAAGACTACAAACAGAATAGTCTGCACAGTATGTAGCAGACGCAAAAACGAAGACCCGGCTCTTATGCCGGCATATTTGCGCTACCAAGGTCCGCACATCCAAATTGCAAAGGCGATTGCCGATAAGGAAGGTTTTGACTTTGTAATACTATCTGGAAAATACGGACTCATCTCTGGCGACAAGAAGATTCCTTATTATGACTACTTACTAATTGAAGATGCTGTCGCCAACCTGGTTGGTATAGTATCTAAGCAACTCTATGAGCTCGGTGTAACCGAACTTGAACTCTATGCCGAGCCGAGAGAAGGCAATTGGATTCCATACTACGAAGTAATCGAACGCGCCACAGACGTTACTGGAACTAAGCTCACCCTGAGTCTCACTCCCTCAAGACATTAATATTTTTGGTATGATACTTGCATGAAAGCATTGATAACTGGCGCCAATAGTTTAGTGAACCTATCGTTGCTGAAAAAGCTAGTGAGACTCGACTACGAGGTTACAGCCCATTATCACTCTGACAACGAAATCACCAAACAGATCAAAAAAGACTTTCCGAAGGTATCATTCGTCCAAGCAGACTTTTCAGACAAGGCAAGCTTTCTAAAGTTTATCGAGCAAACGATGAATCAAAAGTATGATGTGCTAGTCAACGCTGCAGTTTATTACGCTGAAGCTGATGATTGGAAGCCACAACAGGACTGGGACGCCTGGCAAAAGACATTCGCCGTGAATACGACTGTTTGCGGTGTTTTGATGGCTCATGCCGACATGTTTATCAATAATGGTGGCGTAGTTGTGAATATCAGCTCAACCTATGGGCAAACGTATATGGGGGATACACAATTTACGATGTACAGCGCATCGAAGGCTGCCTTAGATTCTATGACAATGAGCTACGCCAAACGTTGGTCTCCTAACATCCGAGTTGTTGGGCTTGCCCCCGGTTGGGTGAAAAGCGCCTGGAACAAAGACATGTCCGAAGAAGATGTAAAAAAGATGATTCCGCCACAACTAACTCACAAGCTCATTGAGCCAGAAGAAATTGCCGACCTCATGGAAGCGGTCATAAAAAACAAGAGCATTAATGCCACCACGCTCACAATTGACGGCGGGTTAGGAGCACCGATTATATGAAAACAACTACACCTAATCTATGGTTTGACGGTAATGCTAAGGAAGCCGCTGACTTTTATGTTTCAGTTTTTCCAGATAGCAAAATTATATCTACAGAATACTACCCCCAGACTGCTGAAGAAGGCCTCGCCGATTTCTAAAGAATTAGTTCGGGTTCTTGTTCGAGAATAATGCCAAATTTGGCCTGAATAGCGTCAACGATTTTTTGTTTGAATGTTAGCAAATCTTGAGTAGTCTTGGCGTGTTCGTTTACTAAAACCAGAG
>JBBTYV010000003.1:0-1304 GCA_038061635.1 Patescibacteria group bacterium
AGTCACGTTACCGTTTCCTGATTTATGCACGTACCCTTTTGCGGATCGGAAATGCCAAGCAAGGTGACCAACTTGGTCCTGCTCTTGAGGAGGTGCGACGCAACTTTGTCAATTCCTTGCACACTCGTCGTTCGGCAGAGGGGCAAACACTTCTTGCTGCTGGTTTAGTGCTCACGGACTTGGTCATACAAGGTTGGCCACTACGGGTTCGGCGGGGTACTGTAGAAGTGACCCCGCCCGCCTCCGTAACAACAAATCACGCAGCTGAAAAGGAGCGAATTCGGCGGCAAGAACTAGTGAAGAGAGACGCTCAACTTCAGGAACCTTCGGTCAAGTCATTTGTGCGTTCCATGGAAATCGCGCGACTGTTTGACGACCGATTAGTTTCGATCTTTTCGTTAATGAGGGATGGTCGTGAATTATCCAAGGTGCTACAGAAGGCCCGAGTACACAATAACAACGGATGGGCCAATGCACTTGAGCAGATTGTCGATCCCTATCTTCAATTCGTTTCCGACAATGCACGCTGCTCGTTTACAGGTTTGCGCCTAGTCGACATCTGGCGTTACTTCCGCCACACATGGACGAATCAGTACACAAGCGTTCCGGGCCGCAGCATGATGTTCATTGTTCGAGATCGTGCAGCGCCCCTCCATCCGGTAGTTGGAATCGGAGCGCTGAGTAGTCCTATTATGCAAATTCGTGTGCGAGATAATTGGATAGGTTGGCATCCGTCTGCGTTCCTCTCTTGGATCAAGGATGCCCCGACAACTGCGGTCGCCAGATGGTTAGTAAAGACTGTGGATGGTGCTATCAGGGAAATTTACATAGATGATTTCGTGGAAGAAGAACTTATAACTTCTCGTCTACTTCGGAATCCTACTGAGGACATAGTTGGCAATCTGCTCCAGGTAGCTGCCAAGCAGCGCAGGCTACACCATCGATATGTTCGATCTCGAGAACACAAAAGGGCTAACAATGATGGGGATGCCGATTACTGGGTTAATCGCGCGCGCACTCATCTGTTTCGCAGTAAGCGAGCTCTCGCACTCGCTGAACTGCTGCAAGCCAGAGCGGTTTTATTGCGATATTTTGGCGCACACCCAACCGGTAAGAAGCTTGCTCAATTAGCCGAGAACCGAGATGGCGAAAGAATTATTTGTAAGATATTGAGAAAAGCTAAGGCAAGCAGAGTCGGTATTTCTGTTGCCGATATTTCTGTTTGCGGCGCTGTCCAACCGTACAACGCGATTCTGGGTGGCAAGCTCGTCAGTATGCTGGCTGCGAGCCCAGAAGTTGCATTG
>JBBTYV010000004.1:0-6674 GCA_038061635.1 Patescibacteria group bacterium
TTAGCGCCGCTGTGGCGCCTTCGCCAGTAGCGCTGGCAATCTGCATGGTAGCTCCGTCACGAACATCGCCAGCGGCAAAAATACCATCGATGTTTGTTTTGAGATCGGCATCTGTTATCACAAATCCAATTTCACTGCGAGCTACCCCGCTAGACTTCAAAAAATCGGTTGTTGGTTTTAGGCCAATGAATACAAACACTCCGTCAGCTACGAACTCAAGCTTTTTACCAGATTTTTTGTCCGTTCCGATAACTTTGCTAACTAACTTCCCATCGCCTAAAATCTCGTCGGTTGAGGTATTAAAGTGAATAGTAATCTTGTCTTTAACTTCCTCAAGTTCATGTTGCAAAACATCAGATGCTCGGAGTGTATCTCCGCGCACCAGTAGATCAATATGTGAAGCGAACTTTGTCAAAAAGATAGATTCCTGGATCGCCGAGTTTCCGCCGCCAACCACAACTAATTTCTTATCGCGATACAGCGGACCGTCACAGGTTGCACAATAATGGACGCCCTTTCCGTAATAGGTGTCCTCGCCTGGGATGCCAAGCTTTTTCCAATCTGTCCCGGTAGCAATTAAGACGCTTTTTGCGTACATCTCGCCAGCAGTCGTTGAGACTTTCTTAATCTTGTCTTTCCCGTCAACTGCCGTTACTTCGCCGTATTCAATTTTTGTTCCAAAACGCTCCGCTTGCTTCCAGAGTCCATCAGCCAGATCCATCCCCGTCACCCCGTCTGGGAAGCCTGGATAATTATCAATTTTGTCTGTGATAGCCGCTAGGCCACCGACTACGCCCTTTTCAACTAGAACTGTCGAAAGATCTTCTCGGGTCGTGTAAATTGCCGCAGATAACGCTGCTGGTCCGGCACCAATAACTAATACATCATATGGTTTATCTGGAGTCATGCTTTTAAGCAACCGAAGGGGCTAATTTTGCTAAGTTCCAACCAACCACTACTTCTTTTGAGTCGTCATTTTTTGTAACGATTGTTACAGGTACTGTCATTGCGCCACTCATCTCCAAGACTTCTTGGCGACGTTCCGGATGTTCGTCAAGATTTATCTCTTCATAAGTCATTTGTTTGCTCTGGAGCCAACGTTTAACCATCACGCAGTAAGAACAGGTGTTGGTGGTGTAGATGGCGATGTGTTTTGGCATTTTTTACTCCCTAGTGTTTGTTTAGTCGTTTAATACACTATATATGGTGCTAACGCTTAGTGTCAAGTACCTCAATATCGAAAACCAAGTCCGAATTTGCTGGGACGCTAGCGCTGGCTTGTTCGCCATAGGCTAGAGCAGATGGCACAACTAGTCGTCTAAGACCGCCGACTTTCATGCCCGGCAAACCCTGGATCCAGCCAGCTATAAGCCCACCCTCGCTAAGTTGAAAAGCGATTGGTGAACCGCTCGCAAAAGTGTCATTCCCAGAAACTACTGAACCATCGCTCAGGTTGAGTCGATAATTGACCGTTATGCAATCGTTCAGCTTCACCTCTTCCCCCGTACCTACTACTGTGTCTGTTATTAGTAACTCCGTAACAGGGCCGTTTAGTTTTAACGGATCACCTGGTGTTGCACTAC
Source organism: Patescibacteria group bacterium (assembly GCA_038061635.1). Classification (GTDB taxonomy): domain Bacteria; phylum Patescibacteriota; class Saccharimonadia; order Saccharimonadales; family JAGQMS01; genus JBBQBM01. The sequence continues at coordinate 1,584 of JBBTYV010000004.1, forward strand.
TTGTTACGTTTTCTGTCACGCTACATGCCTCCTGAGCTGCCTGTTGCTCAACCAGTTGTTGCTGGAGAGCAGACTGCGTCTCGCTATCTTTAGATTGCTTTGCTATTAATATGACCGTTACGACGGTGCTGACAAGGAATAGTATTGCCAGAAAAAGTGATACACCTCGGACTGCTTTAGAAGTCGCCATTTGTATGTCCTATTATAGATGTTTCACACCACTCAACTCAAAGCTTTTTTCACTACACCCAAAACCAAACGGATTCCACACTTGAGCTAGTTTCGGCATACCTAGGAAGTACGGAACAAGGTGTAGGTAATGCTACTCCGAAGTGAGTACTGGACTGGGTAGGCTGAAAATAGCCAAGAAGCAAACAGAAAGATCCGGCTTTGCCGGTCTTTATTGGTTGCTGGTGTGGGATTCGTGCTAGGCAAGCTCGAAGGAGCGAAGTTGCTTTTTGGTTGCTTCGGTACTTCGATGATGCTGAAGATCGAGAAGTTTAGAATAGATGCCACCACTTTTGGCAAGCGTTTCTGGCGAGCCAATTTCCTGGACAGCGCCCTTTTGAAGGGTAATAATCGTATCGACATTCTGGATAGTGCTAAGTCTGTGGGCAATGATTATGGTCGTCCGACCCTTCATTAGCCGTTCTAAGGCTTCTTGAACAAGAATCTCGCTCTTATTGTCCAGACTGCTAGTGGCCTCGTCGAGAATCAAAATTGGGGCATCTTTTAGAATCGCCCGAGCAATGGCAATGCGCTGTTTCTGACCTCCGGATAATTTTAAGCCACGCTCACCGATTTGAGTGTCATACTTCTGTTCGAACTTCGATATAAACTCGTGAGCGTTGGCGGCCTTTGCAGCGGCAGTAACCTCGGTCTCTGTAGCCTTTTGGTTGGCATAGGCAATGTTTTCGCGAATAGTGCCGCTAAACAGCGACGGATCTTGAAAAACGACACCAATGTTCGAGCGCAAACTATTTTGAGTGACTTTAGTTATATCCTGGTCGTCGATTAAGATAGAGCCACTGGTTGGTTCGTACAGACGCATAAGCAGGTTAGTAATTGTGGTTTTCCCTTCTCCGCTTTCGCCAACCAGGGCGATTTTCGAATCCGGTAGAATCTCAAAGGTAAGACCTTTAAGGACTGCTTCTTTAGCGTACGAGAATTTAACATCCTGGAAGTTGATCGCCCCCTTGCTCACTCTTAGGCTCTTCGCACCTTGTACGTCGGTTATCGTAGACCCAATATCCATAACCTCGAAATAGTCTTTGCTGTCTGCAACGGCGCGCTGAGTATTCTCGACCAAAAAGCTAATCGTAAATATCGGCATTCGGATGTTAAAAGCTAGCAACAACAATGTCACCGCTTCTCCCGGCGTAAAAGCGCCCTGGGTTGCACGTACAAAAATAAACATATTAACTCCGAGAAAAATGATATTCAAAATCACCCGACGCTTAGCATCTTCGCGGTGCCAAAGCCTACTTTGCGGTTTTGTAATATCTTCTGCGGACTTTAGATGTCGACTGAAGAATGTTAGTTCGACACTTTCGCGTATAAAGCTTTTTACTACTTTGACTTGCGTAATAGCCTCGGAGAATCGACCTGTCGCAATGTCACGATGGTTATTAATCTCTCCCTGATAATTCTGCCACTTATTACTGGTTCGAACCGTCATGAATATGAATATTGGGTACAGCGTGGCAAGCATCAGAGCTGTCGGCCAGCTAATAAGCGCCACAAGAATTAACGAGAACAAGGCCGTAAAGATAAACTGCAAAAAGTTATTGCTCATCATCTGGATAAAGCTAGTAACTTGTTCGATTGAACGGCTCAAACGATTAATAATCTTTCCAGTAAGCTCGATATCAAAGTAGTTTTGAGGCAAACTTAACAGATGCTCAAAGTACTTATTGCTCAAAATTCGTTTAAGCCGTGCGGTCATCATGTCACCGATATAGCCAGCTAAGTTAGAAAAAATCGTGGTGCCTAGGTCTTGCAAGAAGACCATAGTAACCAAAAATACTACCCGCCCCATGTCGGCATCTGCACCCAAGCGGATTTCGTCTATTAGCCAACCGCTAAATAACGGCCACAGCAAGTTCGAAACCGAAAGCAGAATAGAAAATACACTGATGATAGCGTAATAAGGCCAGAGACTTTTGGCCTGCGCGAGGATTTTGAAAATCGGTTTCACTGTTTACTAGTCGTTCTTTTTATCTTTGTCTTCGACACTGTCGTCAGGCTTGTCGCCACCATGGACAGCTTCAACATCAGCAGCAGTCTTTTCTTCTTCACCCTCTTCGCCTTCAACAACTTCAACTTCTTCTACCTGAGAACGAGGAACTTCAACTTTGAATAGCGGAGTATCTAGTTCTGTAACAAGTTCTACGCCAGTCGGTACGGTAATATTCGCAACCGTAATCATGTCTTCTGGCTCAACAAGAAGCTCAGCATTAACTTCAAGATGGTCGGGAAGGCTCGTTGGGTTAGCCGAGACAACTACGGTGTCGTTTAGGGTCATAACCATGTTGCCGGCAAGAATCGCAGGTGCTGTACCGATAAGTTCAACCGGCACTTCAGCTTCGACTTTTTCGTTGCGGTTAACCATCTGCAGTTCAATATGTCGGATACGACCTTTCGAAGGATCAACATCAACGTTTTTGACAAGTACTAGGTGATCACCCTCTCCTTCGATTTTCAACTCAATCGGGTGGTTCTTGCCGGCTTCGACAATCACTTTTCGTACAGTCTCATAATCGGCTTCGATTGCGACCGAAGTTTGGCCACGTCCAAAAACATTGCCAACAATTAAACCATCACGGTATAGACTTTTGACTCGGTTGCCAAAAACCTCACGTTTCTTAACTGACAGGGCGATAGACATTGACACTCCTATTAACTATTTCAGGTAATATTTATAACGATTTAGGTACAGTATAACTCAAGAGGTCAGATTTGTGAAGAGAAGACGGAGTTTAGTATGATTATGCTTGCGCTTGATTAGTAGGCCCGTAGTAACATAGGGGTGTGGAAGAGACGAGGGGTGGAGTACTCCAAATCCTTCCCATAAAGGGGCCGGAAATCCGGCCTCTTTTTGTGTATCTATCTCCAGCGAGCGTTAAGCAAATGCTTTACGGTCATTGGAGATACAGGTGTTGGCGACCTTTTCGTATCCCCTCAATCATCTGCCAGCTGGCTGACGATCAAGATTTCCTTTTCACTTTTCCGCTTCCCCCGCAGGTCGTACATACGGAGGAACCTCCGAAGGCGGCTTGCGCTCCATGTCCGTAATGTCTCCCACTAGAACATTTGGGGTTTGGGCATTTCTCGTATTCATCTTTCTTACTCAACTAAACCACCCCTTTCAGGTGAGTAGTAATGCTTGAGAATATGGGCCTCTCGGCGTACTTCCGCCCCCTCAGAAAGAAGTACGGCAATCGTGGCTACTGTCCGCGGGAAGGCAAGCCCTGAACGGTGCCACAAATGGACCGAGAGACCCTCGCTGCTGCAGCCTAAGCCGCGCAGCAGACTTTATCGAACTTAGCTGAGGAGGGGCGCCAGCGGGGGCAACGCCACATCTCCTCAGCCAGCGCCAAAGACACCTCCGTTTCCTGGTAGTGTCTTTGACAATCTAGCCGTAACCTTTGGGGGAGATAACAGCTAGAAAGTTGCTCTGCCGAGCTAGCGCCGCAGTGGGCTCGGTAGGACTTGAACCTACATCCTCACGTCTGGATGACGTGCGTTCTCCAATTGAACTTCGAGTCCGCTGAAAAACATATTGTTTACCAACACCTGTTAAATAACTCCTCGCGGAGTAATTTAACTCGGCGAGGCAAAACTAAATCTACAACTTACCCTAGGCCTTGTCAATAACTAATTATTACCCACTTTAGCGAGTAAAGGTAGTTGCTGAGGCTGTCATAGAACGAACTGTGTCACAAGAGCCAGTTTGGTGTTCAACTAACAGGCTTAGATCGTCGGGCACTTTTAGTAAAATAACGCCTGTTGGAGTACTTAGATTCACATGTCCACTGGAGCGACCTGATAACCAGGTATCATAACAATAAACTTTGCCGTCTGGCTTAACATCTTTAAAATCCCGGTTGTTTTGCCCAGAAGAACTAACCGTAAAGCTATACACTCCACTTGTTAGACCACTAACCGAGGTGCCCATAGAAAATTCTGGTTGGGTCGGGTCTATATAATCATGCAGTAATGCCAAGAAGGGGCTAAAGTCTTGGCTGTTATAAAAGTTTTTATCGCCGACAAACCAGTTGCCTTGAGCCGTACCCTTTATGTCTTGGTCCAAACTTCCGACTCTCGGCTCAACTGTTCGCTCAACCTCGCCATCCCAGCTACCAAGCTTGTCCAGCATTTTAGTTTTCAAGTCGTCCCGTAGATACAATACTGGCGAGGTGTAATGTGGATAGTCACCGTCGTAGTGGCTTGGCACCACATACTCAGCCGAAATTCGAAAGTCGACTGCCCCCCAATCGACTCCACCGAAGCCGTCATTGGTACCGGCCTGCTCTCCGGAGCTGACTTTCAGGTTCATTATTGCCGTGCACTTAGTCGTCGTGCCGCTTGAATCAAACACAAAGTCCTGGCAATCCTTGTCGGCTTTGTCGAACTCGGCCTTTAGCCGATCCGAGATTGTTCCAAGGTGCGTTAAGTACGACTTAAATTCTTGGCAAGGATAGAAAGTAATCTGATAGCCATCCCCGCTAGAGCTAGATGTCGAGACAAGACTAGTCACAACCGCATCGCCCGGGAAGTCCACCCGTAAGCCACTCACGTGTTCGTCCGGCAAGTTAATAGCGAAATTGGAGTTCTTAGCGCCAAAAATATGGATAGGGATACTTACAAACCCGAGGGGGCGAAAAGCCCGAAAATCCTCCAGCGCCATAGGGATATGGTCAAACAGCGGTTCATCTCTGCAAGCTTCCAGACCGTCTGCTTGAACCATAGTCAGTTCCGAGCTTGAGGTTGAGTCTTTATGGTTAGCTTCCCAGACCCTCCAGCCGGCTACGCCAATAACTATCACTGCTAAACCAATAATTACTAGACCTAGGTGCGTAAAGCCGCTCT
>JBBTYV010000005.1:0-1430 GCA_038061635.1 Patescibacteria group bacterium
GTTGGATCCGTGCTATCTTTAGCTTCATCTTCATCACTCGCTACATCATTCACTTTAATTGTTGATCCGTTCGGACCAACCAACGACTTGTCATCGATCTCAAGATCGTTAAGGTTATTTGGATAGCCGAAATTATCTGCGAAGTACTCCTCAAGTTTGGCTTCGATGTTATTTATATCGGTTACCCTCTGAATATCCCGAGCTTTAGTTTGAGACGCGTCTATATTAGTCAAGACCAGTAGTGTAAGCACTGGGATAACCACCAGCATACCTACTAAATTGATAATCCAGCCAATGCGTGAAACAACCGGTGAACGATGTTCCTTTTTGGCATGAGAAGCTCCTACAAGTCCTAGTACTAGTCCGATAGGTAAGAGGCCGATTACGCCAACTATCAGACTCGATATACCCAACATGTCGGTTTTATGATGTGTTGGGGTGGTAGCTACTGGTTCAGGTGCAACAGGACTAGCCACTGGAGTTTCCACGGAAACTGGAGGTTGAGCCGGAGCGTAGGGTGGCATTTGTATAGGTTGCTCGACTGGAGCAGGTGTTACGGGCGGTGGAGGCACAACATCCATATTTTGACCAGTTGGTTGAGCTGGCTGTACGGGTTGAACCGGTGGAGTTGGAAATACAGGTTCAGTCGGAGTTGGTTGAATAAGCTGTTCTTCAGGATTCATTAGTTTTTGCACCCTTATTTACATAGAGTGTACCAAATAGTAGGCCAAAATGCCTATGGTTTTATTAGCCAGTTAGTTTGATCTCATTATCCTGTCGTTTTTTGGATAAGTAGATCAGAATTGCTATGAAGATTAAACCCGCCCATCCTAGTAAGAAATAGTTCAACTTTCCTGTTGTATTTAGATAGCCGATGATTGGTGCCAAAGCAACATATGGAAGTGTCTTTATAAAAGAGGCTACCGACAATATTGTTGCTCTCTGGTTCTCTAAAGCATGATAGTTAATGGTCTCACTCATAAATGGATTAAGGAGATGTCCGCCGGCATAAAGTGTGAGGATTACTATGTATCCCCACATACCTATGTTGGCTAAAGAAAGTAATAGTCCAGCGACGGCACTCAAAGAAATAAAGACTAAAACCCTTTTTTCACTAAGCCTGTCAGCATATTTATGCATAATTGAAAGTAAGCCAATAGTGATTAAGCTACTAGAAGCAATTGCGACTGCACCCCAGAAAGGGCTAAACGTAAACCTATCAAGTAGTACAAGTCTTAATAAACCGTAGCTATTAGTATAAAAAAGTCCCTGCACGGTCATGATGATAGGAACATATATCCATAGTTTCGGTAACTTAAATTCTGCGAAGCCGGTCTTAATATTTGTTAAGTAGCTTTTTACTCCAACCGCAAACCCTTTTCGAGACTCTCTTTCACGAGTGTCTTTTACGGACCAAATCAAAAAGGCGG
>JBBTYV010000006.1:0-13008 GCA_038061635.1 Patescibacteria group bacterium
GAAAAGCATTGCATTCCCCCCACAAAATCAGTGGACGGCGCTTTGCGCCGCCAACCAAAAAGTCGGTCAATTTTCTGAAAGTCAGATTTTGGTGTACCCGACAGGATTCGAACCTACGACCTTTGGCTCCGCAAGCCAACGCTCTATCCAGCTGAGCTACGGGTACATGACCATGTCCTTCCAGTTTAACTAACAATCATATCTAGCGCTCACTATTTTTTCAGCAGCTGGATAGAGCGAATTCGCTTTTTTCCGATTTTGCAGCAGGCTGCGGCAGCTGAGTTAAGGGTACATGATAAGTAACAGGGGTGATAGTAGCACAAGACAACTTTTTATTCAATCTGTTACAATCGCAGTACGCGGAAGAGTGGCTGAGCTGGTTGAAGGCGCACGATTCGAAATCGTGTTTGGCGTAAAAACCAACGTGGGTTCGAACCCCACCTCTTCCGCCAGCGCGCTATTTTTTTAAATCTCGCAATATGAATAGAACTACAATAGAAACCTATAACAAACTAGCTCAAGACTATGATATTGAGACTACTGATTTTTGGGAGAGATTCCCAAGAACAATCATCGACAATTTCATCAGATCAATAAAAGGCAAGAATGTACTGGACGTGGGCTGTGGTCCTGGCCGCGATGCCCTAATTCTTAAGGAGGAGGGATTGGAGGTTGTTTGCCTAGATGCTTCGCAAGCAATGGTGGATATTTGTGCAAGCGCGGGCTTGGTTTCTGTGCTCGGGGATTTTAATCAACTCCCCTTCTATGCCGGGAGTTTTGACGGCGTCTGGGCCTACACGTCCCTTCTCCATGTTCCTAAGCCGGATATCGAAATCTCACTTCAAGAAATAAGTCGCGTATTAAAACCAGGTGGTACCTTTGGTTTGGGTATGATCGAAGGAGACTTTGAAGGTTACCGGGAAAGTAGTGGCGTAAATATGCCTAGATGGTTTAGTAGGTATACCGAGGCTGAGCTCCAAGAGCTACTAGAAGGAAATGGTTTTATAGTTGACTATCTAGAAAAGTTTCAGCCAAATTCTACGATATACTTAAACTTCATTTGTACAAAATCTATTGAATCTTAGGTGGGGCTTTGACTTCTTTGACCAGTTCTTCTTTCAGCTCTTCTTTCTTTTCTTGGGGTGCAGGCGGTGTAACTCCCGAGCCGTTTTTATTAAGTTTCTTGTATAAAACCACAAGACCAACTGCCAAAACTATATATACCCCTCCAATAATTATGTTCCAAAGGCCGATTGAAGCGCTAACCTCCCTAACAACCGGGAACAGAATGTTTTCGGCAATTCCCTTTTCGCCGTTATTTCCCATTGCGCTTTTTACGATGGATTCTTTCAGAAGTATGTTTGACAGACCAAATAGAGCTAGCAGGCCGCCGTTGATCCCAAAGAACCAGCCGAGAGTCTTGAAACCGCGCAGTTTCGGCTTGCTGAGTAGAACAATAAGCGCCGAGTTAATTAACACTAGGGCGGCTATTATTATCGGCGAACTAGCCAGATAGCCATACCATACCGGTGCTTCAGAAAAAGCTACATCGATTGGCTTCTTTTGGCCATCCTGATCGACGGTAATATCTGAACTGTTTAGAGTAGTATCCGGCAGAACGCTCTCACTATTTGCGATCTCTGCCTTGAAGCTGTCCATTAAGGCACTGGCGTTCGTCCCTGCCGGTAAACAAGTTGCCGAAAACGGATCAAAATCCTCACTACTTTCACTATTCTGACAAGTTGGCAGGCCAGAAATTTTGGCAAGGCCTTCAGCACCCATGGCGTCAATAAAAATCTTCTTTTCCAGGCTAAAGTCGAGATTAAAAACTAGCGTCGAGGTTTTTTGTTCGAGCCAGTCATAGCTGCCATCAAGCACTGCTTCGACATTTTTCTGTAAGGTTTTTGATGGAAACGCTTCTTTTGCAGCGCGTGCGATGGCTTCTGTGTCAAAACTGCCATTAGGGTTTTCACCGCCTCGATTCTTTTGGTCTTGTTGTACTAAATCAGCTAGCGCGTCCACGAAATTGTCGTAAACGCTACTCTTATCGAGCCAACTTTTTGTGACTTCGCGGTCTAGTATCGTCATTCGCGCCGTCCAAATACCAGCGTTGAAAAGTAATAGCCCACTAAAACCAAAAGACACTAAGAACAAAAGGATTTTTCGTAGAACATTCATTAGCTTTATTGTACTACCGTCTTTCGGGGTTACAATATAGAAATGTCAGATTCAGTTTTCACCAAAATCATAAAGGGCGAAATTCCTTGCCACAAGATCTACGAGGATGATAAAAACCTAGCCTTTATGGATATTCATCCAGCCCAACCAGGCCATGTACTCGTCGTTTCCAAGCAACAAGTCGAATATATTTGGGATTTATCAGATGAGGATTATTCGTCACTTATGAATGCCGTTCATAGGATAGGTAATAGGGTGCGCGAGATTCTGAAGCCAACTTACGTGGGTATTTCAGTTGAAGGAAACGGGGTCGCTCACACTCACGTCCATATAATTCCCTTCGAGACTCAAGCCGAATTTCATCACCTAGCTGATCAGGACGCCGAACCCGATCACGCAGCCCTAGCTAAGATGGCCCAGAAGCTTTCATTCTAGCCAAAACTGTAATCTTTTAGTTCAAACTAGCAGGATAGTGCTAGAATTAATTCAATGAACGAGGTGGAGCTCGGCCACGCTATCCAGGCGGCCCGGAAGAAAACTGGTCTGACACAACAAGAGTTGTGTCAAAAAACCGGTATTTCTTATTCCACATTGGCGAAGATCGAGCTCGGTGCAATCAAAAGCCCGAGCGTATTTACAGTGGTGAATATCGCGGCTGTCTGTGGTTTAACTGTCGAAGAATTGGCCGGTGGGTCAAAAAGTGTTAAGTCGCCCACTCGAGAAACCAAGCGCTCCAAAAACGGCATCCAATTTGTCTATTTCGACATCAATGGCTGTATGGTGCGGTTTTTCCAGGCGGCATTTTCTAGTATTGCATCTGACACTGGAGTTTCGCCTGAAGTAGTCGAAGGAACTTTTTGGCATTATAACGATGCCGTCTGTAGCGGTAAGATGAGCCTAGAGGACTTTAATAAGGTTCTAGCCAAGCGTATTGGTATAGAGACTATTAACTGGAGTCAGTACTATCTAGAAGCCGTCCAGCCTATCGTAGAAGTCCAGCAAGCCTTAAGTTGGGTCAGTCAGTCGTTTAAGGTTGGTTTGCTTACGAACATTATGCCAGGGCTAATTGACGCCTTATTGCAAAAAGGCACTCTGCCAAAGTTTGATTATGATGTAATTGTCGACTCCTCGAAGGCTAAGGTTATTAAACCTGAGGCTCATATTTTTGAATTAGCAGCCGAAGCAGCCGGGGTACCGCCAGGAGATATTTTATTAGTCGATGACAGTCGAGCCAATCTAATGGCGGCTGAAAAAATGGGCTGGCACACCCTCTGGTTCGACGACTTTCGTCCGTCTGAGTCGATCGATAAACTTAAAGAGCTATTAGAGATATAAGAGGAAACAACACAAGAGAAAATAAACTTTTCTCCTCTGTTATTTCCGAGAGGAGGGGTTAAAACCCCTCCTCTCGTATTCAACTCTCTTACTACTACCACCGGATACACCGTGCCTGGCGAGCTTTCCTGTTTGTCCTGATATTGAGATGGAGCGGAGGAAAGGCGTCGTCGCCGTTGTCATCGAGCCATCTCGGTTCGGGCCAGTACTTGTGCCTCGGCTTGTAACCGTGATCTGCCCAGTGACCCTCGTAGGGTCCGTTAATGCACTCGGAGTGATCGTCAGCTGAACACTTGTCCCTCCGATATCCGCAGACGTCCATCGGATCCCCTTCAGTGTCGAAGAGAATGCCGAATTGATCGTCAAGGTCAGGATTGAATGGTGTCCAACCTTCGCCGAAGAAATCTGCTATCTCACTCTTTGCTATTGCAGTCGTCTCAGCGAGACGCAGTTCCCACTCAGCATCGATTTCACGTTGCTTAGCCTCGATGAAATCACTACATGCTGCCCGTGCTGCAAGATCGGCATTGTATAGGGCCCAGGCGGCATCAATTTCATCATGCATAGCATCCATGATGAACTGGCATTCGATGTGAGGATGTCGCGGATCGAGATGCTCGGAGCAGTACTCGTAGGTACAAGCCGGAAAGGCCCTGCGCCCGTAATCTTGAACGAAGTCGTGAGCTGTGAAGAACACGAATTCATTCTTGAACCTGAGGCAGAATCCAGCGATTCGCACCGCTGTCTTTCTGAAACCCAGTTTGTAGAACTTGACCAAGATGAACCTGTACGCATTCACAGTTAAAACTCCTTATCTGAGGGTTGTTAAGCGATTGGGAAGAAAATCACGGTAGGCTCCGCGAACTTGTTCCCAATCACTCCCTTCAAATAAGGCGGTGTTGTAGAGAGTTGGTTGTTAATTTGCTCGAGACGAGAAAACCCACCTCGTAATGGTTTGATTATAGCACTTATGCCTACTTTTGTCAATCTAATCCAGAAGCTATTGTGCGAGGTTTTGGAAGGTGGCTATTTCGGTTTTAAGCTTGTCGAGCAGTTCCCTCTCGCTCTCAAGTTGGGCTTTGGTTTCGTCAACTACTTTAGATGGCGCATTTTTAACATAAGATTTGTTATTGAGGCGTGCTTCAAGCCGAGCAATCGAGGTAGTCTTTTCGTCTTTGGCGTCATCGAGCTTTCGGAGGTATGAATGAGCAGAGCGGTTATCAATATCAAGCCAAGCATTAAGAGATGTTTGCGTTAGGTGCATTCCCTTCCCGGCCTCGACTTCCTGAACTTTTGTCAGTCGTCCGAGCTTGGTAACCATTTCGGCGTTGTCGGTCAAGAATGGGGCGTTCATAAAATACAAACTTGGCTTAGTAACTTGCAGGGCCGTGGAAATAAAGCGAACCTCACTAACAATTCCTCGTAGTTGCTCAAATTGTTCGACCGAATCATTATCGATTTTATGATCAATCTTTGGCCACTCGGATGAAATTAACAGATTGGATTTGTCGTCGCCGTGAATAGTCTGCCAGATGGTTTCTGTAACGAACGGCGCGAATGGATGCGCTAGTTTTAGAATCGATTCAAGCACAAACTTCATCACACCAGGGTTCGGTGCAACCTTGCTTGCTTCTAAGTACCAGTCGGCAATATCGTCCCAAACCAAATGATAAAGTTCGTCATACGCTTCGCCGATTCTATAGCCGTCCAGAGCCTTACTAATCGCCTCTTCGCTATGTTGTAATTTACTCAACACCCAGTGATCAGCAATACTTTGAGGTTCAAGGGAATCAATATCCGAGTCCCCTAGTTTGTCTTCGATAAAGCGGGCCATGTTCCAGAGTTTATTGGCGAAGTTTCGGCCGGTCAGCATTTTCGCCTCAGCGAATGGTTGGTTTGCGCCAGCCGTGTGCCCTAGACAAAGACCCATTCGTACAGCATCTGCTCCATATGTTTCGAGAGCTCCGATAATGTCGATTACATTATCCTTGCTCTTACTCATTTTTTGACCATTTCCGTCGACCACCATACCATGCATATAAACGGTTTTGAAAGGCACTTTGTTAGTAGCGTAAAGGCCTAGCATAACCATTCGGCAAGCCCATTGATACAAAAGGTCGGTGCCCATCTCCATAAGAGTATTAGGGTAAAACTTCTTGAAATCATCGTCGTCGGGGTAGCCGGTCGTAATGTATGGCCACTGCCCACTACTAAACCAAGTGTCAAAAACGTCCGAGTCGCGTTTATAGGTCTTATCGCCAACCTTTATTGTTTCCTTGTCGACATTTTCGTTAAAAATCCAGTCTGCCTGGTCGTTAACATTTTGAAAAGCTGGTATCGGAATTCCCCAAGCGATCTGGCGAGAAATATTCCAGTCCTTTATGCCCTTCAAGTAGTTTAGTGCTGCCGTTTTCTTTGTCTTCGGATAGAAGGTTATCTCCCCTGCTTCAAGAGCCTTTATGGCCCGCTCAGCCAGAGGTTTCATAGAAACAAACCACTGGTCGCGAATCAGCGGCTCTATGACCGTTCCGCACTTGTAGCACTTGCCCACCTTGTGGGTATAATCCTCGACTTTACGGATATAACCGGCTTTGTCTAGTGCTAGCGCAACCGCATCACGAGCTTCAAGAACCGTCATTCCACGAAAAGCTTCAGGCACATTGTCGGACATCTTGCCCTCGTGAGTTATCAGTTCAATAATTGGTAGCTTATGTCTCTTGGCGACTTCGAAATCGGTTGCATCATGTGCTGGTGTGACTGTTACGACACCTGTTCCGAAGGCCATGTCAACATGCTCGTCAGCGATAATTTCAATAGGCGCATTTGGCACTAACGGCTGGTTTACGGCTTTGCCTACAAACTGTTTATAGCGATCGTCTTTAGGATTCACCATCAGCGCCGCCTGCCCAAGTTTTGTCTCTGGGCGGGTCGTCCCGACGATCAATTCCCCACTACCGTCTATTAACGGATAGGCAATGTGCCAAAACTTGCCTTTTTCCTCAGAGTATTCAACCTCAATGTCAGAGAACGATGTGCCGTGATGAGTGCAGAAGTTAACAATTCGCTCACCTCTGTAAATTAGCTTGTCGTCCCAGAGTCGTTTGAAGACACTGTAAGCGGTCTTAACCACCTTATCGTCAAGTGTAAAAGTAAAGCGCGTCCAATCTGTTGAAAGTCCCAACATCCGGAATTGTGAATCGAAGTTAGCTTTATTAGTTTGTACGAAGTCCCAAACCTGCTTATATAGCTCTTCCCTGCTGAAGTCGAACCGTGTCTTCCCTTCTTCGGCTAGCTTCTTTTCATAAACCACCCAAGTTTCGAATCCTGCGTGGTCGGCCCCTGGTAAATAGAGAACTGAGTCCCCTTTCAACCTCCGATAGCGAGAAATAATGTCGGGGAACATGAATGTAGCGTGACCTACGTGCAAGCCAGCATTGGCGTTCGGTGGTGCCATAATAGTCGAAAATGGCGTTGCACCCCTGTCGGTACGAGGTTGAAAAGCCCCGCTCTTCTCCCAGAGTGCGTAGATATCGGCTTCATACTTTGCCGGTTCGTAGGTTTTTGACAATTTCATCTTGGTTACAGATTACAGGTTACAGAACTTGCTGTCCATAAACTCTAATCTATCGCCTTTTCACCTCTGGGTTCACGTGAAACATTTTGATAACTAAAATCACAGGGTTTGCTCGCAGCACCCGTTAAAATAGACCCACCACATTGTTATTTTGTTTTCCAAAGAGCCGTCCACATGGGTTTGCGGACAGTACCAAAACTGTTTGTTTTCATAAGCATTATACATCAAACCTCACCCCCGTTACAAGTAATTGACAATAATAGGTTATATTATATTGCTAGCATTTTAAGGTTAGGTTGAATCTCAAGAGTATAGGGGTCGACCTCTGGGGATTTTAGAAGCATTTTGAAGCAACCAAGAGTAGCAATCATAGCGGCGTTGTCGGTGCAGAGTTTTCTGTCTGTATATTCGACGTTTATTGGCAGTTTTTCAGATAATTGTCGTCGAAGCTCTTCGCTCGAGGCGACACCACCAGCTATTACAACAGAGGCGGGGGAGTACTCCTCAAACGCTGCTACAGTCTTATCTACTACTGTTTCCATCGCCACGCGCTGAAAGCTAGCAGCAATATCGGCCTTCTGGCCCCCGGATAATAGCCCAGGAAGCTCCGTAGAGGCTAATGTGTGGTTATGACCGACTGCACCTTGAGCGGTGCGTAAAACGGCTGTTTTAAGCCCAGAGAAAGAAAAATTATAATCTCCGTCGACTTTAGCTTTCGGAAAGTTGAACTTATTAGCGTTACCAGACTTGGCTTTCTCGGCTATCGAAGGGCCACCGGGGTAGGGGAGGCCAGTCATTTTGGCGACTTTGTCGAAAGCTTCGCCGATAGCATCATCTTGAGTCTTGCCTAAGATTTGATAGTCAAAATGATCTTTAAAGAGTACGAGTTGGGTGTGCCCACCAGATACGATTAGGGCCAGTAGTGAGAATTTTGGTGCTAAGGAAGGCAGTTGATAGCCGGGCAGGGAAGTTTCAGTAATAAAGTTGGCGTAGACATGGGCCTCGACATGGTTAATCGCATACAAGGGTTTTTTGGTTGCAATGCTGAGCGAGCGAGCTGTCATTACGCCAATTAACAGTGAACCGCCCAAGCCAGCGCCATAAGTCACCGCAATAGCGTCGATATCTTTTTTGGTGAGTTTTGCTGTCTTCAAAGCTTCGTCGATAACTGGAATTATCGCCTCGATATGACTTCGGGCAGCGATTTCAGGCACGACACCCCCATAGGCCTTATGAATGTCTATCTGACTAACAACGGTATTACTAAGCATTCGGCAGACTCGTGTCTGCTCGTTTATCTCAACAACCGCAGCAGCGGTTTCGTCGCAACTAGTTTCAATCCCAAGAATCTTCATGGTAATAGGTTAGCAGAGGTGTAGCTTACCTGGGGTATAATTGACGACATGAGCGAACTTGATGAACTGGACAAGATACTGAGTAACGAAACGCTTGATGATGAAACGGTAGTGCGTTGGCGAGATGAAATCAATAGTCCAAATTCCAATTTATCAATAACAATGGATTATTTAGAAGGTACTTCGGTGACTGCGGGAAGATTACTACCAGGGGGTGTTACTGTCCGCACTTTTTATGGCGAAGGTGCATACGATATGGCGCATCCGTCGCTTATAGTTTGTTCACCCAGCTTAAGAGGTAGATTCTTAGAAGTGAGACAACTGCCTGCCGAAATGGGGGGTAAATTTTGCTCGGTTGCCATTGTCGAGCCTTTGAGCGATGATTCGCACGGTAATCTTGTACTAATCGACTTATTAGGCGAAGTAGAAGTTATTAGTTGGGAAATGGGACAGCAGAACGAGAATCGTCGGATGACTAGGGGTGATATGTTCGACTTTGACGGAATAATGGGAGATATAAAAAATGAACTGGCTCCTTCTAATTTAGGGAGAAGATAATTATGGGAACTCGAAAACTAGTTAAAGCGCTGATACCAGCCAAGATTTTCAGGAAAATCGAGCCGACAGGACACAAACTGGAAATGGTTATCGCGCAGACTAGGCGAGGCTTTCCGTCTCGCGGGTTGAACTTTATCGGCGTAACTGGCACTTCTGGCAAGACCACCACTACGACCTTAATGGCCAGTGTGCTTCGGGCGGCTGGGTATAAAACAGCTTATTTTACTACCGTTGCGCATGATTTTGGTGACGGTCCCGAGCATAACACTGGTCGAATGACGACTCTCGGCGGAGCTAAGATGCTACGCAATATTCAAAAGGCTAAAGAAAATGGCTGTACATGGGTAGTCTTAGAAGTCGGATCTCACGCTTTGGCTCAAGGCAGGGTCTGGGGCATTCCTTTTAAAGCTGGGGTTATTACCAACCTTAGTCATGAGCACTTGGATTATCACGGGACATTTGAAAACTATCGAGCAGCTAAACAAAAACTTTTTAAACTAGTTAAAAGATATGGCGGGGTAGGGGTAGTCAATGCTGATGATTCGAATGTCAATTATTTTGAAATTGCTTCAAAAACTGTGACTTTTGGGCGAGAAAAATCTGCCGATGTTATGGCCAAAGACATTAAAAGTACTTCCGAAGGCTCGAATTTTGTTATTTCCGGAAGGTTAGCACCAGACTTTAGGATCGAAACCAAGCTGCCTGGCGGATTTAATATCTCTAATGTTCTAGGTGTGGCAGCTACGGCTTTAAGCCTTGGGCTTTCCAGCGAGACGATTATCAAGGGTATTGCAGATCTACCTTCGGTACCTGGTCGGATGGCGAGCTACAAGACCAGCAAGGGCTTTACGACAATTATCGATTTTGCTCACACACCAGATAGTTTTGAGAAGATTTTTAAAGAAGTTAGGCCGCTTACTAAAGGCAAACTAACAGTAGTTTTCGGTTGTGCTGGCGAGCGCGACCAGGCTCGTAGATATTTACAGGGCACTTTGTCGGCAGATTTCTGCGATCGGATAATCTTAACAGAGGATGATCCACGGAGCGAAGACAACCGAGCAATTATGAACCAAATAAAAGAGGGGATCGCAAAGAGTAAAAAGAAGCCCGAGGTTCTCGAAATCGACCTGCGCGAGGAAGCAATCGACAAGTCTATTGAACTTGCCCTAGCAGGAGACGTTATTCTATTGCTCAGCAAAGGACACGAAAAAACTATAGCTCTGGCTAATGGAGACAAGG
Source organism: Patescibacteria group bacterium (assembly GCA_038061635.1). Classification (GTDB taxonomy): domain Bacteria; phylum Patescibacteriota; class Saccharimonadia; order Saccharimonadales; family JAGQMS01; genus JBBQBM01. The sequence goes on from JBBTYV010000006.1 coordinate 10,240, forward strand.
CCTGGGACGAGGAAACAGCGCTCAAGAACTCACTCAAAAAATTCAACATAGGGTTACTTTAGCTTGCGGTTTAATACTCAGAAATGAAATACTAATCGGATGACAAATAACAAAAAAGGCCTCAAAGAACTTCCGGAGTTTTCAAAAATAGAACGAGTTGATGTTCATGATCTGAATCTTAATGCTGAAGGTCAGGCATTTGCTCACCGACTCGAAAAACCTGCCGAAAACTTAAAACAGGCAGCCGAAATCTTTGAGCGTGACGGGGTGGTTGCCTTGGCTGATAAATGCCAAGTTGAGACTGTAGACGAGCAAGGCAAAAAACGTCAGTTGTCGGTACTCGAACTGACAACTACGTCTGCAGCCAGCACAATTGCGAAGCTCCAGTCTATTTGGGATTCAGCGGATCGCGAGACTATCATTAAGGCAAAAGATTATGGGGCTTATAACGGTACTGAGCGTCATATGTGTACTGTCTCGTTTGAGAATGTTCAGGCTCATTTACCGGATGTGATTGAACTACAGCACAGTCTTTTGCCGACTATCCGGGATATCACCGCCGACTCGTCGGTCGAGATTTCTGATGACCCAGACGAAGGAACAGTCGTTAACTTGCAGCTATTCAACAAGGATGCACCAGCGGGTACTCGTCAAGAGCATGGGGCGCATACTGACCGGGTTGATATAACGACCGTGGTTTGTCTGGACAACGTTGGTCCACAAGGAGACTTTGTTTATCTAAAAGGCTACAACGATGCCTGCCGAGCACTTAGCCTAGACCCGCACCGCGACTTTCTACCAAACATGGGGCGTATCTTAAAAGAAACACCCGAAGCGGTTATATTCAGGATCTATCCGGTAAAGCCCGGCCGTATGTTAGTCGCTCGCACCGACCAAGATGTTCATTTCATAACTGCCAAATCACGTGGCGATGTGGAGTTAGGTATTAAAGCTGGTGCGAAAGTCTCAGTACTGGGCGATAAAATCTTAGGGCGGGGGATTATCAACGCTGCTTTTGAGACAGCTCGTTGTCGTCGAATATTCGAACACTCTAAAGAGGTCTACAGCAAAAATAACGATCTAACCAAACTTCGTGGAGATGATTATTTTCAGGCACTGGATTTAGCCATAAAAACAGAGGTAGCGGCCGGTCGCTTGCCCAAACACGAGCTTGAAGATATGCGTAATGCCTGCGTTACACAAATGTCGGCAGCTCAACTTTATAACGACTAGTAGATATTGCCGAGAACAGACCTTGGCCTAAGGTAAGTTTTCTTAGCTACTTCAAAATCAGAAGGTGCAACGACACCGGGCATATCACATACCTCTGGTTTGATCCAAGAAAGCTGCAGATGCAGATGTGCTGCCCAGCCACCGTTAACTGATTTGTCTCCAATTTCGCCAATTTTTTGCCCAGCGTTAACCGGCTGACCTTCTTCTTTACCTTCTAAAGATTTGCGACTAAGGTGTCCGTAGAGGGCATATACTACTTTGCCACTATTGAGCTGATGTTCGATAATCAAAGTAGGGCCGTAGTCACCCAAGGCGGTATTGTCGGTGAAGCTGAGTAATCTTCCATCAGCTACCGCAAAGACTGGTGAGCCAGCCGGAGCGAATAAATCGTCGCCCATATGAACAGTTCGGCCTTCATGGGTATCAAGACCTTTATAAACTTCTGTCCGGTTTTCGCCGTAACAGCCAATTCCAAATATCTTTTTGCCTAACCCCGCTTCTAGCGAGCCGGTCACAAAAATAAGTGGTGGCGCGTCCTTGGGCAACTGAACAGGAGAGTGGTAGGCCATTATTTTCGGTTGGTTTTTAGTATTTTTATAGCTCTTCGACCAAGGCGAGTTACGGAGTGTGACAATTCTTTAACTGGAAGCTCCCAGGTTCCTGAAAAACGAACGTCAGAACCACCAAAAGAGCGCTTAAAGGCGCTGTAGCCAGCCCATGGGTGTTTGGTTTCTGAACTTGAACTAACCCCAAAGAAATCAAACCTCTCAATACCACTATTCTTAGCATTGAATATTAGGAAATTTAATAGTGCTGAGCTACAACTGTGTTTCTTAGCTTGTTCAACGGAACAGGCATACATGTAATAACGAGTTTTGGTTCTTAAGTCATCAACAAACAGGGCACCAGCTAAGCGCTTGCCGGTATGCAAGCAAAAAACAATTCCTGCCGATTTACCAAATACTGAAAGTAGCTTGGCGATATAGTCTTTGTCGTGAAAAATCGACGACGTTCGGTTGGCGGTAGTGTTCATTAGCTTATCGAAGTCTTTTTGGCCTTCTGCGCTAGAATCTTCTTCAAAACTAAGACCAAATTCTTTGTATCGACGCCAAACTCGGCGGTTCAAACTCGTCATGTTCATCAGTAACTCGTCTTCACTTGGTCGAAGGTCGAGCACCCAGGTTAAATCGGGCTGTGAGTTTCGTAAGTTTTTATGGAGACTCAGTTTTTTAAGAACTTGCTTGTCGAAATATGGATAAGGCTCAACACGAACATAGCTGGCCTTATGAGTAACTGCTAATTTCTTGAGCGAGATGATAGCTTGGCTTAATGACTCGGCGTTACCTGCGATCGGACCATAAGGTGTATAGAGACGTTTTGACGATTTGCCTAAGAACGGTTCAGATTTTTCTAAAATAGCCGAATAAGACCAGCCTGAACCACTAGCCTGAAAAGTCTGGCGCCCTAAAAGTTCTTGAAAACGCATCCAATCGTCGCTTTGGAGAAGGTGACTACGGAAGGAAGTATCTTCAACGT
>JBBTYV010000007.1:0-1193 GCA_038061635.1 Patescibacteria group bacterium
CGAGAAGCCTCTCCTCACGCTAGATATGGTGGGCCTGACTGACAGCGAAAAAAGCGAAGGCTCGATATTTATGGGTGGAAGTGCCACTCGGTTTGTAAGTATCGATGACCCGTTTGACTATAACGAAATAACAGACGTTGTTTTTAGATGGGGCGATAAAAGAGTCGAACAGGTATTTGCGGCTCTTCTTGAACACGACGAAGAACATCCAGCGTACTTACCTTTTACTCCAACAGCCGTTTTTAGAGACAGGGCTTGGTCTTTGACTATTCAAAACCCAGGTTTTAACCCGCACCTTACCCATCCCTCTGGAAGAGGTTACCTTGTTATGCCAGACGACACAGAGGATGCGGTGCGGACATTAGGCGAGTGGGAGGCTCTAAAAGCGCCTATGCCTGAAATGTTCGGGAAAATATGGACGCGCTGGGTGAGGTTTTCGCTAGGGACGAGCCTCAGTAGTGATTCGTTGTGAGGTAAGCAGTTTGCTCTTATCTCTTAACACGCCTAAAATAGGGGGGTAATGTTTCCAAGGCGAAAAATTAAGCGATCAGAAAAACACCGGAATCCTCCGGTGGATATCACAGACTCTTTTATATTGCATTTTGAAGACATTCGACCAACACACAGGGCTGTTAAGGTAGCACATAGAATGGTTTATCTCATTGGCTTTTCGCTAGTTGGGTCATCATTGGTTTTTTGTGCCTGTCGAGCCGTTTAAAAATACTTAACATGTTAAGTATTAAATAGTTATGATAGAACTTCAAAACATTCGGCGCTCCATGGGCGCACGAGAGTTATTCACTAGTATTAACCTACTTCTACCCGCTCGATCGTTGAGTGCGATTATTGGCCGTAATGGCGAAGGTAAAAGCACATTGCTTAGAATTATCTCGGGAGTCGATAAGGACTATGAAGGCAACAGGACGGTTACGGCCGGCGAGACGATTGCTTTTGCTACTCAAGAAGCCGAAAGTCATGAAGGCGAAAGTGCTCGTGAATTCATTAAACGTCGTCTGCCAAATTATGAAAAGCTAAACGAAATAATCGAAAATGGTCATGCATTGCTTAGTGGTAATAAGTCCGACATGACTACATATTCTGATGCTTTAGAACATTTTACGCAGCGTGGCTACTTTACGATTGATGCCAATATTGAAAAGGCGGCTGCAACTATCGGCCTGCCAGAAAGTTTG
>JBBTYV010000008.1:0-1027 GCA_038061635.1 Patescibacteria group bacterium
CATCAACAACAGGATTAAAATAATCTATTTGCAACATCGGTATTATACGATCTCGCCATTTTGATCCGTTGCAGGTTCCACCTAAAAATACTTTTTTCATAGTCTCCCAGTTTCAAAAATGGCTAACAAGTCGGTGAAGCGGACGCCTTCAGCGCCGCTTACCTCTGACGTTAGCTTTCACATTGAATAATAGCTCTCCCTATGATTTCAGGGATTTGAGGGACAACGGCATTGCCTAAACATCTAAGCCTGTCCACTCTGGAGGGAATCCCATCAATACTTCGTGGAATTGAACAACCAACAATTTGCCGAAAAGCTTCATCCCTATAGCTGTTGATGTTTCTTTGTTGAATGATTTTGTGGTGCTTTGGTAAGCTCTTGGAGTAGGCAACAACCCAAACTCTGTCTCGTCTGTGAGAGGCACCAATGTGGGAAGCTGGTATGCAATGCCATTCTGCATTATACCCGATCTCGGCCAAGTCTCCGAGAACTCGTCCAAACCAAGCCCCCCGCTCTCCAGCAAGCAGGTTTGTAACGTTTTCCATGATTGCATAGAGGGGTCGTATTTCGCTAATAAGACGGGCAATTTCTGACCATAATCCTGATCTTTGCCCTGTGATTCCTGCTTGCTTACCGGCAACGCTAATATCTTGACAGGGGAATCCTCCACAAATGAGGTCGATTTTATCAATTCCATCTGAACATAGTCTGGCATAGTTCAACTCTCGTACATCGGAATAAATAGGCACATCAGGCCAATGTTTTTTAAGCACTTTTTTTGCATAAGGATCAATCTCACAGAAGGCAACGGTTTTCATACCAGCCCGTTCAAGCCCTAGAGAAAACCCGCCAATACCAGAGAAGAGGTCAAGTACATTCATAAGCAGCTAACAAGTCGTTTCACCCGACTCTTGCCACGGCGGGCAGTGCAGATTCAAAAAGACCGCTTGGCAAGAGCGGGTGAACTCAATCGTTAAGCTGACCGCCTTCGGCGTTCAGCTTAACGGGGCGTGCAATATGCGTTGTG
>JBBTYV010000009.1:0-1143 GCA_038061635.1 Patescibacteria group bacterium
AAGCAACATTTCCGGCAACTCCCGTTACTAGTGTTATTTTATAAGCATAATCATAATTTAATAGCTTCGACGAACAACGAATCTTCTGGCCGGTTGTCTAATTGCTTAATGTCCGGTGTTTGTCCTGCTTGATATGCGCAACGAGTAACCTGTGAATAACCGATTTTCTCTAGCAAAGACTTAAGTAAATCGAAGTCGTACATATATTTATGCCTAGCCAGAAAGCTCTCCTTGTCCTCAACGAAGAAATAAGCTGTCATCATTTGTTCCTTTTCTCCGCGCGCATAAAGCGAAATAGCATATGCCAAATCTGGAATACTAATTCTAAGAATGCCACCCGGCTTAAGCGCACGGTAGCAATCTGTCAGCAGACGTTCCGCATCTTGCTTGAATAAATGTTCTAAGAAATGCGACGAATAAATAAAATCTGCAGTTTGATCTTTTAGAGGGATGCTATACGACAAATCGTGCTGCATGAACACATTGTTTTCCAGCAAATCACAATATTGCTCCAGACTGTAATAACGGTTGGAACCTGATAAACGATAAAGCAATTTATGCACAACCCTCGGCCATGAGGCAAACAAAGCATTCAGGCTCGCGTCCACATTAATCCATCCTTTAGTCACCGCAAGACCACAGCCAAGGTTAACCTTAACGTAGCCATCACGGCTATCTGATTGAGGGGAGACCCGCCGCCCCCGTTTCAATTGTCCAATAACATTAGTCGAAAAATCTATTAACGAACGAATAAAACTCATGCCTGCCTCACCTCCGTGTCGCTTCGTTGGATGCTGCGTGCCTGAGATGCAGCAAACGGCAGCCATCATCTTTGGCGTGGCCAAGCACATGCTCAAGAGGGGTCTTTATGCTCTTGGAGTCATCAGGCGAGTCCAGGAAATCCGAAACATAAAGCTCTCCGAGCGACAATATGCTCGATAAATTCCGAGATCCGCAGACTCTGCACTTTTCAATAGTTCTGTATTTGGCAGTATTCATATATATTTAGTGATTCTCTCGCATCATCCAATTATTCAGAATTAATGGCCCGCTTCGAAAGCTGCTTTAAGTATGTGATCCAATTGAGCACGCATACTGTAGCCACTTGCCATGCATCGTTCTCTGCCAGCTCGTGAGATTTTT
>JBBTYV010000010.1:0-8167 GCA_038061635.1 Patescibacteria group bacterium
CCCTTGGCGTTTAGGCTAGATGCCGGTACTTCGAAGGCTTTTAGCCTAAAGACTCGGCCTCTATCTGTAAAGAATAGAAGGTGGTCGTGCGTTCTTGCAAAAACTAAGTGTTCAATGTTGTCTTCGTCTCTGGTAGTCATGCCTCTGCGACCTTTACCGCCTCGACCTTGACGCTTGTACTCGCCTGTTTGAGATCGTTTGATGTAATTAGCTGTTGTTATCGTAACAACGATATCCTCATCAGGGATAAGTTCTTCGTCGCTGAGCTTACCGACTTCTGAAGAAATTACTTTTGTGCGACGTTCGTCTCCAAACTTCTCCACAGACTCATCAAGTTCGTCATGAATAATAGCGTCGATTTTCTTTGGATCGGCAAGGATAGCTTCAAGCTCGCTGATCATTTTGAGTAGTGCTGCCAGCTCCTCTTCGAGCTTCTGGCGCTCCAGTGCCGCAAGTCGGCGAAGCGGCATGTCAAGTATGGCCTTAGCTTGAATCTCTGAAAGCTTAAAGCGCTTTATGAGGTTAACCTGAGCGTCCTCGGACGAATCACTACCCCTGATAATCTTAATAACTTCGTCAATATTGTCGATAGCGATCTTAAGACCTTCTAGGATGTGAGCCCTGGCTTTAGCAGCCTTTAGTTCAAACTCGGTGCGCCTCCTTATAACTATTTGGCGGTGCTTGATAAATTCGACTAAAATCTCTTTCAGACCAAGGAGTTTTGGTTGGACTCCGTCGACGAGTGCTACAACATTAAAGCTAAACGATGTCTGAAGTGGCGTCATCTTATAAAGTTGGTTCAGAACCTTATTTGGATAAGCACCCTTCTTTAGGTAAATGACAATCTTAACCTCACCCCTTGCTGTTTGATCGCGAATATCGCTGATTGAGGTTATCTTCTTTGTGGTGACTAACTCGGCGATCTTCTCTAGGAACGTCGCTTTATTGAGGCCATAGGGAATTTCGCTAATAATAATTTGAACGCCACCACTTGGTGGCTCGACAATCTCTGCGACCCCACGCACTACGACGCTGCCACGACCAGTTTCGTAAGCTGTTTTTAGTGTTGTACCACCGTAAATAACGCCCCCTGTCGGGAAGTCTGGACCTTTAACAAACTTGAGTAAATCGGCTGTTTCGGCGTCGGGATTATCCATAAGGTGTTTTGTAGCACCGATAACTTCTGTAAGGTTGTGTGGTGGTATAGATGTCGCCATACCAACGGCAATACCAACCTGCCCGTTTAGTAGTAGGTTTGGAAGACGAGCAGGCAAGACAACCGGTTCTCTCTCGCTACCGTCGTAGTTATCACGGAAATCGACAGTATCTTTTTCGATATCTTCAAGCAGTGCTTCGGCATGTTTGTGCATTTTGGCTTCGGTGTAACGCTCGGCGGCCGCCCCATGACCATCCATTGAACCAAAGTTACCCTGACCAATAATAAGCGGATAGCGCATATTCCAGTCCTGGGCAATGCGAACCATAGCGTCGTAAATTGCTACGTTGCCATGCGGGTGATACTTACCCATTACATCGCCAGTGATACGTGCACTTTTAATCGTTCGCCCGGTGCTTCGAACATTATTCTCGTTCATGGAGTGCAAAATTCGTCGGTGAACTGGCTTTAAACCATCCCGAATGTCTGGCAGAGCACGGGCAACAATAACGCTCATTGAATAACGCAAGAAGTTATCTTGCATAACATTTTCGACGTTACCGTCTTCGAGTATTCGATATGGTGCTTCGAAGTTAACTACTGATTTTTCTTGAGTTTTTCTAATCTTTTTTGCCATAAATTACCTCTAAACGTCCAAATCCGTCGCAAATTTAGCGCGACTTAGAATAAAGTCTTTTCTAACTTCGACCTCTTCACCCATTAACATCGAAAACACTAGATCTGCCTTTTCGGCATCTTCAACATTGACTTGAATAATAACTCGTTGCTGTGGATCCATTGTGGTTTCCCATAGTTCTGTTGCACCCATCTCGCCCAACCCCTTAAAACGCCCGATATCACTAATACCCGCCTGCTTCTGAAGGTTGTCTTTAGGGTCTATTACGACTTTTCCGCCAGTTTTTCGCTCCTGCACCATACCTTTTAGCACACTATCACGTTCAGCGTCATCAAAAACATAAGCTTTCACCGTGAGCCCACTCATAAGTTTATAGAGAGGTGGTTTTGCTAGATATACGTGCCCGCCAAGCACCAGCGGTTTCATATAACGATAGAAGAACGTTAGAAGCAGTGTCGCGATGTGTGAGCCGTCAACATCGGCATCGGTCATGAGAATTATTCTTTTATAGCGAAGCTTTTCTAGATTAAATTCATCACCAATGCCAGCTCCGAGCGCCTTAACTATATTCACAATTTCATTATTGGCTAGCATTTTATCTAACCTTGCTCTCTCAACGTTTAAAACCTTACCTCTGAGTGGTAGAATTGCCTGAAAATAGCTATCCCGACCTTCAACCGCCGATCCACCTGCAGAATCCCCCTCCACCAAAAAGAGTTCGGCCTCATCTGGGTTGTTGGTAGCGCAGTCGTTCAGTTTACCTGGCATGGACGCGCCGTCCAGAACACCTTTTCTTAAGATGTTATCGCGAGCAGCACGGGCAGCTTTCCGAGCCCTGGCAGCAACCAGGGTTTTATTGATAATCGCTTTGGCGATAGCCGGGTTTTCTTCAAAGAAATAGCTTAAGTATTCGGTTGTAACTCTTTCGACCTGTGATCTTACCTCCGGGTTGCCCAACTTATTCTTGGTTTGACCTTCGAATTGAGGCTCGGGTAGTTTTACTAAGATAACTGCTGTGAGGCCATCACGCACGTCTTCGCCGGTTAGATTCTCTTCCTTTTCCTTCAGAAGATTATTCTTTCGAGCGTAATCATTAATAACCTTGGTGAGAGCGGTTCTAAAGCCCACCATGTGGCTTCCACCTTCAGCGTTATAGACATTGTTAGCAAAGAACTTGCTGTTTTCGGTGAAGCTCTCATTGTATTGAAGAGCAACTTCGACAATAGTGTCGTCGATCTGTTTTTCACAGTAGAAAATTTTGTCGTGAATCGGTCTAGTTACTTCATTCAGATGCTCGACGTATGATGCAATACCACCTTCGAAGTAAAATTCTTCACTCTCACCACTAACTTCATCAGTTAATGAGGTGCGTAGCTTCTTTGTTAGGTAGGCAGAGTGTCTTAAGCGGTCTAGGATTGTTTCGTAATTAAATTTTGTTGTTTCAAAAATGGTATCGTCCGGATAGAACGTAATCTCAGTACCTGTTTCGTCGCTCTTACCCGTAACTACTAGTTTAGTCTTTGGGGCACCCTTGGCATATTCTTGCTCGAATACCTTACCATCTTGGAAAACTCTAACAATTAACTTATTTGAAAGCGCATTAACAACACTAACACCGACACCGTGAAGCCCCCCAGAAACTTTGTAACCACCACCGCCAAACTTACCCCCGGCGTGTAGAACTGTTAAGGCAACCTCAACTCCAGTCTTGCCTGTCTTGGTATTTATACCGGTAGGGATGCCTCGACCATCATCACGAACCCGAATCCCACCATCTGACAACATTTCTACTTTTACATAGGTAGCATGACCAGCGAGTGCTTCATCAATACCGTTGTCGACTATTTCCCAAACCAAGTGATGAAGTCCAGTTACACCAGTGCTACCTATGTACATTCCCGGGCGTTTTCGAACAGGCTCAAGTCCTTCTAGGACTTGAATCGCATCAGCACCATAGCTGTCGGAGCTTTGTGTTTTAGTCATACCCTCTCTCAAAACTTTATCTTTGTTCGTATGCACCTCATTATACAAGAAAAGTTATGCCCACTCAATCAATTATTCTATTGATTGAACACATTGTTTTGTGGTTAAATATGCTTATCCTTATAAAAAGATAAAAATATGTTCAGAAAAATAATCTCAAACCTACCTTTTAATCCTGGACTTATCCATCAGCTCAGCTTTTATGCTAAACGCCTGCACGCTGAAGAGTCAGTTCGAAGGACTGGTGTTATCTTTACGCTATTAGCTATTGGGGTACAGTCTCTAGCGATATTATCACCCGCTCAAGTTACGCTAGCTACTGGTGACGGCGACCTTGTCTATGGAGCAAAGAGTAAACAAGAGATTATAAATGCCTTAACATCTGGAGTCGACGCAAAAGGACGTGCTGATATTAAGCAGATTTATGAGTACTACGGCATCAGGTTGGCTGACGTGCAGGCTGCCGGAGACACGACCGTAAAATCTCGAGAAAGAGAATACATTACCACTGGTCGTGGCGATTCTCCAGGAGTTGATGTCCCAATTCAAGTTCCAGGCACCGGCACTACCATCTATGAAAGGTCATTAAATAACTGGGATATTAAATACTACGAAAACACCTACCCTGCTATTACCGGAACTGCAACCGGTGAAGGAAAGTTAAAGGGACGACAGTTCTGGATTCTGCTTCGAGGTTGCGGAAATATAACTTTTACTCCAATCCCAAAGAACCCAAAAATCGAAATCGCCAAAACCCGTAGCGGCAATGAAAGTCTTAAGGCCGGCGACGAGGTTAGCTATAGGATTGAGTTCCGTAACTCTGGAGAAGCAGCTGCGAACAACGTGGATATAACGGATGCATTAGCTAGTAATCTGGAATTTATCAGTCAATCTAGCTCGATACCATTAAGCTTTACTAAATCTACTAATCGCTTTAGATGGACCACACCGGCATTAGAACCTAGCCAAAACTGGCACTTTATAAGTCTGAAGGTGAAAGTATTAAGTGTTCTGGTTGATAACGGAGAGCTTTGTAATGTTGCTACAATGTCTGCTACAAATGGTGGTACCGTTGAGGCAAAAAACTGCGGTGTACAAGTAACTGACAAGTATTCACGCATTATCTTAAGCAAAAAAGTTAGTAATCTGACCCAAAAAATAGCCGATGCTAACAATACGGTCGCAAAGGCCGGCGATACGCTTGAATATACACTGTCTGTATCTAATACTGGAAACCAGGTTGCCGCAAATTACATAATTGATTCAGACTCACTGATTGATATTCTTGAATATGCTGACTTAGTTAGTTACGAAAGTGGTAGTTATGACAAAGTAAACCAACGTATTACTTGGCCGGCTACTACAATACCTGCTAGCGGTAACATAACTAGGAAGTTCCAGGTTAAGGTTAAGTCACCAATCCCGACTACCCCACCTTCGCTGTCCGATCCATTGTCATTTGACTTTAAGTTACGAAATGTATTTGGTAATGAAGTCATCGTAAACCTAGATCAACCAATAATAAGTACAACCTACCAAGTAACTACGACCCGAATACCAAACACCGGGCCAGGTTCTAGTATTCTTATTAGCCTTATGGCAGTAACTGTAATTGGCTACTTCTTTGCGCGTAGTCGTTTGCTAGCCAAAGAAGTAGATATTATAAAAGCCGAGCACACGGCGGGAGTTTAGAGATGAGCGAGAAATTACATACACGCGAACAAGAGTCGAAACCCGAGATCAGTAATACTGATTCTGAAGCAGACTCTTCAAGACGGCTAGAATCTGTCAAGAAGGCCGAAACGCTAGATTTGAATGAAGCCCGCACAGCTATAGAAGAAGCTAGTCCTGCTACTAAAGAAAATGTTAGTAGACAGTCAGAGATTGAAGCTGATACCTCGAGCGATGTAAGGTGGTGGAGCAAAGAGCTCGGTCGTCAAACCTTTGATCGCACACTCACTTCTGTTAGACGTCAGCTATCTGCACCTGAAAAACAACTCAGCAAGTTTATACACAAACCAGTGATCGAAAAGACAAGCGATTTTGTAGGTAAAACCATTGCTCGACCGTCTGGTATCTTGCTTGGTGGCATATTCTCGTTCATTGGTAGTCTGGGGGTTTATCTTATTGCCCGACACCTCGGCGGAGAAATCCGCTACAGCATTTTTGCAGTAACCTTTATTGGTGGTTATTTGCTTGGCTTAATAGTCGAGTTGGCTTGGCGCCTCCTAAGAACCAAAAAAACTTCTTAGTTTTTAAAGTTTAGAATTATCATCGCGGGCAATATGCACGGTGTTTTCTTCGGATAGATGGCCATTACTGTTGGTGTCAGCAACAACCTTTTGGTCAGCTACTGGAGCAACAGGAACTTGGGGCGGAGGTGTAGAAAAAGTTGGTGGTTGAGGGTATTGCTGAGGTATTGCAGGCTGAATTTGGGTAGATCTAGTGGAACCCGGGGCAGAATTTGTGGCTGGTGCCGATGGCGTTCGCATCTGACGTTTAGCTAACCAGTCATCCAGGAACGAACTACTTCCAGGCTTAGGAGGGAGGGCTGCAGTACTAGCTGTTGGCGGGTAGCTTGGTCCTGTGGGAGGGCCTCCAAAGGGACTAGCGGGCTTTGGAGGGGTTTTACTTTTCCGGCGTTCAAATATCTCGGCATCAACGATAGCTCGCGGACGCCCATATTTTGCCGCTGAGAGCTGCTTTAAAGCTGCTACGAGCTTCTGATTGTCGGTATTGAATGGTGGCAAGGTAGCCATACTAAATGGCTGTGACGGAACACCCTGTATCAACATCCTCACTACAGCGTTAGCGTTTGGTACACGCTGAAGATCATCGGCGTCAAATACTGGCTGATAGATCTTAGTTAATGCTTCAGCATCTTGAGTACCAACCCTAAAGGATATGATTGTACCGACGTTTCCGAACACCGCATCACGTATCTCATCCGTCAGCTGGGTAGTAAATTGGTTTGCAACGATTAGGTTTAGACCGTATTTTCGTGCCTCGCTCAAGATTGTAGCGAAAGATTCTGTTGAGTAGTTTTGAAACTCATCAACATACAGAGAGAAGTCGGTTCGGTCTTTTTCATTCATACTTGCTCGACTCATAGCGGCGGCTTGGAACTTCATGACAAAAATCATTCCCAGTAGTCTCGAGTTTAATTCCCCAGCTCGTCCTTTGCTTAGGTTAACTAGGAGAATCTTTTTGCCATCCATTATTTCGCGCAAATTAAAGGCGCTCTTGGTTTGACCAATGATATTGCGCATCATTTCGTTGCTAGCAAAAGCTCCGAACTTGCTCGCCACCCAGCTAGTTACTTCACCAGACTCGTTAGATCGTTGAGATGACGGCCACTCTTTTGTCCAGAAATCCAACACATTCTGATCAGTTACGTACTGTAGTTTTTCTTTCATGAATTCGTTATCAACGAGCAATTTAGGTATATCGACAAAGGTACCACCCTTAGGGTCGGACATCAAAAGCAAGGCGCAGTTGCGAAAAATATGTTCGAAGCGCGCGCCAACCATACCTTGACGATTGGGATCGTATAGTGAGTAAATCATGCTAATGGTTTCTTGGATTAGAAAGTCTTTCTGGTCAGGTGTATCAAACTCGAAAAGATTTAGACCTAGCGGATAGTCCATGTCGGCTGGAGAGAAGTAAATAATATCTTCTGTGCGCTCCCTCGGCACTACTGAAAGCAACTCATCGACCGCGTCACCATGAGGATCAATAAACGCAAAACCTCCCCCGGATAGCATGTCCTGAAGAGCTAAATTCTTTAGTAGTACTGACTTACCCGTTCCGGTCTGACCAACAATATAGACATGGCGACGCCGATCCATATCGTCAAGATTTATCCGCTTTTTAATCCCCCTAAAGATGTTATAGCCGAGCACCAGGCCTTTATCAGTGATATTACGAGGGCCGTCCACTTGTTTAGACGCCTGGCGCTCTAGTTGTGAGGTTGGAATATTACTCTGGTCAGGAAAGTGGAAAAGGCTAGATAGCTCAACGACATTTAAGACATTGCTAGTTTGCTCCTGGGGAAAGAATCTCAATATAAAGGCCGTCACAAAACTATCTATATCTTTAGCAGGTGCAAATTTAAAGCCGTTTTTTCCCGGCGCATCAAACAAAGAAAAGCTAGCATTTATATTACTAAGTACCGCTTGAGATCGTTGGGCAATATTCGAGGAAGCGACCACTCGTATTAACACCTCAAAGCCAGTGTGCCGAGTTTTATCATCGATAGAATCGACTACTGACTGCTCTAAGGCAGAAAGCTGTTTTTGCTCTTGGCCAGCACCCTTTTCTTCAGGGGGTTTAACAGGGGCAACTGCTAATTGCTTTATCCAGGACATGGCGACAGCACCACCTTTTTTACT
>JBBTYV010000010.1:8267-30537 GCA_038061635.1 Patescibacteria group bacterium
GGGCAACTGCTAATTGCTTTATCCAGGACATGGCGACAGCACCACCTTTTTTACTGTCAGTCCCTTTTCGTTTTTTGGAAGCGACACCCGATGCAAACTTACGCCAACCGCTATGAGCTGGCCTTAGGAGTATCTGGATACCAACGCCATCCTCCTTTTGAAGGGTCGATAGAGAGTTTAGTAGCGCCTGCATGGTGTCGCGTTTTGTATCTTGATATGTAGCGATCGGGTATGCAAACGACTCTTTTAGGACAAGCTCGCCACCGATTGTGCCACTTAATCTGCCAATTGGGCTAAAGACATTGTGCTCATGGACTTCTTCTAGTCGCACAGATGGGTAAGCACTAACAAAAGCCTGTTCAACCAAGGTTACTAGAGGCAGCGGCACTGCTGTATAGAAATGCACAAAGCCTTCCACGGCGATAATCTCTAAACTTATATGCCTCTGACCATAAAAGTTACTTTTAAAGCCCTTCTTAGCAATACTCGCTAAGATGTCATAGAGAACCTGAGCCCGAGATATATTCTCATCGACCAGATCACGATTATCTCTACCGCCAGCTTCAATATCAGAACTTGGTGGGGGTAGATGAATCAACAGAGGCACCATCTTTAGTCCACGCTCGTAATTTTTAGCCTCTCTTAGTTTCTTACGTGAGACGACATACATAAAAAATCCAAAAACCATAGCTACAACAAGGAAAATGCCAGAGGTGATAATTATGCCATTCATTATATGAAAAGGCCCTTCCTACCTACTCGGTGAGTCTTCGGCGATCTCTTTCGCCGTCTTCATCTCTTTATTAAAACGCTTTTTTATATACTCCGCCTTGAATTTTCCGAGTTCTCTACTTTGCGCGTTGGGACTGTCTTTAGTTTTATTTACTATGGCCTTTGCCTTACTAACCCATTCTTTTTCGATTACATCTTCGTCGTCAGCACTAGCCTGATCGGCTTGATCCTGGCTAACCGCCCCTGTAGTTACTGGAGCAACGGTAGTAAATTGGGAAGGATCGACCATCGGCATAGGAGTAGAAGGACCCTGAGACATACCGTCCGTGACGCCGGATTTGGTTTCAATCCCTCTTGGAGCTTCGGTTGACTGCACTCCCTGTTCTGGACTAGGAATAGGTAAGGGTAATTCTGGTGATGAAGTAGATGATCCGTTCATGCTTAATAGTATATCAAAATAACACCCCTGAAAAAGCGTTAACTCTTGGCTTTAGATGTATACCAACCAATTAAACCCAGTACAGAGGATATTAATATAAGTTCTATCGGTCTAAGTGCCTGAAATGTAATCAAAATCTGACCAGAAGAGATGATGCAAGTCGTAATGAAAGCTACTTTTTTCAATCTTTTAGCATCAAGACCTATAAAATAGCCGATACTTTGTAAGCTAAATAGTGTGAAGCCGAAGTGAAATACAAAGAAAACCACAATCAACCACCCAGAATTTATAGAAGGTTTCGTGAAGCCAATTAGGAATAATATAGCCACTAAACAGATTAAAGATAGTATGAGTTGTGTTTTTTTGTTCATAGGAATTTAGGTTTTGTTCTTTGTTTATTATCACATAACAAAAGGTGCGTTACTTAAAAAAGCGACGCACCTTATTGTATATACACATATCGGCAAATCCGCCCTGATCAAAATGACTATATGGCGCTTGCCTCAATGAGTGACTGACCGCTCTTCAAAGAAGAGCGCTATCCATATCCCCCTCCCGAAGGATTGTTTTTTTGTTGATTTTTGTGTTAATTCAACGAGTTAAATTTAGCACAATAAGCAACAAGTGTCAATGTAATTATGTAGTTGTTTATGCAACATTACTTCTAAAGATGGAAAATATATTGTGAGTTTAAGTTATAAATAATGTTGTATATATTATAACTATATCTTTGTTGTTTAAAATATGTGACGCTCCGGTAGTTGCGCAATGTGCTCAAACGATGAGAATCGACGTTTGTAATAAGAAAATGCAGCGAACAACCCGAAATTGTTCAACTAAATAGTATCTACGCTACCAGAATTTGAGTAAGCCAAGTGTGAAAATCTGAGGTGTAAGTACGTTGTTGATGTGTCTTATATCCCGTTCGGCGCTCAAACTCATCTTTTTAGTGTTTTAGGGTTATACATAAATTAATGTGTTGTTGTCGCTATTACTGTCATCGGCAGGCTCCTAACTAGCCTCAAAATACCTAAGGATCGCTCATTATCTAACGTTTTAGGCCTCTAATTTCAATGAATACTTGGTCGAAATAAGTGTTGTATTTTCAATGGTGTTAGAAATATTAAAAGTTTTACACAGGAAAACATAACAATTATGTTGACAGGGCATTTTTTTAGTCATAAGATTGGTTTAGCACTTGAACAAATAAAGTGCTCAAAAACAAAAAGTTCCCCATAACAACGGCTTCTCGCAAGCCGTTGTTCCATAAAGAAACCAACACCAAAACCACCAAGACCGCGCCAACAAAAGGCGCGGTTTTTTTGTACTAAGTTGGTAGAATTAGTTCTAGGAATTGAAATGGCAAGCAAGACATTTACTACAAACGAGCTTGGAATGAACGGCCTATTGGTTGAGGTGGAGTGTCATAGCTCAAATGGACTGCCGGGTGTAGTTATAGTCGGTATGGCCAGTAAGGCTGTAGACGAGGCTAAGGAGCGGTTACGCTCGGCTTTTGCGTCATCAGGTCTTACCTTCCCTAAAAAGCGCCTGACGCTTAACCTAGCCCCTGCCGATCAGCCTAAGGAAGGTGCAAGTATGGATTTGGCGATGGCAGCCAGTATTATCTTAAGCCACAGTTCAATCAAACCGAGGGTGGAGATAGAGAAGGTCGCTTTATATGGCGAATTAGCACTCGACGGAACTGTAAGACCCGTCCGGGGGGTCGTCGGTAAGGTGTTAGCCGCCAGACACCACGGTTTTTCAGCGGTCGTGGTACCTAAGGACAACACAAATCAAGCAAACCTAGTGGACAATATTAACGTTTTTGAGATAGTTCACCTCCGAGAACTGAGCGAGTGGTTGTTTGGATCTGGAGACCTTACCCTCAGTACGACTCATTCGGCGGACGAGAAGCCGGTGTTTAACCCCGACGAAGACTTTTCATCTGTTGTTGGCCATTCTTTAGCTAAGAGAGCGTTGGAGATAGCCGCTGCCGGTGGTCACAATGTACTATTGAATGGACCGCCGGGTAGTGGAAAATCGATGCTCGCCAAAGCTTTTGTGACCATTCTGCCTCCACTTGCGAAGCAACAAATAATCGAAGCGACCCATCTTCACAGCCTAGTAAACAGTTCTTATGACTCAATTGTTGGCCTACCGCCATTTAGGTCGCCCCACCATACAGCCAGTAGTATCGCCATTATTGGCGGCGGACAGTCGTCGCGACCAGGAGAGATAAGTCTAGCGCATCACGGGGTTCTGTTTTTAGATGAGTTTCCAGAATATAAGCGAGATTGCATAGAGGCTCTGCGCCAACCCCTAGAAGATAAGGTCGTTACAGTCTCGCGCATAAAGCAAACTATTACCTTCCCGGCCGACTTTACGTTGATAGCTACCAAGAATCCTTGCCCTTGTGGCTACTTCGGGAGCAGCAAACCGTGCCGATGTGCACCATTTGATATTGTTCGCTATAACAAAAAACTTTCCGGACCAATCCTCGATAGGATCGACATCCATGTCGACATCGAAGAAATACCTTATTCGTTACTTGGTGACAAGAAACATACCGAGAACCCAAGCTCTGACGTCCAGAAAAGAGTTGTAACAGCTAGAAGTATCCAGACTTCACGGAATCCAAAAAAACAACTCAATACTCACCTGACAAACCGTAAATTCATCGACCTTGATTTAGTCGAAGATAGCGCTCGAACCTTTCTAGCCACGGCAGCCGAAAAACTGGGTATTAGTACGCGTGGGTTCGTCAGAACTTTGCGGGTCGCCAGGACAATCGCTGATTTGGACCGCTCAAAGAAGATTCAAAAGAAACATATAGCCGAGGCTTTGCAGTTTCGACCTAAAAACACCGATATACTCTAAGAAATGTTGACCAGAGGTGCTCCATCTGTTACAATCGACCCCCAGGAATGAGGAGTATCTATAAACAATAACTTGCGCGTAAACCATCAGATTCGTTCTGCAACTTTACGCGTCATCGACAATTCAGGTGAGCAGTTGGGCGTCCTGACCAAACAAGAGGCACTCAAAGCAGCCGAAGAAGCTGGCTTAGACCTCGTGGAGGTGTCCCCGACTGCCGATCCACCTGTTGCTCGTATCGTTGACTGGGGTAAGTTCAACTACCAGCGCATGAAGCAACTACAGAAGACAAAGCGCAATACTAAGGTTCAGGAACTCAAGCAGATGCGTTATGGCTTAAAGATCGGCTCCCATGACCTTGAAGTTAAGAATGGAAAGGTTTGCTCATTCCTAAAGGATGGACATAAGGTCCGTATCACCGTAGTCTATAGAGGCCGAGAGCTCGCTCATAGAGAACTGGGGTACAAGTTACTTGATAGGGTTATAGAAACGATCGGTATCGAAGTAGTTAAGGAACACGAACCGCAATTCGCGGGAAAACAATTAAGCGTAGTCGTAAGGAGTAGTAATGCCAAAGTTAAAGACGCATAGCGGTACAAAAGACCGTGTTAAAGTCACCAAAACTGGAAAGCTGTTGATCAGAAGTCCTTTTGGTAACCACATGCTTGAAAAGAAGAGCGCTGGGCGCAAGCGTCGCTATGCCGGCATGCACCCCCTACATGGGAAAGTTAATAAAAATGTTAAAAAGAAGTTGGGGATCTAATCTATGAGAGTAAAACGAGGCGTAACGGCCCACAAACGCCATAATAAAATCAGACGCGCCACCAAAGGCATGAGCCACCCGCGTCGGGCCAGCACTAGACTGGGACGACAGGGTGTTGTTAAGGCGCTTCAGTATTCATATCGAGACAGACGCAATAAGAAACGAACACTGCGAGCTCTTTGGAACACTCGCATTAACGCTGCCGCTAGATTGCATGGAATGCCCTACAGTTTGTTCATTAACGGTCTAAAAAAGACCGGCATCACACTTGATCGAAAGATTCTAAGCGAGCTAGCTGTTAACGAACCGACATCATTTGAGGCGGTTGTTAAGGCGATTTCTAAGAACTAAACGCTCCGATAATCAAAAAATACCCCGCAGCCCGCGGGGTATTTTTATAGCAAGACTACCTGTAAGCCGGGTTCTGTCTCGCTTTGTGTGGCGAGTTCGACCATCTATCTAGTGTTCTGATTACTCAAAACATCGAGCGGATTATTGAACGCAGAGCCATAACGAGCATTTGATAGGCCCTACTACCTTGCAGCCGTCAGGGTTTACCTCTCCAGCTAGTCACCTAGACTGGACTATGGGCTCTTACCCCACTCATTTCACCCTTACCTGGGTAACCTTTAGGGTCATCCCGGCGGTATCGTTTCTGTGGCACTTTCCCTAGAGTTTCCTCTGGTTGCCGTTAGCAACTGACGTGCTCTGTGCTGCCCGGACTTTCCTCCCCTAGCCGTGAAGCTAGCGGCGGTCGATCGGTAATCTTGCGGTATTAATTATACTCTATCCGTATTTGTTATCTAGCGTCTCGTTAACTATTGAATCTGCTAGCTTATTAAGCTCGCGTGGAACATGCGTAAAATCAATTTCCTCGAACCCGGCAATAATTTGCTTGATTGCTTGGTGGATCGGCAAAAGGTCGCGGTTCTTAATTTTGTATATCCCTTTCATTTGATTGATGACCAAGAGGCTGTCCATGAATACATGCACCCGTTTTACACCCATGTCACGGGCTGCTTCGATGCCACCTTTTAGGGAGTGATATTCGGCCTGATTGTTGGTAGTAATGCCTAAATACTTCCCAGACTTTTTTACAACATTATTAGCCATGTCCAAGATGGCAAAGCCGCCTGCTGAGTGCCCCGGGTTGCCACGAGACCCGCCGTCGGTGTATATCTTCACTTCGCTCGGAAGCCCTATAGTTTTTGCGTTTTTCTCATCCGGAATTAGCGGGTCAAAGTGAATAATTTTAACGGGCGCGTTGTAGTCAATCTTCTCGCCGTAGTATCTTTGGAAAGCCTTTATCATGTCGTCGTTTGTGGCGTAGTTTTCGCTACCCTCAAAGTTTATTGCCGTTAAATCCCCAAATCGCTTCTCCATAATTGAAGTAATGACCGTATCGCCAAACTCCACCCAGCTTTTTTCATCGTCTGGGACGACCTTGTCTATAAACGAGATGCGGTCATTAACCTTGAGGTCTTTGTCGTCATTCACCCGCCAAGTAGAGGTCTTTTTACCTAGTCTTATGAGTTCTGCCGCTTGGTGGTTAAGCTTTAATACTTTCATGTGTAGTCTCTATACTATACCGTTTTGCCGTTTCTCATGTGACTAGGTTTATGAAAAAGTTGTTTAAGGCTAAGAAAATCGGCTGAATCATCGGAAATAGTATGAACATGAAGAGGAATAGTCCTGTTAGTCCGAAGCTTTCGATCTGAAGCATAATGCGCTGAAGGGGTTCCGGTGCAAAAGCAAAAAGTACCCTCGAACCGTCGAGCGGCGGAAATGGAATGAGGTTAAACACAAAAAAGCCAATGTTTATCTGCAGTAGCACTACCAGCGCATCAAGGAATATACCCTCACCTGGTAGGAATATGCGATATGCTAGCCCTGTTAAGGCGGCAAGAAGCAGGTTGGCGAGCGGTCCAGCGACAGCTATTAGGGCTACACCAAACTCGGCGTGCTTCACCCGATGCGGGTTAAAGGGCACTGGTCTAGCAGCCCCGAAAGGAGGTAAGCCAAATAGCATTAAAATCAGGGGTAAGCCAATTGTCATCAACGGGTCAATATGCCTCAAAGGGTTAATTGAGATGCGCCCTGCCCGACGAGCAGTATCGTCGCCTAAGGCATCACCGGCAAAGGCGTGCATCATCTCGTGAAAAGCTATCGAAAACGCCAAGGCTGGCAGGGCCAGCAGAATTAGCCTTATGTCTATATCCATTCACCCCATTGTACCAGCCACAGCCTTCCGCCAGCAGGTTGACTTATCCTAGAGGTTAGGCTAGAATCTGTATCTGTTACTTATAAATTATCAACATGAAGAAATGCGATATCACCGGCAAAGGCAAACAATACGGCAACAATGTTAGCTTCTCTCTTCGCCGTACCAAAAAAGTCTGGGAACCGAACCTTCAAAGGAAAACACTCCTAGTTGACGGCAAAAAAGTTAAAGTTAAGATCAGCACCCAAGCAATTAGGACTTTAAAAAAGAAGGGCCTACTTTAAAAGATCGTCTTCGTCGTAGAGGACCTGTTTTTTAGCAATTAGGACGTTAGAGATAAAGCGGTCATTTATTTGGCGACGATACTTGAACTCATCGACTGTAAAGACGGCGTAGCGAACTTGCTTGCCTTCACTGGCCTCTAGCGCAGTTACGGCATTCTCAACCTTAGAATTATTCATGTCCCCAATGACTACTAGGTCAACTCCTGCCATTTCGTCTCTTGTGAACTGACCGGTTAAGATTAGGGCTTTTAGATGACCGGCGAGCTTAAACTCCTCAGCCAGCGGGTTACCGGGAGCTGGCTCTTCTACTTTAACCTCCTTCTTAGCACCTACTACAGCCTTTTTCGGCTCTGTGGGCGCCTGTGGAGCTTTGCCGCCGAACATAATCGCTAGAGGGTTATAGAACTCGAACTTTTGATCAACTTCGTAGTACAGCCGGTTGTTGGTATTGTCTGAACTGATAATTCCGATACTCAGTAGATTGGCAAGTTCACGACGAACAGAGTTAATTTGCTCATCTATTTTGCGCGTTATTTCGCGCACATAAAATGAGCGGTTCGGGTTAGACATAAACAACTGGAGAAGCTTCACCCGTGTCTTCGAACCAAACAATTGTTCGATCATGTCCCTATTGTAGCAAATTGCCTGAGAACCCAACAGAAACCCATCTTTCGAGTAAAACAGCAGGTCGGCCACTTTTTAACTGATTTTTGCTCTAACAGGTAGCTATGAGTACCTTTTCTCGCAAGAAACCAATTAAAAAATCAATGCCGCTGCTACTGTTTTACTTTTCGAAAGATGGGTTTTTGTTGGGTTCTGAAATCGTTAGCGTGGTCTTTTTGCAGCCAGATTATGTGCCATAGTCTCCAGATTATCATTCAATGGCTCTAGAGTGTCTTTCCCGAGTGCCAACTTTAGTAATTCGTCGGCGAAATGCGGGTTTTTACTTAGCATCGGCCCGTGCATATAGCTACCGAACACATTATGAAGTCTGGCGCCTTCGGTTTTGTCTTCGCCGTTGTTGCCGGCGCCCTTCTTCACTATGCCAAGTGGCAAACAGCCGTCTTCTAAGTATGTTCGGCCACTATGATTCTCGTAACCGACCAGCTCACCGAAAGGAGTTTTAACTATCGTATTGCCAATAAAGCGCTTGTCTCCAGCTTGAGTGAACATCGGCAACACTCCAGCGCCCTTTATGGTAACATCGGCGCTAGTAATGAAGGCATCACCCAAAAGTTGGTACATCCCGCAGATCATTAACATCACAACACCATCTTCTGCCATGTTCTTAAGTGTGACAGCCTTGTTTTTTAGGTCCGATTCGACTAACCCCTGGCCCGCATCTTGCCCTCCACCACCGATGATAATACTCGCGTCATGTGGTAGCGAATCACCAATTCCCACAAGGACGACTTCGTAGGGGATTCCCCGCCACTCAAGGCGCTTTTCAAGCACCAACCGGTTGCCAGTATCACCATAGATGTTCATTTCTTTAGGGTACAAGTGGACAATTTTA
Source organism: Patescibacteria group bacterium (assembly GCA_038061635.1). Classification (GTDB taxonomy): domain Bacteria; phylum Patescibacteriota; class Saccharimonadia; order Saccharimonadales; family JAGQMS01; genus JBBQBM01. Next base: position 17,097 of record JBBTYV010000010.1, read on the forward strand.
ATCATGCTATCCTCTCGGCATGCCCTAGACGGACAAGTTCTTTTCGAAGTGACATCATAGCTGTGTAGGTGCAAAATATGGCGTGCACGCCTGCTTTCTTGGTAAGCTCGGCAATTATTTCAGATTCACTAGCAAAAATATCAGAAGTTTTTATTTCGGAATACTTGAGCCACACCGCCATATCGTACCTGCGAGTGCCAGCAGTAAATAATTCTGCTACGTTCTTAAATTTATCGACATCAGCATCCCAGAGCCACGACACATCGCGCCCATCGGCATAGGAATCGTTGATTGCAATGGTGACAGTTTTATAAACATCTAAGCGAGCAGCTCTGACCGTTTGAGTAAAGCTGCTAGGGTTCTTAACTAGCTGAATATCGAATGTCGAGTCGCCGACTTTAACTCTTTCGCCACGACCAAACGCTGGAGCCGTTGTTGACATCACATCAATCAGTCTTTTTTGCTCTATTTCAGGCTTGAGAGAAGTTAATAGACCAAAGGCTGCTACGAAATTAAGATGGTTGTGAACCCCCTCCAGCTTCAAAACCGTCTTTTCCTGACCACTTATCCCTACATTGAAGCCACTCGAGGACTCAAGTTTGATGTCAGCTTTAACAACGGACTTTTGAGCTAGTCCGTGCCATTCATCGTCACTTTTGAGGTTTTTCCTTAGGCTTTCGGAGGCACCAAAATAGACTCTTTTGGCACTACTTTTGGTCGGCAATTTTGCTACGCGTTGATCGTCCGCATTTAGCACCACAACCTGGCTTACGGCCCTAGTTAGCTGACCAAGATACTCTGCGGTAGTATCGATCTCGCCAAATCTATCAAGCTGATCGCGCATCACATTCAAAACTAGGGCTGCTCTAATCGGTACTTTTTTGGCTAGTACTGCAGCGTAAGCCTCATCAACTTCAAGCACTGCTACGTCAAACGGTAACTGACCGAACAATTTACTTCGCCTAACGACTGCCGAGATTAGACCACGTGTCATATTACTACCTGAAGTGTTGGTCATAACCCGCTCGCCAAGTTTCTGTAAGGTTTCGGCGACTATCTTAGTCGTGGTGGTTTTGCCGTTAGTACCGGATATAACTATCACTCCGTCTGGTAGCTTCAGGAGTGCTTTTTCAAGAAACTTTGGCATGAACCGCTCAATAACCAACCCCGGTAGCGCCGAGCCACTGTTATGAAATAGCCTAGTGGCTTTTTGGATCAGCTTGCCGAGCCAAAGAAGTAGTAAGTACATATTAACTAGGATATAGATTTTACGCGCTAGAAGCTAGCAATGACGCAATAAATGCCAAAGCGTCTTCGGGTTTACTAAACCAATTAATATCTTCATTCCGCTTGAACCAACTTAGCTGGCGCTTAGCTAACTGTTTGTCTAGGTTTACAATGTCCTCTAAGCATTTTTCAATGGTCTCAGTCGAACCTTCGACGTATGGCCGTAGCGCCCTATAGATATTGCCACTAGCACCGGGGCTAGACCAGCCATAATCTTCATCCAACAAACGAGCTTCCTCTAACACACCGTTGTTAATCATGCCTTTTGCCCGTAGCCGGATTCTACTTTCTAGCACTTCCACCCCTGGATTGAGGCCAATAACTACCGCGCCTTTCATTAACGGGTGGCGATTACGATTAACGCCGCCTTGCTCAATCGCTCGCACTAGATAACGCTTATTTTGGTCGTTTTCGGGCATTTCAAAGCCGGCTTCTTCGATACGCTTTTGCAACTCTTCAATGCTCAAATCTTCTAGTTCGGCTCTCAAAATCGGGTCCGCTTCTCCGCCAAACTCGTAGCTATACAAAACTCCGTCAATATAAAGTCCGCTACCTCCCACTAGAATTGGCAGATTGCCGCGCCCCTGAATCTCGGAAATCTTCTCTTTGGCGTAAGACTGGAAGTCGGCCGCCGAGTAGTTCTTGTCTGGTTCAACCAGATTGAGTCCGTAGTGCGGGATACCCTCTTGTTCTAGTGATGACGGCTTGGCGGTCCCAATATCCAAACCTTTATAAATAGTCCGTGAGTCAGCGCAGATAATCTCCCCGCGGTACTTCTTAGCCAAACTTATAGCCAACGCCGACTTGCCACTAGCCGTCGGTCCGACAATCGCAACTAGGCTAACGTTCTGGCCACCAGATGAGTTCTTCGACTTTGACATGATAATCCTCTACCTTTACTCCTTCTTGCTCGAGATGTGCTTTATGGCCCAGTCGTCCTCCGGGATAACCTGAAGCTAGGCCGCCCTGCTTATTAACAACTCTTTGCCAGGGTAAATCCGGGTTCCCAAAATGCGCGATACCACCGACAATCCGTGCAGCCCTAGCATTACCGCACAAAGCTGCTAATTGACCATAGGTCATTACACGCCCTTTAGGTATCAGGGCAACAATTGATTCGACTCGTATTTTAAACTGCTTTTCCATCAAAAAATTCTATTACTGCAGACCAGTCTTTGCAATGTATTAACTCTTTAGATTTGTTTTGCTGCCAACCGTACTCTCCGAAAAGCACTGCGCCGACACCAACCTTAATAGCCGATAAACAATGTTCTACGTTGTCATCTATCAGCCAGGTAGCACCGAGCTCTATGCAAAGTTCACCTTTAGTTTTTTCTTTGGTATCTTTATGATTCCTCGAGAAATAAAGTTCTGGAATTCTTTCGCCAAAGTGATGTTTCGTCCATTTTATAGTCGCCAACTCCCAGCCTGGATCGCGCGAAGTTATTAGTACTGTTTTATGTTTTTCTAGTAGAGTTGCTACCCCGATTTCAGCTCCCGCTAGTAAAGGCACATGAAGTTGGTCGATAGCCATTTCTGCACTCAAGTCTTGATATGATAATTTGTCTTCCAAATCATGTTCACGCCACACACGCTCGTAATAGCCCCAGTATTCGCCGGCAGTTTTATAGTGATCTTCGGTTAAATTTGATCCTGTACGTTCATTTGCCAAGAGTCGCACAGATTCGGTACTAGCAGCAATAACATCATCTATGTCGATGGCTATAAGCTGTTGCTTCATATAGAACTTTTAGAAACACGGGATTTAGCTTCGTTGGCGACAGTATGTAGGAAGTTATCGACCTTAATTGGTTCGACGTTGCCCTCTTTAACTCGCATGTCTGCGCGCACTCGCGGCATTACAAGCCCAGATTCTAGCTCTTTAGCCCCAACTACTACTAAGTACGGCACTTTTTGCATTTCTGATTCACGAATTTTCTTCCCAACCGATTCATTTGAAGTGTCTAGCTCGACGCGCAGACCGTATTTTTCACGAGCTTCTTCAGCTATTTTTTGAGCTAACTCAACAACCTTTTCGTCTTGGTTGGGTGTAACTATTCTGATCTGTTCTGGAGCCGCCCAAACTGGGAACCTACCGCCTGTGTGCTCTATATAAATCGCTAGAAATCTTTCTATCGAACCCATAACCGCACAGTGCACCATAGCGATACGCTCCTGGGCACCGTTTTCGTCGATACATGTAAGATCAAAACCCTCTGGCTGGTTAAAGTCGAACTGGATAGTAGCCACCTGGTGTTCACGTCCGAGCGCGTCCTTGCCCATGAAATCGAGTTTTGGACCATAAAAAGCGGCGTCGCCGGGTGCTTCCTCAAAGTCGTTACCAATTTTGTCCTGTACAATCTTCCGAAGTGTCGCCTCAACATCTTTCCACTGCTTATCTGTACCCATATAATCAGCTCGCTTAGCGGGATCGTGCAAACTCAGTCGCATACGGAGAGGCATACCCACGCCCGAATAAAACTTCTCTACAATGCCCCATAGAGTCAAAACCTCCGTTTCGACCTGTGAATAGCGACAAAAAACGTGGGCATCATCTTGAGTAATAGCCCTAACCCGCGACAATCCACCCAACTCCCCTGTTTGCTCGTCGCGGTAAACCATGGTGGTTTCGCGGTAACGAATCGGCAAATCACGATAACTTCTCTGTTTTGAATCATATATTTGCGTATGGTGCGGGCAGTTCATCGGCTTCATTGCAAATTCATGGCCTTCGCGAGTCTTAATCTTAAATAACTCGTCAGAAAACTTCGACCAGTGACCACTCTTTTCGTAAAGGTCTTTTTTGGTAATGTGTGGCACGGTTACCGCCATAAAGCCGACTTCATCGCGCATTTCTTGCACAAAACGGTCGAGTTCAGTCCTTAAAGTAGTGCCTCTCGGCGTCCACAGAGGTAGCCCTTGGCCAACAAGTTCCGAGAACGTAAATAGATCTAGATCGCGGCCAAGAGTTCTATGGTCGCGCTTTTTGGCTTCTTCAAGCATTAACAGATGTTCGGCAAGTTCTTTCTTGGTCTCAAACGCTACTCCATATAGCCGCTGCATCTGAGGGTTAGTATCTTTGCCCCTCCAATAGGCCCCAGCAACGCGCATTAGTTTGAATTCGCCGACGTCACCGGTAGTTTTAGCGTGTGGGCCTCGGCAAAGATCAGTAAAGTCACCATTTGTATAAAACGACGCCTCACTAGCCTTTGCTTCTCCGCTAGTGATCGTCCCTAGTTCATCACTGTTTAGGTCACTAGCAAGGGTCGTTCCGGCGCGCATTAGGTCGTTCAGTAATTCTTCTTTATAAGGCTGGCGCGAGGCTTTGGCCCAACCAAGAGCTTCGTCGATTGGCTTTACGGAGTGTACGAAGGATTGTTTTTCAGAGATAATTTTGCGCATTTCGGCTTCGATCTTCGGGAAATCTTCTTCCGAAATCGCTACACCCGGGACGTCGATATCATAATAAAAGCCGTTTTCGACCACTGGGCCAACTCCAAAACGAGCTTTAGGCCAAAGCTTTGCAACTGCCGACGCCATAATATGCGCCAAACTATGGCGCATCGCGTGTATTTGACCATCCCCCGTCTTATTCATCTTAATAACAATAATATCACCTCCCCTAGGTGTTTCCCCCGAAATAAAAACATCGTGCCTTCTCGCAAAGAAGCACGATGTTTTCTGGAGCAGCTAAAAAACTAACTCCCAAAACTGCACCTGCACCTATCTTACTCACACTAGCCGTTTAATACTAGTATAATACTGCATGCTTATCCACATCTGTTGATAAGTCTTCCTATCCTTGTGATACAATTCGTGAAGGAAAAAATTGTGGCAAGATTTACTAATAAACCCGGACGGCCAAGTTACTTTAAAGATCTGCTACTTTTGTTTTCTATACCGGTAGGTATAGTTATCCTTGCTGCGATGGTAGTTTATATTCCTCAGCTCCTAGCAAATCCGAAATACGATTTTATCTACTCTCTCTGCGACAACTACTACTGTGAAGATAGTTACTCAATAAATGGAGCTGGGCTCATAACTAAAGAGGTATCACTGTCGATAGATAACCAATATGGTTACGGAGATAAGCGAACGCTTCGTTATTATGATATAGCCGAAGGAGACTCAAGATCTTTGACACTCGAGGAAGCTCAAACGTATTCTCTTGATGATTCTTCAAAGTCTCCTGACGGCTATACATTAGTCAGAGAGACGGCCGGCAGCGGTTTTTTACTGTGGAGTAATTATAGTGAAAGCTGGAACTTGAAAAATGGCTCAAAGAAGAAGAAAGTTGAGCTTGATAGTACTAGTACCTATTATCAACAAAGTGTTGAACTTATAGGATGGGTGAAAAAATGAGGGACAAAGAACAAATTTTGTCTGAGTTGCGCAATGAACTAGACATGGGCCTAATCACCGAAGCGGATCTAAAATCTCTTTTAACCCCTGACTCCCCAGAAATAGTTCATGACCATAGTCCCAGACACGAGATAAAGCACGACAAATTATCAGCAGTTGACGTCATGTTCTATATCGCCGGTATAGTGCTGTTCTCGACAATAATGTCCTCTATCGTCCAAACGTGGAGTGCCGGTAGCTACATTACGCATATTGGCTTGAGTGCTGGCATGGGACCGCTACTGTGGCTTCTGGCGTATATTTTGCTCCGAAGCCCGTACCAAAGTGACATTAGAAAAGGCTTAGAAAACTCTCTGCTACTTACGGGTTCGCTTTTACTAATTACCGGCGGCTACATCATTACTAATGAAATCATTGGTGGCTTTAACGAACTTAATCTTATTCCTGGAGCGATCGCTCTCGTCGCATTGTCCGCCTTACATATAGGATTTGATCGTCTCGTCAATAGAAACTTCGTGTTGCTAATGGGCATCTTGCTAGGTACGGCCGCCTTCCCAACTCTGCTAATTGGCATGCTTCAAGTTCGAGACATCTCAGTCGACGTCTGGTCCATAGTACTAATCTTCACCTCTGCTCTTTTGGCATACGCAACAAGGGTAATAGTAAGGGTTAGCCCTAGCCGTCATAAAATTAAAACTTCTTTCGATTCGCTGGCAACCTTCATGACTCTTTCTTCTATGTACGCGGCTAGTTTTGGTAATTACGGCTTGCTCTGGCTTGGTGTGATGATTGCAGCTATTTTTGGGGCTTTCTATCTCAGCATCATCTCTCAGAATAAGCGTCTACTCGGGAACGGATCATTCTTTTTGGTTTTAGCAGTTATAACAATTTCGTTTAAATATTTCTCTGGCTTTGGGGCAACTCTCAGCTTGGTTATGGCCACGATAGGACTACTTGGTTCGGCTGCAGTCGCCGCCGGAATAAATAAGAAGTACTTCAAGGAATCAACTACTCAAGCTACCGATCAAGATTCCTCGCCTAAAAACTACTAGATCAGAAGTAATAAATGGTGGGTCAGAGGGATTTGACTTCGCTTCGCTCACCCCCTGGTCGCCGGGGCTCCCGCGAGGGTTCAGCGGGGCAGTTCACTGAACTGCCCGTTCAAATCCCTTGACGTACAAACCAAGTCAAGAATCCGAGATAAACTCGAAATCTTGACTTGGTGGGCACAGAGGGATTTGAACCCCCGACCCCCTCAACGTCAATGAGGTGCTCTAGCCAGCTGAGCTATGTGCCCGAAATAACAGATGAGACTATACTCTAAGGCTACCTATTTGGCAACCCGATACTGCTCACACATGCGCTCAAGGTAGCGCAGGTTATGGATTGATGCCAAACTGCCGGCTAGTGGTTCACCAACCTTAAACTGATGCCTCAGGAAGGCTCTGGAGTAGCCACTAACGCAAGTAAAGCAGTCACAGCCGGGCATGATAACTTTTGGGTCACTAATGTACTGCGCGTTGGTCAGGTGCACCTTCTTATCGCCCTTGCCCCACAGCGTTGAGTGGCGAGCATTGCGAGTCGGCAACACGCAATCGGCCATGTCGATCCCGTGTTCATAAGCAAACCGCAGATCAGCTGGCTCGCCCACACCCAGTAGGAATCTCGGTCTGCCTGGGTCGTACAGTGGCGCTAGGGCTGACAACACCTTAAACATTGCCTTCTGACCCTCCCCGACCGACAAGCCACCAATGGCGATGCCGCCAACGTCGTTGGCCTGGACGATCTCTAAGCTCTTCTTGCGAAGCTCTAGATCCAAACCGCCCTGCACAACACCGAACAGAATTGGCCTATCGCTCGGCTTCATGTCTTTAGTTAAGAGGTTAAATTCCTTCGTGCAACGCTCCAACCAGCGGTGGGTACGCTCAAATGCGTCTTTAACATCTTCTTTAGACGCCTCATCTAGGCCGATAAGATGATCGAAGGCTACCAGCATGTCAGCGCCTAGATCTAGCTGGATCTGCATGGAGTTTTCAGGAGTGATTAGACGTTTCTCCCCCGTTATTGGGTGTTTAAACATCACGCCCTCTTCAGTAACTTTTGTGAACTTACCCAAAGAGAAAACTTGGAAGCCACCCGAATCGGTCAATATTGGCCCTTTCCAGCCGCCAAAAGCGTGCAAACCGCCAAGCTTCTTAATAACCTTCTCCCCTGGCTGGAGGTGTAAATGATAAGTATTGGCCAGAATCACCTGCACACCGGTTCCGGCTACCTGCTCCGGCAACAAGCTCTTAACCACCCCGCGGGTACCGTCTGGCATGAACGTCGGGGTATATACCTTTCCCCTGCGCGTCGTAAAATAACCAAACCGGCCGTATTTGCCGATTTTGCCCAAAGTGGTAAATTTGTTCCCCATCAGAGGTAAAGCATAACATACGCGAATCCCACATCAGCTGGCCTGCTCAGATGCGGAGCACCTGACACCGCCAGCTTCTTGGCTAGTTTCAGTCCGGAGAGTCCAATACTCACTTCAACGTACTATTTGTACGTTTTGTTCCGTGTTTCCTCTCCGAACCGAAACTAGCTCAAGCGTGGAATCAGCGTAAGGTATTGATTTTTCAATTGTAAGGTGTTATCATAAGCGGGTTAAACGAGGTGCTCGAGTTTTGGGTAACCAAAAACAAGCATTAGCCGAGTTTGCACTTTTCTTTGAAGAGTTGCCATCAGAGAAGGTTATGACCAAAAGGGTCCGTCGCCTTCGTCTCACTGCTAATCGCTAATCAGGGTGTGGAATTTTGTAAATCTAGCGTTTCCCCACAAGGAAACGCTTTTTTTGCACTTGTTTTTTGCTCACCGTAATGTCAACATATAGTCATGGTTTGCCCATTTTGCAGTCAAGAGACAGAGGTTATTAACTCTCGCCCTCAAAAGCGCACCAATGGTGTCTGGCGCCGGCGACATTGCTACGGTTGCGAGAGAATCTTCACCACTGTTGAGAAGGCCGATTTAGAGGCCAGCGTTAGGGTTATGAAGCGATCTGGCAATTTAGAGCCCCTTTCGGAGGCCAAACTGATGATTAGCCTATACCGAGCACTCGAGCACCATAAAAACGCCCCAGAGATGGCCTTAGAGCTGTCGCAGGCTGTTGTTAAGTCGTGCCTGAGGTTCACAACCGAGCCGATAGTGCCATCTTCAGCAATTGCCCACCAAGTAATCATCGTGCTCAAGCGTTTTGATGCCGCGGCGGCTATCCGTTATAAGTCGTTCCAAGATCCATTGCAGAGTAAGCGCGACATCCGCAAAGCTCTCAGATAAACCCGATTATTTGTCTTTCTTGATGACTTTGTCCGTAACATCGAAGTTGCCGATGTAACGACCGAACATCAGTCGAGTTTGGGCAACTAGCGCTGCTGTTGAACCAAAGAGAATGGTCGTTACAGGCATAAAGAACCACTGGATGATCATCGAAAGGTGGCGCGACGGGTGGTAGCGAGCCGGCTTCTTCGGCAACAGCTTCATACTTAAGTAAAGAGTGATAAAGATACCGATTAGCGACACCGTCTGGATGTAGCTGGCAACCACCGGCAACTGGTTGGCAGCAAAACTCTCTCGACCATTGGGGTTGATATAAACAGGAATGGAGGCCGAAAATGCCACTATTAGCGACGCAGTCGCCCAGGATAAGTGCCCTTCGATTAGCCGAACAGTCTTCATGAACAGGTCGAGTTTGGGTACGTTGTTCTTCGTGAAGAACCCCTTGGTGATGACATAAGGGATGTCAGATACGCCCCAAGCCCAACGGCGTAATTGGAGGAACTGTGCCCTAAAGGTCTTCTTATAAGTGTCAGACAACACCGCATCTTGGTAGATCGGCGAAAAGATCGGATAGACCTCGTGCTTCCCGTCGAATTTAAAGTACGCGCGCCAAAACTGATGGCCGTCTTCGACAATGGAGCGCTTGCTCCAAAAATTGCATTCCACTAGCGCATCCATCCCTTGCCCATGGGCGGCGAAGTTGCGCAACATGTGCGGGCGCATGCTAACAATCATCATCCAGAACGACGTTCCAAGCGCTAGAATTCTCATCGGCGCCGGCGCATCCCAAATGTTGCTCGTCAACAGCGAGATTGGCTGGTAGGACGTGTGTTTGCGATCTGGTGACATTAGATACACGTAGGTTAGCTCGCTAAAGTAATTCGGGTCTGGGTGGTGGTCCGAATCAAGCAGAGTAACGATGACATTGCTGTAAGGGATCTTCTTTTTCTTGAGCCAACTTTGTAAACGCTCTGCGGCGTAGCAATCGTTTGCTCCCTTGGCATGGATCTCGCCAACTTCATATATTGGTGGATGCGGGACACTTTGCATGTGATAAAACTTCGAGCCATACTTCTTAACTAACTGCGCACATGAGCCAACAGCTTTGCCGCCATCGCGCTCTTCGGGCGCCATGATTACGATGATCTTTTTCAGGTCGTAATTGGTTTTTAAGATGTGCTTAACTGTTAGCTCGAGCACCTCTCTTGATTCGTTATAGGTCGGGATGATGACAGCTTGGTAAATGTCCTTAGAGCGCATGGTGTCGGTTTCTATCTGTAAAGAACGCATATTAAGGTTCTTTTGGTGCCACTCCGGCAAATCTTCCGAGACGCGATCTAGTCGCCAAAGGCTAGCTTTGGGGTCGTCCAAATCAGCGATTAACGGCGTCCAGTCGAGCGCTTGATGGCGGCGCATGGTGGCGTAGCTTTGAATAACCCTAGTGCTTTGGCCCATTGCTCGTAGAAACCAAGCTACCAGGTAGGCGATAATTATAATCGCTAGGGCGAACGGACTAACAAATGCTAAAACAAACGGCAAGATCAATATTGCCCAGGTAAGAGCTCCAGGCATAATTTCTAACAAGCGGTAGCCAAATTTGCGGTCAAAAGGATGCGGGATCTCTATTTCTTCAACAGTCATGGCTATTTATTGACGTTAATAATGGCGCTGCTGACAATTACGCCGAAGAGTAAAACTATAAAGCCTAGCCCCATGATCAAAATACTCAGATTGCGGTGTTTGTGATACATCCGGCTGGCTAGCAAAATCTGAATGACATAAAAAACGGCCGGAGCCAGTGCGAAGGTGTAGAGCGATGGTGTGTTACCTCTTGTGAATGGAGTTGATCCGATTAAATTGTAGCGAGTAATGGCAACAGTTTGGGTGGTGTCGACCTGCAGAATAACCAGCAGAATGTTGAAGCTAACAAAAAGCAAGCCGATGAAGGCCATGAAAAGTGTCGTTTTATCAGTGATTAGGTCCTTGAAGTTCTGCATTTTAGGGTTTCCTCTAGTATACCGCTTAAAATGATCTAGTGCGAATGGTGCGGGTAGCGACAATCGAACTCGCATCTCATCCTTGGGAAGGATATATTCTGCCACTTAACTATACCCGCTGGCCTGCCATCCGAAGCTAAAAGCGAAGAATGGAGCCGGAGATGAGGATCGAACTCACGACTTGCTGTTTACGAAACAGCTACTCTACCACTGAGTTACTCCGGCATATTTTTTAGGTGCTCTGGCAAGCTTCGCCTGCCCACAGAATTTTCATGCGTCAAACAAGTTTGACCCTGAAAGATTCTCTTGCGACCCGCCACCGGCGGTTCTCACAACTGAGCTATATCGGCAAAAATTACTTCAATATTATTCTAACAGATACGAATGATTGCAAAAACAGATTGGATTTGCTAATATTCGCGAGTATTTCTGTATCGGCTCGAGCTTAAAAGCTCTCGCCGACCAGGGCCCGTAGTGAAGCGGTTATCACGCCTCCCTGTCACGGAGGAGATCGCCGGTTCGATCCCGGTCGGGCCCGCCAATAAAAACGTCCCACTTTAGTGGGGCTTTTTTATTGGCCTGGCATCGACCGGTCCGAACTAGGCGATGCAGATTCGCTCTGCGAAGATGCGAATCGCCGGGGCGGTCGTCAAACTCGCGCACAGGTGCTTGCACCGAGCACGAGTGCAGACGTGCATTTCCGGTCGAACCCAGCGGATCGAACCGGCGCGCCGCGTTCGGTCATGAGTCTGTTGCCCTGTTTTACAGGCGCACAGATTCATGTGCAACTCCGGTCGGGCCGTCTATTGACTGAACCTCATTATTATTGTATTATTTACATGTTCCCTTGTTTCATATGAGGGCATCTGCTGCGGCAGTCACCGTAGAAGCACCTAGTTTTAGGGAGAATCGTGAAAAAGCGTCAAGATCAGGCTCCTCGCCACTTCGTACTCGAGGCTGGCGACGAACTACTGGCAAGTCCAACCTTGGGATACCTGGTACTCATCAAGACCAACGGTGAGGTCATCGACCTCAACCAGATCATCATGAACCTCGGTTGCACCGAAATGTGCATGAGTTCCACGAGACAACTTGACTGGTCCACCTTCGGACAACTCGCAAGTGCGCTGGCGGCCAGCTACGGCCTTACGGCGAACACGGTGCATATCGGATACCCGGCGTTAGTAGCACCGTTGAACACTCCGAACACGCCGAACGAGGCCATTCGACCAAGCACACTGGCTGAGGAGTTCATGGCTAACCCGCGGATTCCCTCGCTGGAAGCGCTTCGTCGCTAACCAGCAAGACCCACACCGTCCGTCCGATCGAGCGTGAAATGTCCGCTCCCTGGGGCGGACATTTCATTTTATGAACAAAAACGGGCGAAGTCACTTCCCGATTGGGCTTGGTAGAAGTCGCTAACTTGACTTCTTGCGATTTATGTGGTAGTATCGTCATGTACAAAAGGAAATAAAAATGCCAACACAAACTTCGCCAACCCCTACAGAAAAAGTCCCTGATCTACAAGCCGAGACCGGCGAGAGTCTAGACTTACCCGCAAAACTACGGCAACTAAGCGTAGAGGCATCCCGTCTACTGGGCGATGAGAAATTCCACGGGGATTGGGATGGCATACCAACCCGCACTAGAATCTTTGGCTCACCTGACGATCCAGTAGTCGTAGTTGAAATAGAGCAAACAAACTCGTCAGATGTACTTGGTAGTAATCCTGACTCGGAGATGGTCTACAGAGTTGATGTTACGACGCCACTTACTAACCCGCCAAGTAGACGCGCAACTGCAACGCAGAGAGCAGTATTGACTTCAGGTGAAAATCCAAGTCTACTTTATTATTCGGAAACATCTGATATGCGAAAACCGCCTGCAAAACCCCGTGAGAAAGTCGGGCGTGCAGTAACTTCTCTTGCGGGAAAGTTACATACGCCTACTCGAGAAAAAGTACTCAAGCGCCAGACTCGTCATTTTGCCGAGCAAGCTGATTCTATACTGAAGACCCTGAGTGGGCTCGACGAAACGATGGTTCACAAGGTAACTATGGATGAACTTATGGACTCGGTACGACAGTGGGGCTAAAACAGATAAGCCTGATATTATTGTCGAACTAGTTATTCAGACCAATCATCTCGTTGCCTTTTCCACAACAAAACTGGCGGATTTAATCTCCTGTGAACCCCGCAACTTGATTTAATCTTGCTTTTATGATATCGTTTGGATTATGAGGCACTCCTGCCTCTCGTACCGTGCCGAAGGCACAAGAAAGGTGGTTCTTATGTCGCAGGCAGCAAAGAGCCTGGCAGACAGCGGTTACACCGAAGTAATGAGACTGATGGCCAGCGGGAATATGGACTCCCTGAAGTCCGTATGCCTTTGGAGGACCGAAGCTTTGGCCAGATACCGCGAGGCAGTCGTCGACGGAGAACCGGATCCCAAGTGGATGGAGGTATTCAACGCGGACCTCA
>JBBTYV010000011.1:0-2961 GCA_038061635.1 Patescibacteria group bacterium
CGATTTCTTTAGTTCGTTCTAACACCGCCATAAACAGTGTGTTCACCACACCAACAACAGCCGCCAAAATTGCAATTGTCGAAAAAGCACCGAGACCAACTTGTGCGCCGGTAATTATGCCGTTTAGGGTCGAAACAAGGTCCTTGATTGACCCGGCTTCGTATTTCGCATCTAGGAAAGCTTTCTTAAGGTCAGCCTCTGAAACATCCGTTTTCTTGCTCACAAATATTTGCCCAAACGATTCGGCCGTCGTCCCACGTTGTACCGAAGCCATTTCTTTAGCTTGGGCTTCAGAATAGTTGAGAGCTTGGTCAAAAATGCTCGGCGTAATTACTCCTTTTATTTCAAGTTCGTAATCTTTAAGCGTCCCTTCGGCGGTTTTGATGGTAGTTTTAATCTTTTTCCCAATCGCATCCCCTGCAGTTGAAACGTCAAGAACGGAAAGGTACTTATTTGAGAGTACAACCTTGCCAAGCTCGTCTGGTTCAACGGCTTCTCCGGCCAGGTAGGTCTTTTCAATTTCTGGTATTGCGACGTCGCCTGGAGCAGAGTATTTTTTGCCGTCCACTCCGGTAACATATTCAATCGAAACAGCATAAGGCAAGCGAATTTCATCAACACCTTTGAGATTTGAGATTTTAGCTACGTCGGCAGGTGTTAACAAGAATTGGGCATAGTCGGTTACGACGCCCTGTTCTTCAGGCTTATAAGCCTTCGGTTCTGGTGAACTAAAACTACCCTGAAAACTATCGGCCCCTTTTTTGACTACCCGATAAAGGTTGGCGTCGTCATATGCTCCGATTTGGGAATTGATGTAGCCACGAATACCTTCACCAAGGCCTAGCGACATCGCCAACGTAAAAGCTCCAATAACTATCGAGAATACAGTTAAGAAAGTGCGCATCTTGCTACGACGAAGATTACTGTTGGCTGTTTTTATAAGATCAAGTTTTTTCATTTAGCGCTCCTTTTGGCTGCTTTTTCGCCAGCAGAAATAGAGAATATTTTTCCGTCTTTGAGTCGGACGATCCGGTCACAGCGCTCGGCAAGTTCTTCGTCGTGCGTCACCATTAAGAGTGTTGTTTGGTTTGTTTTATTGAGTTCAAAAAGTAACTTAACAATTGCTTCACCGTTTTCGCTGTCCAGGTTTCCTGTTGGTTCGTCAGCTACTAAAACTTGCGGTTTGCCGACAATTGCTCTGGCGATAGCCACCCGTTGTTTTTGACCACCCGATAAATTATTTGCTTTACTTTTAATCTTGTCCGCTAGACCAACATGGGTTAACGCCTCGCGCGCAGCTTGCTCGCGCGGTTTTTTTGCAACTCCTTGAATCTTCAGTGGCAACGCCACATTTTGGAGCACCGTGTCATTGTTTTGCAAAAAAAATTGCTGAAAAACAATCCCGATATTTTGACCTCGCCAAGTGTCGGTGTCGCCGAGGAAAATGCTTTGCCCGCCAGACTTAACGTCGCCAGTTGAAGGTACGTCCAGACCTGTCAGTATATGAATCAAGGTTGATTTACCGGAGCCACTTTTGCCAACAATCGCCATCGCCTCCCCAGCTTTTATCGATAATGAAACATTGGTGAGGGCATGAAAAGTATTGTCCTTCTTGCCATAAATCTTCGAAACTTTTCGAACATCAATCATATTTTGATTATACCAAACTAACTTTTCACCGCCGCACTTAAAGTTACTGATTCGCCACCGAGTTCCTTAGCAAAGTAACTATCGTGACTGACAAACAGTACCGCGCCGTCATAACTATGCAGTAAGCTTTCTAGCTCTTCGATCGACGGCAGGTCCAGGTGGTTCGTTGGTTCGTCAAGAATCATAATGTCTGGTGCTGTTAGCAATAACTTCATGAGATTTAGGCGCGCTTTTTCGCCGCCAGACAGAACTTCAAATTCTTTGCTGGCATCAGCCATCGGATCAAACAAATACTGCGACAAAGTTCGGCGAACTACTTGCTCGTTGACGATTTTCCCGCAGGACTCTAAAACAATTTCAATCGCTTCATATAGTGTCTTTCCGCGAAACTCGTCTTCGCCGTGTTGTTTATATTCGGCAATTGAAATTTTCGGCGCCACCTCAATGAAACCACTGAAGCATTTTGTTACTGACTCGTTGCCTGCAATAAAGTCAGTAATGGCATGAATTAAACTGGTTTTACCGATACCATTCCGGCCCTGCAGACGCATATGCTCACCACGCAAAAGTCGAAAAGTAACCGGCTGAAATAACGCAGTGTCGTAACCAACGCTTAACCCTTCAACATTCAACAAGGTCGATCCACTCCCACGTGTCGATTCGTGCTTGGACTTGAGAGACAACCCAGTGGTTTTGTATTTTTCGTAGCGTTTACGTTCGTCAGGTTTTAGGTCTGCGACCGAACGCTGATCAATCCAGGCGCTAGGCTTTTCAAGCTCATCTTCAATCTCCGCAAGTTGTTTCTTGAGACGAATAACTAGAGGCACAAAAGGGTTGGGGTTGGCCTTACAGCGAAGCTTCTTGCGTTCGGCTTCAACCAACTGCTTTTTTAACTTATCGACTGTCTTAGTGTCAACTTCGAACTGGTGGATTGATGTCGAAGTCGAAACACGATTTTGCCGTAGGTAAGCCTGGTAGTTGCCTGTGTATTCAATTAGTTTTCGGTCCTTTAACTCATAGATTGTCCCAACCACGTCTAGAATGTCACGGTCGTGAGTGACGATTAGTATGGTGGACGACTGTTTCCTGAGCCACTCTATAAAGCTTCGTTTCGCCCAGGCATCCATGTGGTTGGTCGGCTCATCAAATAGCAGAGTTGTTGCTGGGCTGACCATAATCATAGCTAGGTCAATTAATTTTTGTTGACCGCCTGACAAGGTTTTATAGGCCTGCTCCAGCAAACTTTCTGGCAGGCCTATAGTTGCAGCCGCCTTTTCAATATTGGCATCAATCGTAAAGTAGCCACGCTGC
>JBBTYV010000012.1:0-14246 GCA_038061635.1 Patescibacteria group bacterium
TTAATTTCGGGTGCTTCTTGAGTAATCTCGGTACAATTTTTTCGACACTGTCATCAATTATTTTGGCGCCTTGGGTACTACCGCCGATTAGCAGCACTTCTGCGTCTTCTGATAGACCGAGGGCTTTTTTTGATGACTCAAGACTTTTAACTTTAAGCTTAAAGTATTCATCACTTACTGGAACCCCCGTAAATATAATCTTCTCAGCACCGTAAGGGTATTTGGCGCCCTCTACCCCAACAGCGTTTTTTGACGCATATCGACCTGATAATCGATTAGCTATTCCTGGGACGCTGTCTGAATCGTGTGTTACAAATCTTACTCTAAGTAACGCGGCTGCCAAACTTACTGGTGCACTGACATAACCTCCCTTACTGAACAAAACTGCTGGTCTATATCGTAATAACAGTCCGAGACTTTGTACGAAACCGATTGCAAAATATAGGACATCCCGGAGGTTTAAAAGATTGTTTTTGAACGACAGTAATCGAGAAAGGAGGTTCTGATTATGAAAACGTCTATACTTGCCGGCAAAGATATGATGAACTTTGATCGGCAATTGACTCTCATTAACCAGGTGCTCGTTAGGATTATTCCGCTCTATTACATATACAAGCCTACTTGATGGTTTAAGCTCATGAATCTTCCCGGCAACTGTTAACACCGGGATTACATGCCCGGCAGTACCTCCACCGGTGAACATAATGGTTATTTCACGCATACCGTCTCCGCTCTGGCATTTGATTAAGTGACCTACGAGCTACGGTCAAACCCGATATCCTGTACACCAACCCTAGTGCTGCCAGTACAAACATTAAACTCGTTCCGCCGTAACTAATAAACGGTAAAGTAATTCCCTTCAGCGGCAATAATCCTATCATTGCACCAATATTTATAACCGTTTGAACACTCAGCCAACCCAAAGTTCCCGCAGCGATAAAGCGCGAAGCATTGTCGGGTGCACGCCGAACGATTTTTAAGATTCTAAAAAAAAGTAGCCCATAAAGCCCCACTAGAATCGTACTGCCAATAAAACCAAATTTCTCTGCATAAATCGCAAATATAGAATCAGTAGCCGGTTCAGGAGTATAGCCATAAGCTTGAACGCTATTCCCGACACCAAGGCCAAATAATCCTCCCGAACCAACTGCAATCAATGCCTGGCAAGCATGATAGCCGGTCGAAGAACAATCTTTCTCGGGATTTAGAAAAGCCACAAAGCGATCACGCCTGTATTGCTGGCTGACGACAGCTAAACCACCGAGCGCAACTATTACTAAGAATACTAAAGCTAATTTATGGAGTGGGACGTTAGCCACGAACATCATGCTCAGCATACTAGCAATCATCACCACCATAGACCCTAAGTCTCGCTCTAAAAGGACAATCACGAAGGCCACTAATGACATCCCAGCTACAATTGGGTATAAGGTTTTTCGAGAATTCTTGTGCTCCGACGCTTCGACTTTTTGACTTAAGAATATTGCTCCGACGATAACAATACTGTATTTAATTAATTCAGCGGGCTGGAATGATAAGCCGCCAATCTGGATCCACCGAAAAGCTACACCAGAGATAACAAGCACAATTATAGCGGCAACAGCAGATAATATAACTAATGGCCAACGGATAGATTTGAGCCCAGAAAGGTTGAGGCGACTAGAAATGTAAAATAGAGCAAATCCTATTAACATAGCAACTAGTTGTCTCCATATAAAATAACTACCGCCTACTCCACTTTGAGCTGTTAAAGCTGGGCTGATTGCTACCAGCAATACTATTCCAAGGCCTAGCAAAATCGCCGCTACAACTAATAGCAAATGATCAGGGCGATGTCGCCGTGAGGTTTCTTTGGTAGGTTGATAAGTTTTTCGTCTTAATCTCAAAGGTAGCCTCCGGTTAGATATATGGCCAGAGCTCCCAAGGCTGTTACTTGTGCGAAAATCCAATAGCGCATTGTCACTTTATATTTTGGCCATCCAATTAATTGCAGGTGGATATGTACCGGTGCTGCGAGGAAAACTTTTTTACCCCTAAATTTCTTTGAGAGTAATTGTACAGCAACTGTTACAGGCGCCGTTATAGCTGGCAGTAGAATAATAGGCAAAAGTAGCGGCACGCCTATAAATAAACTAATCGTTGCCAGGCACAAGATTTGCCCAACATAACCTGTTTCGCTATTCATGAATCTAGCCGGTGGGATATTAAACCAAAGGAAGGCTAGCAATCCTCCGACCATCGCAAAACACAGAGCAGCGATGTCGTATTGAGTATTTACGACAGCTATTGTCCCCATTGCTAGGAACGCAGTTGTATTGAGGCCTCCAGACAAACCATCGACACCATCGATATTACTAGTGCCGTAGGCGCCCAGTATAACAAGAAGCGCAAACGGTAAGTACCACCAGCCCATCTGCCATGTACCAGCAAACGGTACGATTACACTACTAATATCTAGTTTGGCATAAAGCCACCAGGAACAAAGTGCGGCCAAAATCAAAACTCCAAAAATTCGAATTTTCAGCGACAAACCTCCACCGACAAATTTCTTAAACCATTGCAACCTATCGACAATCATCATGTCGTCGACAAAACCGATTACAGCACCACCAAGGAACATTAGTATTGGTATTAGTGTTTGGTTTCGACTTAGTATGTTGAGTTGAGCTAGTGTACTACTGTCAGGGAAAAAAATTGGAAGAACCCTGAACAACACAACGGCGAACATTGCACCAGTCAATACTACTAAACCTCCCGCACGATATAGAACTTTATTCTCCTCGTTATCAATAGTGGCTGTTAGCGTAGCTGGACGTCCATCAATTGTTTTAGAAACAGACTTCTTTTTTCGCCAGTCAAATTCAGTCATTATTTTTAATAACATGGGTGTACTAAGCAGTCCGACTACCAGAGACACTAGTGCTGGCAAAAGTATCTTAATAACATCGAGTTTAGTGATTTCGATTACTACTCTGACTGTTTGGGTTAAATCATTCATTTTTTGTTTTATCCTTTGTCATTATTATACTATTTTTTCGAATCTTTCATAGGTCGCGACTGAAAGGTAAGGTGTTCATCATGTTATTAGCTATTTCAGTAAAAATCGGGCGGGCGGCATCAGCTCCGGCGAAACCACTAATTCTGGGCTCGTCTATTCTTAGCACGACAACATACTGCGGTTCTTGCCCTCCAACAAAACCGGCATAGGTCCCATTAAAAACATCTTCCCTGTAACCACCATCAGGGGATGGTATTTGAGCCGTACCGGTTTTTCCACCTATACTGAAGCCAGCGCGCGCTGCTTCTGGGTTATTGTCTCTAGCATAATGTTCCATTAAATCTATGATGTCGAGACTTACTGAATCTGAAACAACGTTATCGGATATAATTTTGGGAATGTGTAATTCTTGATTACCACTCTTATCAGTTGTTGAATAGATCAAACTAGGTTGGTAGTATGTTCCCCCATTAACAAGCGCGCTGAGTGCCGCAGCAAATTGCATTATAGTTACCGTAATACCTTGGCCAAAAGCCGTGTTAGCGTATTGGATGTTAAGCCCGCTACCCTCGCTTGGGCTAGGTACTATACCCTTACCTTCTCCGCTTTGTTCGACACCTGTTAAGCCGCCAAAACGATAGTGATCCGTCAAATACCCATGCCATAGAATCCTGGTTTTCTCGTTTAGCTCACCGCCCCCCATTTCTTTTAATACATGTACTGCGCCAGTGTTTAATGAATACTTTATAATGTCGAATATACTAAATGTTCTTTCTCCGTAAGATAATGCATTCCTAATTCGATAGCCATCAGCTTCTTCATAACCTCTGTCAAGATACGTTGTATCCTTACTAATAACACCGAGGTCTAAGGCTGCTGAAATGGTCATCAGTTTCATAATTGAACCAATCTCCATGGCATCCGTGACACTGCGGTTCTTATAAAGGTTCTGATCGGTCACTTTTTCGTAAGCACTTGGATCGTAGCCTGGGTAATTAGCCATAGCCTTGACCGTACCATTGGCTGCTTCAATAATAATTACACTACCACCTGGTGACTTGGTTCTTTCAACACCATTTTTTATCGCCTCTTCAGCAATTCTTTGCATATTTGTATCTATTGTTAATGTAATATCCTCCCCGTCTACTGGTTGTGTAACAATATTGTCGCTGTTACCTGCCAGCGGCACTCCATGAACATCTGTTATAGCTTTTAGCTGACCGAGAGTACCTCCCAGTTCTTCATTTAAATAGCCCTCTACACCATACTGCCCTTCCCCGTCATAGTTCACGAAGCCCAATACCTGTGAGGAAAATTGTGCCTCAGGATAAGTACGAAATCTTTGACGTTTAGCAACAATACCGGGGAGTTTAAGTTCAGCGATTTTTACTTTTGTTGTTTCGTCGAGTTTTTTTGCAATTTCAACGTAGCGGCTTTGACGTTCCAGTTTTTCTTGCAAAACTTTTACGTCGCCACCAATCAATGGTTGAAGTTTTTCGGCCGTTTCCTTAGGTTTTTTGATGAAACTTGGATCAGCATATAAAAGATAGCGTGTTTCATTTAGGACAATTGGTATTTCCTGTTCGCCGCTCAGAACTGAAATAGTTCCCCGCTCGGCTGGGATTGAAAATTTCTTTAACTGTTCGGCTATGGCAGCTGTTTTGTAAGTTTCATGTTTAATAATTTGAATATAAAACAGCTTAGCTACAAATATCACTCCGATCAAACCGAGTAGAATCCCTATAACGGGTGTTCTATCTTGCCAGCGCGGCGTTGGTCTTTCCGGTCGATAATTTGAATATGAATTAGTCATTTATTCTCCGCACTCTTGAAACGACGCGACCTACTGTGCGTAACTTGATGGCGTGACCGATTCTAAGCCAGCTGCAACCGTACTGTCCTTTATCCTAGTTTGGGACTGCAGTTTTACAGATTCTAATTCTAGATTAGCGTGCTCTTCGCTCAGTGTTGACTGACGCTTAGTAAGCTCGTCGACCCGATATCCGAGTGAATAGGTTTTAGTCACCTGCGTTAGATAAATCAACCCCATCATACTAATAATGACGACCAAAATTATTAGATGCGAAATTGGTCCGAGTCGTGAACGGCTCGAAGCAAAAGCGGTAGTATTTTGATTACGTCCATAACTTCGTCTGATGGAGCTCGAAGATGATGCTGCTTGTGAGTATGTCATAGTTTTGTTTTTGTTTTTGGTTTTGGTTTCCTGGTGGAAATTTTGTCCACCAGGAGCGTTAAGGCTTACCGGACGTGAACCACGATCCTTTGCTTAACTGATCGGCCTGAGACTGGTATCTGCATATTCTACCTATGGCCCTTTCGTTTTTATTTTTACTAGCGCACGCAGTTTTGCACTGCGAGCACGCGGATTGTTAACAATTTCAGAGTGAGTCGCGGTGACTGGTTTCCTAACGAGTAGCTGGTATTCGGCATCGTAGCCGTTGCTACAAACGTCTGCGAAGGCTCGCTTTACGACACGATCCTCAAGACTGTGAAACGTAATGATAGCAAATCTCCCGCCTGGAGCGAGCAACTTCAGCGCTCTAGGAATCATTCTCTCGAGCAGGTCCAGTTCGCCATTAACGGCGATCCGTAGTGCTTGAAAGGTCTGAGTTGCTGGGTGATGCCCTTTTACTCGCCAACCAATCGACGACTCAATAATTTTTGCAAGCTCGTGTGTAGTTTTATATGGTCGATGTTCGACTATGCTCTTGGCGATACGCCTGTACTGTCCTTCTTCGCCATATTCTAAAAGAATACGCGCTAAGTAAGCTTCCGATTCGCTATTGACGATTTCGGCAGCAGTTAGCTGGTCGGACTGGTCCATGCGCATGTCGAGTGGTCCATCGTTTAAGAAACTGAACCCACGATTTGCAATGTCAAGGTGCGGTGACGATACGCCCAAATCTGCCAAAACAAGGTCAAACAACTGCCCTTCCTGTCCTAAAATCTGAACAGCATTCAAAAAATTATCTTTAATGATGCGTGCATTTTTTAGAGCAACCTGGCTCGTTAGATGATCGATAGCGTATTGATCACGATCAACCAAGATTATTTTGCTGTCCGCTTTGGTCGCCTTCAATACAGCCGAGGCATGGCCACCATAACCTGCGGTCAGGTCTAGATAGCTTTCGCCAGGCGCTGGTGAAAGTAATTCAAGCGTTTCGCTTAGTAATACTGGAACGTGTATCATTTTTGTTTTGGTGTTTGTTTTTGCAAGGTCACCGAATCAGCAGCCAACTTTTTGTTTTTGTACATTTTTTGTTTTTGTTAGTAGTTATTCACTACTAAATTTTAAAGTTTTGTACCGACCTTAGCCCACTAGGTTGACGTACTAGTTTTGAGGCTAGTACTCGTAGTGGAACTGTATAGAGCCGGCATAAGAGACTTTTTTGTGAGGTGGAGTTTTGGGAGGTGTTTTTTTAACTAGAAAGAGCAAGGGTATTTAAGGTGTTTCCCCGTTATTCACCTGCTGACTGCCAATTCGCTGATCTCGAGGCGACTTATAGAAACTGCAAAAGTTTTTAGTTTTTGTTTTGTTAAGGATCAATTTTCGCAACTTCTTTAGGAAGCTGAGACGCGCCAGTACTTTCCTGCCCTCACCGCTACGACGTCGCGGGCTATTCCCGCGTACTCGATGTGGTGTTGCTCAAAAGTCACCCTGCCCTGCTTCTCATCCAGAGCGGCTTCGACTTTGCCTGAGCGGAACTGAACGTTTAGGTCGGCCACTTTTTCATCGAGAATGCTCCCGAGAAGTGCCGTTTCCATTTGTTCATCCCAAATGTTTTTGGGATAAAGATGCAAGTACTTACCAAAGCCTCTCGTTACCACTACCCCGCTACTAAACTCGGCTCTCAGCTCAACTGGTATAGTCAGTCGCCGCTTGTCGTCGAGCTTACGCTCAAAGTAATCTGTCGCGATAGTCACTTTAGTCCGCACTCCCTTAGTTTTTACTGTGGTTTTTGTTTTTCTCGCTTCCGGTAGCTTCCGCCAGCTGGCGGATTGGCTACCCACGATTACCCACTTGCATGAGCATACTACCCACTCCTACCCACTAGCAAGAAGATTCTATCGAGAAACTGTATAGGTTATCCACAGTTTTACAGACTATGTGCATAAAACACTATAGGTAGTGTGTATACAAAAATATCCACACTACCTATAGAGTAACCACCTAGACCAAGTTTTGGCCGATTGTTTCACAGTCCTAGCATACGTTCTTCTATCGACAGCTATTAAGCCAAATTTTGGGAACCAGCCAAACTGCCATTCAAAGTTATCAAGCAAGCTCCAATGACAATAACCTAGGAGTTTCACTCCATTTCGTCGCGCCTCACAAATAGCATGCATAGTTTCTGTTATCCACCATAATCGATACCTATCATGCATGTCAGCAACACCATTTTCGACGACAATGATTGGCTTTTTAAAGCGTCGCCAGGTTTCCTCTAATACCACGGTGATGTCCTCAGGTTTCATGTACCATCCAAGATCGTTCTGAGGCGAACTCGGATTAAAGCCTTCTAACTTAAACCATTTAACTGATTCAGTACGATAGAAGTTCACGCCAATGAAGTCAAAATCTTTACAGCGCCGGAGGAAGAACCAATTAATGGACTGGGCTGCTACCTTGGCCATTAATCTATCTAGTCGTCTGGAAGGATTATAGGGTTTTAAATTCACCAGATGGTGGACTATACCGATCATCAAATGAGCATGCCTTTTATTTAGTGTTTGATAAGCAATCCTATGGGCGACGCTCAAGTTTTTATAGGCAGACATTGTTTGGATTATGCTACCGTTGGCTGGCGGAAATTCTTTTAAGTAGTAGGAAGCTGTGGCGTAGACATTGGCTTCGTTAAGTGAGGCTACATACTTAACCTGCGACCAGTCCAGCTCGTCGGCAACTTTTTCTACGTATTTGCGCCAGTGCTTTAGGTTGGCCTTTTTAGTGAAGCCGCCCTTATCCTCAAACCAAACCGGGTGCGTCCAATGCCACAAGCCAACAATCGGTGTCAGACCCGCCTCAATGCATGTCGTAATGTAGCGTTTGTAATGCCGCAAGGCCTCTATGTTATACACCCCCTCTTCGGGCTCAATGCGACTCCACTCAAGGCTAAATCTAAAGGTATTTAGCCCCAGACTCTTGGCGAGCCTAAAATCCTGCTCATAAAGTTTGTAGTGATTAGCGGCGTGCCCAGAGATATAGTTATCCGGGTCGGTAGCCTGGTCTTTAATCTCATCCCAGTTAGGCAAGATTTTTGACCACTTGGCTTCGGCGCTGCTAGCACTACCACGGGCCGTTTCCAGCTCCCACCGAGTCCACTGGTTATAAGTACCGCCCTCCACTTGATGGGGACTTACACTGGCTCCCCATAAGAAATCATCTGGGAAGGTTGACCTTAGTTCGCTAGTTAGCCGTGATTTTACTATTCTCGACATCTGTTTCTATTTTACCCCATCACAACCCCCACACCAGCTAAGTCTGCTCTTTGACGGAGTCAAAGACACCGCTTTGCTTCTTGGCTATTTTCGGCTTGACCTGTCCAGTACTCACATCGGAGTAGCACTCTACGCCTTGTTCCGTGCTTCCTGGTCGCACCGAAACTAGCTCAAGTGTGTAGGTTGTGAAATATGTTTGTATATTTTTAGCATAACTATTATAGTGAGTACAAACAAACACGTCGTGTAAAAAAGAAGTGGCTGACAACGGCCACTTCTTTATTTGAAGGTGATATTCTCGCCAAAAATGTTCTTGAGCCTAGCTCTGATAGCCCCGTCATGACGACCCAAGGTTTTGGCAATAGTTGATACTTTTTTGCCTGCCAGATATGCCTGTCGCAGTATCTTATCATCAGCCTCTGGCCAGGACTTATAGGCATTCGGATACTTTTCCCTCATTTTCAAAACCTTCTCGTTCCAGTTCGAGACTTTTGCGATTGGTGCCGGTGGAGCTGGGCTAGCCTTTCTCTTCTTTTCAGCTTTTTCCCAAGCCTTGATTACGTCGGCATGTGTTGCAATCGCACTGGCACTGCGCTCACGAAGCTCGGTGTCGATTTGTTTGGCTAGTGGACTAACCCGAAGCGCCATACCATTCAGGCCATCAAGCACTAGTGTCTTTAAGCTCTTAACCCGGCTAAGCGCCACATAACCCATACCTTCTACAAACGCTCGTCTAAGGTCAACCTGCGCGCCGTCTAGCGTCATGCCTTGGCTTTTGTGGACTGTGATCGCCCAAGCTAGTCGCAGCGGCAGTTGCGTTAGCATCGCTCGCCGTTTGTCGCCGTCGTTTAACTCCCAGGCTTCTGGCTTCAACGTTATCTCGCGCCCTGTATTGAGCTTTACTTTCGGGTAGCCAGTTGTCGGATCAAAGTCGGTCACTATCCCAAGCGAGCCATTGACGTATTTTTTGTCTGGCGAATTCTTGATGCACATAACGTGCGCCCCAACTTTTAGTTTCAAAACCTCTGGTGCTAGGCAGGACTTTTTTAGTTGGTCAACGTAGCGTTTGCTCCCGGAAGTCTCCATTTCGAACTCATGCGTTTTGCCTGTCAATCGATACAAGTGCTCGAGGTTAATTTCTTCAACATCGGCGTTAGTAGTTAATAGCTTGGTCTTTGCGGCAAACGGGTCGGAAAACGATCCGGTGCGCGCCTGCAAAGCTGCAAGTTGCCTACCACTCAAGAATCCAGCGCGGATGCCGTTTAAAATCTCAGCATAGGCATCGTCGTCCGCTTGACGATATTGCTGCAGTAAATAGCAAACCGTAAAATGGTCCGCAGCCCAGACTTTAGAAGATGTAATAAAGCTCCCTTCTCGCGAGTCCGAGCGGTTAATTGGCGGCAGTTGAAAAAAGTCACCCGATAGCACAACCTGCAGACCGCCGAAAGGTTCGTCGACTTCCCTTACCTTCCGGGCAATCTCCTCGACCATGTCGAGCCGAAAATCATGCAACATGCTGATCTCGTCGATAATTAGAATGTCGGCTTTAGCGATTGTGTCTCTTCGGCTCTTGCCAAGCTTCTCAAAGAAATAGTGATGCAATTCGTCGTCGACGCCAATACCTGACCACGAATGGATCGTCGAGCCGTTGAGGTGCGTGGCGGCCAGGCCAGTGGTTGCCGTAACCGCCACGGATTTTCCGTCATTTCTAGCCCGTTTAATAAAGTCGTTCAATACATATGTTTTACCGGTTCCGGCGGCGCCAGTCAAAAGCACCGATTTGCCGGACTCTAATATCGCCATCACCTCTGCCTGTGTCATAACTGTCCTCTATTTTACTTTGTGTTTTTCTTTGCCGGCCCGCGATTGAAGGTTCGGTATGCCAAATCCCTGCGCATAAGGTCAAGCCGCACGATGTGGCTTTCGAATTCTTTTAACAGGCTAGAGTGTTGCCAGTTCGGGGTCATGATGTGCAGAAGTTTCTTTTCGGCAATCAGGTATTCGGCCAGGCTATAAAAGTCGCCGTCGCCCGAGACAATAATGGCTTGATTGTAATTCGGTATCTCTTTCATGGCATAAAGTACCAGGTCGGCGTCGATGTTGCCTTTGACGGTCTTTTTCTCGGGCTCCTGGATCTTCTGTTCTTTAGTCCGCTTATCGTCTTCTTTGTTATGAGATTCAACCGTCGGCTTTAAAACAATCAAATAACCAAGGTCGTGCATCTGTTCATACAAGAATTCGTTTTCCTGCATGTAGCCGATGAACATGAAGGCTTTGGTTACTCCGTACTGGTCGGCCAGCATCTCGCGGAACTTCCGCCAGTCGAGCTTCCAGCCCATCTTCTGAATGCCAAGGTTCAGATTTTGGCTATCAATAAAAGCGTAATTACCTTTTTGAGCCATGTGCTATTTCAGCCAGCCGATGACTAATCCCATAGCAAGCAAAGTAAAGAGTTGATTGCCGGCGTTAATGACAGTTAGTTTAGTAGGTCGCTGCTCAAAAGCGTCATGGGTCATGAACGCAGTTAGCTGAAAACCGGCCCACATCCAAAAGGCCGTGCTAAGTGCCGACTCCATCCACGAACTATCAGTAAAGAAATATGCCGAAAGAAAAGTAGCGTGCGCTAAGACAAAGGCCTGTAGTAGTGCTGCTGGCACCATTTTAACGAAAGGCTTGAAGCCTCCGGCTTTCATTTGCTTGTCGCTAAGTCCGACTAGTTTCATCCAGGTTCGTCCAAATACCGGCTTGGCATACCAAATAGAGCCGACAACCATGCTAGCTACGAATGCTCCTAAAACTCCCCATATATTTACTTCTACTTCCATGACTCCTCCTAATTATAAAAAGTAATTTGTTACAACCCTATTATGCTCTGCGGGCATAAAAAAATCTATAGTTCGCTGATTTTCACTCTGGTTTGTTTAGTTGTGTCGCGGTCACGGACAGTAACTGCATCGTCTTCTAAAGTGTCAAAATCAATTGTGATGCATTTCGGGACACCAATTTCGTCGGCTCGTCGGTAGCGTTTTCCAACATTGCTGTTGTCGTCCCACAGCACTGCACCGTACTTTTTCTTCATTGCGCCGTAAACTTCGCGGGCTTTTTTGACAAGCTCTGGTTTATTCTTCACGAGCGGGCTAACAACATACTGCACCGGTGCAAGCGCATCAGGTAGCGCCAAGAAGCTTCGCTTCTCGCCGTTAACTTCGTCTTCTTTGTAGCAAGCTACTAGCACCGCTAGAATCGTGCGGTCAACGCCAAAGGTTGGTTCGATAACGTGCGGCACGAATGGTTGCCCACCTTCTTTCGGCGTGTACTGAAGTTTCTTGCCAGACGATTTTTCGTGATTCTTAAGATCAAAATCCGTGCGATATGCTAAACCGTAAAGCTCGCTCTTGCCGAACGGAAAATCAAATTCAAAGTCGATGGTCTTTTTGCTGTAGTGCGCTCGGTCGCTCTCCGGAACATCAAGTTCGTGAACCATGCTTTTCGGTAACCCAATTGCCTCAAACCATTTATAAAACTCGCCCTTCCATTTTTCGAAATCTGCTTCCCAATCCTTTTCTTCAACAAAATACTCGATCTCCATTTGTTCGAACTCGCGTCCACGAAAAACAAAATCTCGCGGGCTAATCTCGTTTCTAAAAGCCTTCCCGACTTGAGCCATTCCAAACGGAAAATCCGGATAAATCGAATCAACGACGTTCTTGAAGTTCGTGAATATCCCCTGCGCCGTTTCTGGCCGCAAATAACTAGTGCTCGATTCGTCCTCAACTGGCCCGACGCTAGTCTTGAACATCATATTGAACTGCCGCGGTTCACTAAACTTGCCAACCTTCCCGCAATTCGGACATTTATCGTTCTCGATATGGTCTTGGCGCAGTCGGGTTTTGCATTCGCTACATTCAACCAGCGGGTCATTAAAGCCGGTCGTATGCCCACTAGCCTGCCAGACTTTTTGATTCATCAAAATCGCCGCATCAACCCCGAACATGTCGTCGCGGTCTTCAACAAACATCTTCCACCACAAATTAGTGATGTTTCGTTTTAGGGTTACGCCAAGCGGGCCGTAGTCCCACGTTCCGGCCAAGCCACCGTAAATTTCCGAACCTTGAAATATAAACCCGCGGCGCTTACATAAACTAACGATGTCTTCCATAGATGCCATTGCTGAGTATTATAATGACTCCTCGTCCGAAATGCTAACCGGCCTTCTCAAGAACGACCCTACCATGCCGCCAAGCATGTATGGGATGGTTATGCTAGGCTCTCTTCGAGCAGCCCACCAAGTGCGAAACGCGATTTTGCGAGCAGCACTCTCGTTCCTCTCCCTAGTAATAGCCTCCGCCTCACGCTCATCGAACCTCTCCGGCCACCCAACTGAAGTATCACCATCTTTATCCCAAGCCCGTTTGCATGTATGTTTTATCGTCATTGTGACCAATGTTAATACCGCAGCGCCACCAACAGCAGCAACAACATATGCACTTTCGCGAGTTGTTGGCGTAAGTTCGGATAGATCGAGCCCCGTACTTGTCTGGACGTCTAGTGCAACTCCCGCTGCTCTCTCACTAACGGCTGCTCTAAAGTTACTAACCATCTATGCCACTATTATACTCTCAAATCAACCGAGCAAACTTTATAAATTGTCTATGCTTTAAGCGACCTGTTGCTCTGTACCTTGAGGCTGGCCGTTCAGACCTAATGCAATCCGATGTTGTTCCTTGGTGATGTGCTCCACTCTAACTCTTCCCGATGACTTAAAATTCTTCGCTATAGCTGGACGGCGCGCGTCCTTTATAAACTGTTTCTCTAGCTCGTCAAGTCTTTGTAGACGGCTCGCAGTAAAAATATCTGCCAACTCCTTTATAGGCTCACGTGTCGCCGCTATACTCGATGTTATCCCTCTGGCTACCATCGTCGCTGTTTCCTCATCAACACCGATAGCTGTAAGATTATCTGGATTTCTCCAGGCTTCGTCGGATGCACCAGCAACATCTATTGCATCTTGACGAGCGATTTCATGCTGGTTTCGTAGATATACGTTAGCAAGGATCGGGTCTATTCTTTCGGCTTGTGTTGGGTCACTCATATTTTTTTGTTTTTATACTATACCACACTACTGTAGCAAGCATTAGCGTTTTTGTCAAGTTTGTCACCTGTTACTTCTTTATGTGGAGGTAATACTCTGCCAAACGACTTAATATCTGCGAAGCTGCCCGGAGAGCATCTTCTGTCCCACCTACCTTCTCGATCTGGGCCGGGGTATGTTTTTGAAGAAGCCGAAGCAACTTAATAACATCGGTCGAGAAGCCTTCGGTATGCGACGGCTGAAAGCGCCCAGCGCTAAAGTCAAACAAATAATGCCCCTTTTCGCGAAGAGGCTCATCGTTGACATCAAGTTTTAGTTCTGGCGTATAGCCGGTAATATCAAGCAGACGTGTGTAGAACCAGCTTTTGGTCAGCTCCGGGTCTAGCGACTTAACGTTTAGAAACTTGAAACCCATCGAAACGAGCGAATAGTAGTTTTCTTCATAATTATCTTCAGTCACAGCGTCTACAATACTTAGGAAATCATATCCCGCGTTTGTGCGCACCAGATCGCCAATGATATTTCCGTAATGCACTTTTAGTCTCGAGGATATTAGAGTGTCGATTTCGCCCCTGCCTTGGATTAAGGTCAGGTCGCTTTCACTAAATAGCTCTATCCCGCCGGCCAGCTTACTTTTCTCGCGGCGGACGCCTTTGGCCATAACGCGGAGCTTGCCGCGCTTTGGAGTCAGAAACG
>JBBTYV010000013.1:0-3758 GCA_038061635.1 Patescibacteria group bacterium
AGCTTGCCTATTTTGCACCAGTCTCTCGCCCCGACAGCCTCCTGGGCACACTAAGCGATTATTTCTCGAAGCTCAAACAACTAGTCATCACCCCCGAAGTATTTAGCAAATTCACGGTTTCCATGCCAGTAGGCGATGATGCCGAAAAGCTTGAGAAGGCAAAACAAAAAGAGCTGGCGGGTGCTTACCAGACATATCTTGAGCTCTGCGCTAAAAACAGCGTAATAGATTATGACGATCAGATATATAGAGTCATTGAACTTTTTAAAAAACGACCGAACGTCTTAAGGGCGGTTCAGGAATCTTATGACTACGTCATGGTTGACGAGTTCCAGGACACAAACCTGATGCAGTCGATGCTGGTCGACATGCTAGTTGGTAAAAAGCAAAACCTGTTAGTTGTCGGTGACGACGACCAGAGTATTTATGGCTTCCGTGGTGCTACGCTGGCTAACATACTCGATTTCAAGAAACGCTATCCGAAAAGCAAAGAGGTAACTCTAATCGAGAACTACCGCTCGACGAAAGAAATCCTGGAAAGCACTTATAGACTAATCCAGGCAAATAGCCCAAACCGCCTTGAAGACAGGTTAAAGATTAATAAACGTCTTAAGACCGTTAGATCTGGGGCGAAACCTCTCCGCCACGTCTTTGAAAAACTAGACGAAGAACTGCGCTGGATTGCTAGCGATATTCAGAACCGCATCAAGAGTGGTACGCCAGCCGGTGATATTGCAGTTTTGGCCAGACGCAACCAAACCGTTCGGCGCTTATCGGCCGTCCTGACATCCGAAAACATCGATCATGTCGTAGCCGGGCAGAGATACGAGCTTTATCACGAGCCGATTGTTAGGACGCTTCTGGAAGCTCTTAAAACAGTGGTTGACCCCGAAAACAGTGTCAGTCTATTCCATATCCTGACCGGACCGTTGTTCAATATATCGCCAAGTAGTTTAACTACAGCTCTGAGCCAAAGCCGACAAGAGCACGAGTCGCTCAAGAAGGTCCTAGATGAAAGCCCAGATAAGGGCATTAAACCTGCACTAGAACTAATTGAAGCTTGGCGTGAAGCTTCGGGGCTCAGTAGCGTCGGGCAACTGTCGTACCAAATCCTCGACAGTAGTGGCCTAAAAAGAACTTTATTCGAAGACGCTAAAAACGACGCCACAGCAGCAACCTCTGTTATTCGCCTAAATGAGTTATTCAACACTATGAAAGAGTTCGAGTTGGTTGCCACTCACCCGAGCGCCATGCAATATATCGAAGCTCTGCCAGCACTCATTGCTGCTGGCAATAGCGGAGAAGACGGCACACTAGATTTGAGCGGAGACGTCGTCAACATCTTGACCGTGCATAAAGCAAAAGGCTTGGAGTGGCCAATTGTATATATCGCCGACTGCACCGAGAAGTCCTTCCCCTTAAGCGAAAGTTCGCGGGGACTCATCTTGCCAGAAAAGTTGAAAGAGCAATACTACTCCGAGGCTGACGAGCATATTCCAGAGGAAAGACGACTGATGTATGTTGCTATGACGCGCGCTAAAAATGAACTAGTTCTAACGCTAGCCAGCCGCCACAATGGACCAGCGCTCCGCAAACCGTCGCGTTTTATGGACGAGGCGTTCGGGAGCGACAATACTGTTAGTCACGCACCGACAGATATTGGCTCGCAGACGCTCGAACAATTTACGCCGAGTACAGAAGGAGTAGTGAGAATCCCGGACAAAATCCTTAGCGGCGAACAGGTTAATCTAACTGTTAGCCAGATTGACGATTATCTTCGTTGCCCGCTAAACTTTTATTACAAACACGTGCTATGTGCTCCGGAAGAACCTAGCCCGTCGCGCGACTATGGCTCGATCCTTCACAAAGTAATCGAAGACATTAACCGCAGTTTAATGGCTGGCGAACAGATTGATGGCGACCTAGAAGCTAAGCTAATCAGCGAATGGCCAAAGGTTGGTTATTCTTCGCTTTTTCAGCGCGAGCGGGCGCTAAAGCAAGGGCTATTGACGCTCAAGCAAATTATCAAGCGGGCTAGCGGCGACCCAGAAGCCCCGATTGCCGTTGAAGAACCATTCAGGATTAGCCTCGACGACATTAAACTGACTATCCGCGGGCAGTTTGACGCCGTTTTTCCATCCAACGACGGCGTTGAGATTCGGGATTATAAGACATCAACCACTGTCGACACGCCAGAACGCGCCAAAGCAAGGGCATCAGCAAGCGAACAGTTAACGCTGTATGCGCTAGCCTGGCAAGTTCTGCACGACGAGCTACCAAAGCTCGTGACACTAGATTTTATCGACACTGGCATGCAGGGAAGTATCAAAAAAACCCAACGCGGTATAGATGGCGCCAAAGATAGGTTAGAGAAAGTAGCTGAAGGCATCCGATGCAACAGCTTCCCACCAGGTAAAGACCATGACTACTGCATCCATCCGGAAGTAAGCTAGATATATAAAAAGAGGCTCTGGTGTGAGCCTCTTTTAGGTTAAAAACTTTTGTTTTATCGTTTGCGAGTCGAACGCTTTTTGGCGCTAGACTTTTTTGCTGGGCTAGAAGCACGAACAGCTACACTAGATCCTGTTTTATCAAACATCATCTGGTAGAAGTTCATCCCGACAACGGCACCGGCGATTGGGCCAAGCAAGTAGCCAAGGTAGCCAACAGTCTCTGGGCGGAAGCCAAGAGAAATAGCCACAGCAGGGTTAACAACACCGGCTGATGCAACCAAGCTAGCGACCGTTGCGCCAAGGAAAAGTCCCCAGCCGATTGTAACGCTAGCAAAGTGACCTTCGAGCTTTTTGAGAACTGCAGACGCAAACACGAAACCAAAGACGGCCATACCGACCATTTCGGCCGTGAAGATACGCCAGTCAAATTCGCCAGAAACAGATGTTACTGGC
This sequence comes from Patescibacteria group bacterium, assembly GCA_038061635.1. Taxonomy (GTDB): domain Bacteria; phylum Patescibacteriota; class Saccharimonadia; order Saccharimonadales; family JAGQMS01; genus JBBQBM01. The sequence continues at coordinate 2,907 of JBBTYV010000013.1, forward strand.
TTATCTACGAACCATTCGTAAAGCTTCCAGGCAAGCACAGCACCTACGGCCTGTGATGCCACAAAGGCAACCGTTTTTGCAAGACTTAGCTTGCGAAGGGTGAACATACCAAGCGTTATTGCTGGGTTAAAGTGTCCGCCTGAAACAGCACCCAAACCAGTTGTCATCGTACCGACGGCAACTGCAGCTGCAAGAGCTGTGAAAATCGGCAACCCGTAACGCGTTACCGACAAAACTACTACAGCCAGCACAAAAGTACCGACCATCTCTGCCACAAGCATGGCGAGTGTCTTCTTTGACATATTAAAAACCTCCCTTTATTTATTCGTTCTGATAAATAGGATAGAACTTTTTTGCGCTGGCTGCAAGTACGAGCGCAAATACCGTGCTAGTTTATCCCCAGCGTTCGCCTGAGTCGCTGCGTAAAAGATTCTGCTTCTTCACCCGAACAAGTCGCCGGATCATCTTCTAGGTTGTGCTCGCGTGCTTTGTTTTCGATACTGTCATAGTGGCTTTTCATAACCTCATCACTATCACTACCAAAGTCGATAAGTAGGGTGTCTTCGTTCTCAATAACTTTGTTAGCGATGACATCAACACTTTCACCATTCAGGTGAAAGTGGAGTTTGCCTTCTTGACCGTCCACAAACACTCCGTTGTCAGTGGTTACAACCTTATTACCTAAGGTGTAGCCTAGATTGGCAAAAAAGTGCCCCCACGTAGCGCCATCAGTATGAACGTGCACGACACTATTTTCTTGGTTATGCATGTGAACTCGGGTTTTCGGATCGATGCCGTGGTCGCTAGCGCAGGCCGTTTCTTCTTCGTAGAAAGTGAAATTTTTAAACTCGT
>JBBTYV010000014.1:0-16401 GCA_038061635.1 Patescibacteria group bacterium
AATCGGTTTATCGGCCGCCATTTCTCTTTACTGGCTGGTTGGCGGCATCGTGGCTTATATCCAGCAGAAAAAGATTTTAGAAGACGACAAAGTCGAGCTTGAAGCCGTTGTTGGCGGTGCGCGCGTGGTTGCAGAAGTAATCGAAAAACCAAAAAAACAAAAATCGTCTAGCAAAAAAGGGGGTTCGGCACGTAAAAAGAGGCGGAGGTAGGTATGTACCATAGGGAAAAGAGCAGCCAGAACGCGAATTTATTTCGCGTCCTGCGCGTCGAGGAAAACCGTAGGTTGTCCTCGAGAGCCGGAGGCGTCTAATGGAAGAAGCGATTACGTTCGCAAAGAAGTATCTCGAAGATGTGCTGTCATTCTTTGGTCTGAATGTCGATGTCCATGCCACACATGACGAAGACGTGATCGAGCTCAATATTCCATCGACCCATTTGAATGGTTTCTTGATCGGTCAGCGCGGCGACACAGTCAGGGCTCTGCAGTACATGGTGATGAGCGCCCTCAAGAACAAGAAGTTCGAATACATGCGCGTCAACGTCGACGTTGCCGATTATAAGAAGGCTCAAAATGATCGATTGGCCGAACAGGTCGAACAATGGGCCGCGGAAGTCAAATCTAGTAAGAAAAACATGGAACTTCGACCAATGAACCCAGCCTATCGCCGGATTGTTCACAAAGTCGCCTCCGAGAACGGCCTAGAAACCGAATCAGTGGGCGAGGGCTACGACCGCCGAGTTATCATCAAAGCCGCAGGTTTCGACACAGAAGAGCCTGAAGCCGCAAAGCCAACCAAGGAAAAGGAATTGCCAAAGAAGGCGAAAGCCGAACCAAAAAGTACTAAGACAGATAAAGCAGAGAAGCCCGAACCTGCACTAAAAGAGTCAAACATCAAAAAACCCAGCAGCTCCCTAAAAGCTAAACTCCTCAAACAGAAGAAATAGCCGCGTCGCAGTCTGTACTCAGTCTCTAATCGTGATATCGAAATTATATAAAAGTGCACATATTTTATCACGTGATAAAATATGTGCATGAATAACAAACAAACTAGGCAATTAGTTAGTGGGTTGCTTAAGGTTTTTTCGATTGGTGTGGTAGTGGGTGTTGGTGTGGTCGCTCCAAATGCTTTGCAAGTAATCGAGAAGTATCTGCTCACAGGCGACAGAAAAAGGACGGGCCCAGAGTATAAGCGCTTACTACGACACATGAAGCGTTTAAATCTTATATCCATAGATCATCTAGCTGATGATAGTGTCTATGTGAGTCTCACTAGGAAGGGAAAGCAACGACTTCAAGATGTATATCTGGAAGATGTTATTATCAAGACCCCAAAGAAGTGGGATGGGTTGTGGCGAGTAGTTTCGTTCGACATACCAAGTGAAAAACGAGATGAGCGAAATGAGTTCCTAATACAGCTTCGTAGGCTAGGGTTTATCAGATCATTACAAAGTATGTGGGTCTATCCTTTTCCTTGCACAGAAGAAGTTTATGCAATATCTAAAATAATCGGAATCGATAAGATGGTGATGGTACTTGAGGCAAAAACAACAGAAGACCAACATAAAAAACTTCTCAAAAGCTTTCAAAAAATACTGCCCTAAGACTGCATTACATTCACACAGGTGTACATATTTTATCACATGATAAAATATGTAATAAAGTTAGTAGAACATATAGATTGTGAAAAACAGGGTTGATAAGGGGTGAGTTCGAGAGGATAATTGCGGTAATGCTTAAGGGGGTTTGACTCGTGAATAATTCGGGGAAACGGTTGGTTTTTGTTGCTGTAGCGGTGATTCTGCTGATTGTTGCTGGAGTTGTAAACTTTTTTGTTTATCCTTTCACTAGTGCTCAGCCGAATTTTGCGGATGTTGAGCGGGTTTTTAATAAGATTGAGATCCCTGCGGATTGGGTTGAGATTGATTCTTCAGAAAATAGCGGCATCGCTGGTCGCGCTTGCCCGATCGAGAGTAGCGGTTGTTTTCACAGGAGTGTAACTTCCAATGCACCACTCAGTACTACACCGGAACAGGTTCAGGCTATCCTAGGTCTCACCGACTGTCCACTGCCAGAACCGCAGAGATTAGATCTTGGTGATGGCAACGATAATTCGTATAAGCTGATCTGTTCGATTGAAGGGCTTGAAGTTGTTGGAAATATTCGGTATCTGGATGACGCCGCAGAGATATTTATAACAGTCAGGACTTAAGATGACTCGGGGGCGGGCATGAACAGAGTTGCCCTAGGCGCTATAGTAGTGTTAGCTTGTGCATTTTTCACAAGAGCCACTTTGTTTGCAGAATCTATTCCGAATACTGACTCTAGCTGTGCTGATGTATTGGTAGTATTTAATCGTGGATCGGGCGACAACTCAGACGGTCAATTTCTAAACCTACCGTATGGCGATCAGTTCTTTGAAGAAGAGAACGTGCCTGGTGCGTTTTTCCAGTCGTTTCAGAGGAAGATGGATGAGGAGTATCCTCATGTAACTTATAAGGCGGTTTCGGTGCATAACTTCCCTAACCTTTATAACTCGAACGGCTATAAGGCGGTCGGGGCTTTTAGTGCGACTACATTCCTAAATGCCATACAGGCGGAGTATTCGTGGTTTCCTTTCGGTGAATACAACAGAAGCGTAGGTGATGGGAAACAAGAGACGGCCGGTTACATCAAGGACCAAATTAGTCTTTGTCCTGAGCAACAACTAGTGCTCGGTGGGTACTCGCAAGGTGCGCAGGTTATGGGCGAGTCGGTTTTTATGCTGAGTTCGGCGGAGCGTCAACATGTTTCAGCTTTGGCGCTTTTTGGTGATCCGAAATATGTAGGTAGTGATATTTCCCATTCATCAAGTTCTTTTAATTGGTTTGATTCTGCGTTGTCGATATTTAGTCGCCCAAAGGCAAAACCCTGGAAGCGCGGTAGCGCTGGGCTGAATGATCGGGGACTGGCCGATGCGCGAATTCCTTATGTCCCCAGCGACTTAGAGAATAAGACTCTTAGTTGGTGTTTCAATGACGATTTTGTTTGTTCGGGTGGGTCTGGGATTTTCCAAACTATCATATCGAGCGTTCAGAACCTTTCGTTGCCGTCGGTTGCAGATTATTCGGACGGGCATAATCGCTATGCGACTTTTGGGGCACCGCAGGCAGCGCAAGAAATAATTCAACGCCTGGCACCGAGCATTAGTACACTCGACGAAGCCCGAGGTGGAGTAGAATCGGATGGTTCTCTACCCCAGCCTGTTCCGTCGATACCTAACAGTAAGCCAATCGACATTATGATGATGCTCAACACTAGTGCTGGGGTTGATGATGTTTTGGGGCAAATGAGGTTTAGTACAGCAGAGGTTCTACAGCCGATGTTTGCGTATTTTAGTGAAGCACTTTATGGAGTTGGTGAATATTCCGAGACAGGGAGTTTGCCGAACGCTAGGGTGCCACGAGTTGCTATCCACAAAGAGCCTACAAGGGTTCTAGATAACCTTGTTAGTAAAATGTATAGACCGCTAGCATTTGGAGGGCAAAGTGGTGGTGGATTGGATCCAGCCGATCCGCATCAAATCGGAATCGAGCGGGCAGTTATGTCGACTAATTGGCGTGCAGATGCGGAGAAACACTTAGTCCTAATAACTAGCCGGATGCCCCTCGATTCTTATACCTACAATATTTGTAATAGTGATGTTCGTATCGGGTTTGGTATTTCAACCGCAAACAAATGCAACGTTACGCCGGCGCTCGAGACTGACCTTGCTAGGCTACATCCGGAAAGATGTATGAAAGTTTATGATGTGCTGACTAGAACAAATTGCGTAGTTGAGTTAGCTAACCCATTTCATACGTACAATGTGGTTCGAAAGACGGACGATGCGATTGCCTTGGCGCAAGCCAAGGGCATTATGGTTGACGTGGTTGTGCCGAACACGATTGCGCAGTTCTTTGATTCGACGACCGGCATTACCTACACAGTTCCGATGATAACCGCGGCGCTAAAGAGAATTGCTGATAGTACGGGCGGAGTGTTCTTGCAATATAGCTCATTTACAAAAGCTAACTACACCGATATGTATTGGCGGATCCTAAATCATAAATCGCGTATTATGCCGTTCGCGGCCATTGAAGATTTTGACAAGGCTGGTTCTATTGATGGCCTGAGTGCTTTTACGCCAAAGACTGTTGGAACAAAACAGCCGATATTCTTTGACGCTGGTAGTACTAATACTTTCGAGCAGTACAAATGGGACTTTGATGGTAATGGTGTTTGGGACGAAACGACCGACAGTCCAAACACGGACTTTGTTTATGAGTCAGCTGTTGGTGAGGTCTTGGCGGTTGTTGCTGGGTTTAATGATGAGACAGAACAAAGCCGATCGGTCTTGCCTTTAAATGTTACGCCCGGTGAAGAGGCATTAACGCTTACGTTACCAGAATTACCGGAGAGCCTACAGGCAGTACGCAGTAGCGACGATATAGTTATATCGTGGCAATCGGTCGACAGTGAAGCGGTGTTGTTTATCGGCGACCCAACAAGTGGGTTACCGATAGTGAGTTCGCCTATCTCTGAAGGAAGTATCATTCTGCCTAGTTTTGACGGCACTGTGACTAGCCTATTGGTATGGGTTGATGACGGCTTCGCTACTTCAAGTAGAGAAGAGGTTTTGATTGAGGAAGAGGTGCAAGAATCAGTTAAGGTGCTGGAAGAAAGCGAGTCCAGCCCTAATAGTCAATTCGTGGGTGTTCAAAGTGAATCAGTGTCTGCAGCTCAGGCAAGCAGTACACAACAAACAGTTCAGCAAACGGAAACGGTGACGGATGTTAAGGCCGAGCAGACCCAGAGCGAAGTGCTACAGCAAGCTTCCGGATTCTCCGATGAGGAACTAGTGGATGATATTGAGACTAAAGACTCGAGTAACTGGCCCTACATGATAGTAGGGTTGATACTTGTGCTACTAATTAGTGCCGGAGCGTACAAAGTTCTGAAGTCGAAAGACTGATTTAATGATTCCAATGTGGATAGTGCCTTCAGAAAGTGTACATATTTTAGCAGCTGCTAAAATATGTACATTACTAAATACTTAACGTGTTAAATATTTAGAGCTTTGTTGTAGATCTCAAGGTTTGTTTGGCCATGCGCGCCTGGACTTAACTTGACCCGAAAGTATTTATGTTTGCTGAAATGAGTTTGAAGTAGTAATCTCTTGTCATGCGGACTATAAACCTACAAACCATAGGTGAACAATTAAAGGCTACGGGCTGTTATCAGACTACCTGGAAAGAGCTTGGTCTATCCTTTGACGAGGAGCTTGCCGGAGAGATAATTAGGTTGAGCACCGAGGATCATGTTCGACCTGCTACAGAGGAACTAGTGCGTGAAGCAAGGTCTAATTCACCTGTGTGCAGAGACGCCGCTAGAAGACTGCTGGGACCTCTAGTGAATCGCCTGTTCGATGATGATAAATATGCGTCAGCCAGGGCGAACTGGAATGTGTTTGGGGTGAACTACTACGATGTTGGTAATACTTTCCCAATGCATCGTGACTTTAATAATTCTGATATTAGAACGGCGTTAGTAGCTTCACTTAGCGGCGTACGTATACTTGGAGTAAAGGGGGTTAAGCCAATTCGTCAAGAGGTTGGTTCGATAGTAATTATCGATGGTGGTTCAAACCCAGAGCACGAAGCTTACTGCGTGGAAGGCCCCAGCGTTTCGGCTGTTGCGGACGTACCGGAACTACTTTACTAGCATCACTGGCTGTTGGTGTGTAAAGATTTCATACACTCGAAGAACTAGCTCAAGGCCTTGTTGTAGATTTCGAGGGTTTGTTTGGCCATGCGAGCCCAAGAATACTTTTTGATTTGTTGGCGACCCTGTTTGATTAAGTTTGCGCGCAGGGTTTTATTAGTTAAAACATCATCAATCTTCTCGGCCATTTCTTTGGTGCTGTGCGGGCTAAAATAATGTGCTGCGTTGCCATAGACTTCTGGGAGACACGTTGCATTGCTCGACACAACTGGTGCGCCATGAACCATGGCTTCTAGACCGGGCAGACCAAAACCTTCGCTCAGCGACGGGAAGACATAGGCCCTGCAGTTCTCGTATAGCCACCGCAATTGACCTTCTGATACGAAACCAGTAAAGATAACAGATTTATCAATCCCTAGTTCCTTCACCCGCTCCTCGTGTTTTTGGAATAAAGAATCAGTTTTTCCGACTAGCACTAGTTTGAGACTCGGGTGCTTTTTTTGAAGAAGCACAAAAGCATCAATGAGTCGCGTTAAGTTTTTGTGAGGCAATGGCTGACCAACATACATAATAAACTCCTGATCGTGTAATTCAGGAAGCTCTACTGGTGTGTTGGTAATCCTGTCGGCTGAGCAGTAGGTGGTCGTAATCTTTTCTGGCGGTAGTTTGTAGATTCTTATCAGTTCGTCACGAACGTAATTGCTGATAGTGATGATTTGGTTAGTGCGCTTCGCAACCATGCGGTTTAGGTATCTATAAACCATCTGTTTGGTTGTCAATACTAACGAGTTCTTGGAAGGGTTCTTGAATCTTGTGGTTGTGAGGTCAAGCATGCTCGTAACGGCCGGCTTGCGATATAAAAGCGGTTGTTGAACCATCGGGAAGTGCACAAGATCAGCCTTCAAAGATCTGAGTAGTTTGTTAAGTATAATTTGTTCAGCAAAAGTAAACTCTTTAACGTCGCACGGCTGAACGTCGTATTGCGGAGCAATCTTCTTCATATAACCTACTCGGTGTGACTTAGCTAGGATGATTATCCCTAGGCCCGGGTTCAACTTATACAGATATTCAATCAACTTATCGATATACCGGCCGGTAGTAGTGCCCGACAATCTTGCATCAATCACAATCCTTTGCATCTGCAGTATATTTTACTTGCAATTAACGCAATAGACTATTCTTTATCTAACTCCTCGACACGATCCATTATTGATTTGGCGATTACTGTCCACGAGTATCGATTAAGATTATCTTTCGCATTTTTTCTGAGCTTTTGTTGCAACCTATCGTCTTTAAGAAAACGGCTCAAAGAATTTGCCATGTCCCTCGTCTTAGTCTGGTTAAAATAAAGGGCACCGTCACCGGCTACTTCATGAAAAACAGGTATGTCGCTCAATAAGGATGGTGTGCCGTAAGTAGCTGCTTCTAGTATGGGCATTCCGAAACCTTCCTCATGAGAGGCTAGTACTAGACATTTTGCGTTTCTGTATAGGGTAGCTTTCTGATATTCCGACACATAACCGGTTTCGATTATTCTCGTACCCTTATTCTTTGCAGTCTGAATAGCGTCACGGATGCTTTGATCGTTCCAGCCTTTTCCACCAGCTAAAACTAGCGCACAATTCCCTCTTATAGGTCTATCAAGTAATTCAAAAGCGGCAACTAATCCTCCAATATTCTTTCGTGGTTCAATTGTACCCAGGAACATTACATATTCTCCAGAAATTCCGAGATCTAGCAGGGTTGATTTGCTGTGCGGTTTATCTGGCAAGGGAGAAGGAGGCGGTATGCTATGAACAAGGATCTTTCTACTATCTGTTCCATAATGTTCCACAATCTCCTTCTTTGTAGCTCCAGAAATTGCAAGGACAAGAGACGATCTTGTTATTGAGCTGGGAACGAAGCGCCTAAGGTCACTACGGTTACGGGCGCTAACCATGGATGCGTTGTTTAGGTAAGATAAATCATGAATAGCCACAACCGAGGGTGTATTGAATAGACTTGGAGAGCTAATGTAGGCCGGAAAAAGATTTATGTCACCCTTGTTCTTAACAAGAAGTTCAAAAGGTATGACTATACCCAGCCTACGTAGCTGGTTTATTGCTTTTTCGGGAATTAATTTACTAACTGAATAAGAAATATTTGGTGCTTTTGCTAAGAATTTTAGCTCAGGATTTTTACCTAGAAAATCATAGAAATGTCCTATAAAAGTAATATCAGGATATTCCTTCGCAAGCGCAGAGATTAAACCCTTCGTATAATATCCAACACCAGAAGGAAAGTTGGTTGCTAGAGGTCTCGCATCGAAAATTATTTTTCTACTTCTTTTTGATGCATTGACAATAACCTCAAAAGTAGTTTGTGCAGTTTTTTTCCAGCTAAATCTTTTTGCTTGTGCAAGTCCCCGTTCGATTAGTCTATTTCGAAGACCTTTATCGTTCAGCAGCTTCTTAATTGACGGAACCATACTTTCACCGTCCTTAACGATTAACGCCGCGCTCCCTGCAACTTCCGGGAGGGAAGAATTATCGTAACAGACGGCTGGACAGCCGAGGGCCATTGCTTCAAGAACGGGTAATCCGAATCCTTCGTATCTGCTCGGAAAGACAAAGCAAACTGCGTGCTTATAAAGCACCGTTAGCTCGTCGTCACTTAGGTATCCTGGAATCACAATGTCCTTTTTCTCTATTGGGTGCGCATCTAAAGTTTGTGTCCAACCGACTAATCTTAGATTCTTCCCGAGCCCAAACTCTTTGCCTACGCAAACCAGTTTGAGTTTCGGAAAATCTTTCTTTAACTCAAAGTAGTCTTTTGCTAGACCAGCTATATTCTTTCGCTGATCTATTGCTCCAACGTATAGCAGGTAATTATTATCTGAAAGCCCATATTTTTTTAGCGTCAGCACACTGCTGTTATTGGAGAGCTTACTCCCGAGTGTATGCGCTACAGCAAGAGGAGTTACCACGATGCGTTTACCTATATCTTTGTCCAGGTGTTTTATGAAGTCGTCTTTTGACGATTGCGAAATTGCAACAATGCCTGCTGCTGCATGGAATGAGTCGAGGATTTCTTTATAAAACTTGTTGTGCACGATTCTTGCAACCTTTTGTTTGTACTTCATTATTCCTGAAAGACTCATGGATGTGTCATCGAATTTGAAAAGCAAAGGTATGATGTCCATGAACACACTGACAGTAGGAACTGACTTACTTATCCCGTAGGCCGCCTCTGCTTGAAATAGAACATCCACGTCTTTTTTAAGTGGTCGGACTTTAGTATATGGGCGAGCAAATGCGCGTAAATACTTCACCCTCGAGATTCTTTTTGGACGCACCCAAATAATTCTTTGATTTTTGATATGCTGTAGTTTCTCTGTCGGAAATTTCATACGCTTGTCAGCGTAGAAAATGAATTCTTCGTTGGCTAAGTTTGTTGGAAGATGAGCCAGAATATTATCTAAATATCTTCCTATGCCCCTAAACCCGCTATGTCCCTGGAGGGGACGTATATCTACGCCAATTCTCATTTATGCTATTATACTGCCTTTTCAGATATACGCTTATTCCGTACTTCTGGTAAAATTTAGTAAGTTTTCGAATAATATGGGAGATTTATGGCAAAGACAAAGACTGCATTAATAACAGGCATAACAGGACAAGATGGTGGCCACCTTGCAAAACTATTACACGAAAAAGGCTATAAGATCTTCGGGATTATCCGCGGACAACACAATCCTCGCAGGGGAATAACAGAAAAAGAATTCCCGTATGTTACTTTAATCGAAGCAGACCTTACCGACACATCCTCGCTAGTTCGCGCAATTATCCAAGCAAAACCTGATGAGGTATACAATCTAGCGGCAATTAGCCACGTTGGGCATTCATTCAAAGTGCCACAACTAACTGCAGACGCGACAGGAACTGGCGTCTTAAATATACTCGAGGCTATCAGGATCGCTGGGTATGATAAAAAAACCAGATTTTACCAAGCATCAACTAGCGAGATGTTCGGGGGTCTAGATTACAACCGCCCTAAAACAGGCTATGACGAGAACGCTCTTTTTCATCCCCGAAGTCCGTACGGCGTAGCAAAACTCTATGGCTACTGGATTACAAAGAATTATCGTGAAAGCTACGGGATGCATGCCAGCAATGGCATTTTGTTTAACCATGAAGGTGAACGACGCGGACTAGAGTTTGTGACCCGGAAAATTTCTAACTCAGTAGCGCGTATCAAGCTGGGGAAGCAAAAGGAAATAGTACTCGGTGATTTATGGCCAAAGCGGGACTGGGGGTATGCAGGGGACTACGTCGAGGGTATGTGGCTGATGCTCCAGCAGGATGAGCCAGATGACTACGTACTCGCAACAGGCGAAACACATTCAATAGAAGATTTCCTAACCTTAGCATTCAAAGAGATTGGGATCGACGACTGGAAACCATATGTAAAGCAGGATCCTAAATTTATGCGTCCTGCGGAGGTAGATATTCTTCTTGGCAATCCAGCTAAGGCCGAAAAGATTCTTGGCTGGAAGCGGAAGGTTGACTTTGAAGGGTTGGTGAAGCTAATGGTTGAACACGATCTCAAGCTCGAGAAAACAACGGAATAACTATTGCTCCAAACGCCAAGCGGCAAAATCTTCAATCGTCTGGTCAATCGGTATTTGTGGTCTCCAACCTAGCTCAGTTTGGATTCGTTCGGGGGTTCCGTATATATCCATCACATCGTTAGGCCTAATACGAGCCGGGTCGATTTCTGTCATTAAATCACTTCTACAAAAAGGTATTTTTAGGAGTTCTAGTATTTCTACCCCAGAAAGGCTGACTCCCGAGCAGATATTGTATGTATCGAATCGTAGTGTCTGTGCAAGAGCTAGATCTGTGTATGCTCTTACCACATCTCGGACGTCTGTATAGTCACGCTTGGTGTTTAGGTTTCCTACTCGTAACACACCGCCATTATCGTCGGATGCCATTATTTGTTCGGCCAGATCGGGGATTAGAAAGCCTGGTCTTTGGCCAGGACCGATATGATTAAAAGGCCGAGCAATCACGATGTTCATGCCCTTTTCCCGATAGATTTGAAGCGCATCCTCCATACACTTTTTGCTAATTGCATAAGGAGTGGCTATGTCGTCGTCAACGAGCTCGCCTTGCTCTGTTTGAGGCATCGGCTGGCTTGAGCTATAAACCATACTTGTGCTTATTGCTATTATTCGCGGGTCCAAACCTCTCTTCAATAGTTCATCGCACAAAGCAGTGTGTACTGCAACGTTGACGCGCAAATATTCATCCGGCTTATCTCTTGATTCAGCAACACTAGCCAGCCCGGCAAGATTGATAATTGTATTAACCCCATCCAAACTTAGCTTTGCAACTTGGAGAGGATCTGATAAATCACATACTTCATAGGTTGAACAAACCTCCTGAAGCTCTGGTGCTATGTCTGGCTCACGACCAAAGCCAATAACCTCAATATCCTGCGAACTGAGCTCTCGCGCGAGATGTCTCCCAACAAAACCATTAATACCAGTTACTAGCACTCTTGCGTTTCTTGTCATCAAAAGATTATATAACGATAATTTAAGATTAGAACCAATCTATCTTATAATCATATGACATGAAACACACCGTTCGAAGGATTGTTGATAGGTACAGATATTCGGTTATTCTTCTAAAAAGATTAGTGGCAACTGACTTTAAGGTTAGATACCAAGGGTCTTTCCTTGGTTATCTCTGGTCTTTACTTAAGCCACTAGCTCTATTTCTTATCCTTTATGTGGTTTTTGTAAGATTTCTAAAGGTCGGGGGATCCACTCCCCATTTCCCAGTATACCTACTACTAGGCATTGTCCTGTGGAACTTTTTTACTGAGATTACTATGGGTAGTGTTGGTTCGATTGTCGCAAAAGGTGACTTAATACGAAAGATTAATTTTCCTAAGTATATAATCGTGCTATCGGGTAGCTTGTCTGCACTCATCAATCTTGGGCTAAACTTCATCGTTGTGTTCTTTTTTATCATCATTAGCGGTGTTGAGCTTCACCGGTCGGCTCTTTGGATGCCATTTCTGATTATGGAGTTGTTTATCTTTTCGATAGCGATCGCATTTTACCTAAGCGCTCTTTATGTAAAATTTAGAGACGCAACATACATCTGGGAAGTCATCATTCAAGGCGCGTTCTACGCGACCCCGATCCTTTATCCGGTCTCAATGGTACCTATCAGTGCCGCTAAGATTCTACTTCTTAATCCGGTTGCTCAAATCATACAAGATGCGAGATACGTATTAATTACAGACAAGACCACTACGATATCAGACATATACGGAAGCTCCAGGTATCGGCTCATCCCTATATTTATTACAATTGGGATAGCGATATGCGCTGCACGGTATTTTAGAAAGAACTCTCGTTCTTTTGCGGAGAATGTGTGATGGATGATGACATCGCCGTATCGGTAAAAGGAATTTACAAAGACTTTAAATTACCTCATGAAAAGGTGGGCTCATTGAAGAGTGTATTTACCGGGTTGCTAAAAGGGAACACTCGTCTTAAGTATGAGATGCAACACGCACTTAAGGATATATCCTTCGACATAAAGAAAGGTGAATTCTTCGGTATTGTCGGTAGAAATGGCAGCGGTAAGAGTACGTTGTTAAAAATCATTGCACAGATATATCAACCAACTAAAGGAACCGTAAGGGTAAACGGGAGGCTTGTTCCCTTTATTGAACTTGGGGTTGGTTTTAATCCCGAACTTACCGGCAGAGAAAACGTGTACTTAAATGGGGCGATTCTTGGCTTTAATAAAGAAAAGATAGACGAGAATTACAAAAGTATTGTTGAGTTTGCAGAACTTGAGGAATTCATGGACCAGAAACTTAAAAATTACAGCAGTGGCATGCAAGTTAGGCTGGCCTTTGCCTGCGCCACAAAGGCGGAGGCAGAGATTCTACTTGTAGATGAGGTACTAGCTGTTGGTGACTCTGATTTTCAGAGAAAGTGTTTCAGATTCTTCAAAGAGTTGAAGAAAATTAAGAAAACAGTCATTTTTGTGTCTCATGACATGGACGCAATCGCGGAATATTGCGATAGGGCTGCATTGATCGATCAGAATAAGATAAAAGGGATTGATACGTCAGGGATAATCTCAAACCAATATAGAAAACTCTTTCTGTTGCCGACACCCAAGGAGACTGTTGCAAATAGCGTTGCCGAAAATAGGTGGGGTGATAGATCAATTGCGTTCGAAAAGATTAGCATTAATAATGCTAAACCTGAAGGCCGCATCCATATTCATATTTCTTACATTGTGAATAGCGACATAACCGATCCAATCTTTGGGTTCAAGTTATTGAATAGTTCGGGGACCCCACTACTTGGCACAAATAGTAAAATACTCGGAAACTCCTATGGCGACTTGAAAAAAGGTACAAAAATGACATTAGCATGGTCCTTCGACAACATATTCTCTGATGGAGAATATACAATTGAACCCGCTATAGTAAAAAGCGATGGCATTGATGTATGCGACTGGTGGGAGGGCGCGGCTACATTTAAGATTAAAAAGAGCAGGAGATCGGGCTACATCGTCGATCCTATAATTACGGTCGAGTCAAGATAATGATAAAGCGTACTGTGAGCTATGCTCAAAACAGAGAAGATATATACATTAACTGGTTGCTAAGAGGTAAGGTAAGGGGTTTCTATGTTGATATTGGAGCATCCGAGCCTGTTCACCATTCAGTAACGAAGTACTTTTACGATCGAGGATGGCGAGGAATAAACATAGACCCGATTAGGAGAAACATAGATCTTCTAAACCAGGACCGTCCTAGAGACATTAATATTCAGAAAGGTATAGGTAAGGACAAGGGTATTGTAGTTTTCCGTGAATATCCAGAAGCGGGCGGCCTGTCCACTTTTTCAAAAGATATGCAGTCAGAGTATACCTATAAATATATAGAGTATGGGGTGGAAATTGACACCTTAAAAGATACGCTGAATAGGTACTTAAAGAACGGGCAACGCATCGATTTCATCAAGATTGACGTAGAGGGACTTGAGCATGATGTCATTTGCTCTAATGATTGGAAAATATATGGCTCCGATCTTATTATTATAGAGTCTAACCATGTGTTTAGAGACTGGCACCATACACTCAAAAGTGCCGGTTACAAGGAAGTCTTCTACGATGGCCTAAATGAGTACTTCATGAAAGAACCTCTTCAACTAAAGAAACTTCGTGACTCATATCCCGAATATGTCATCGGCCCAATGCCGATTTACTATGAGCAATATAATGAGATATTAGATATAGAGAATCACTCCCATCACCTAGAATTGATAGTACGAGAACTTAAAGCCGAGAATAATGATCTATTTGCTCAACAAAAAGCGAATAAACGAATCCGTGTATTAGTAAAAAAACTTGTAGTTGGGACAAATGCGGCTATTTTAGCGCGAATCGAGAATCTCAATAAGCACAGGGTCAAGCAACAGAAGACGATTTTATTTACCGATAATTCGAGAAAGGCAGACTTGTTAGTACGGATTAAGCAGTACGATCAAGAAAGATACTATCGTTCGAGAACAACAGGACCTATCTTGTACAGAATTGTTCTCTCAGTGTATCGAAGTCTTTATAACTTTCTCAAATCCTTTGCTAGAAGCCTTTTCAGGGGACTCAGGGGACTAAAGAATGTCTAAGGAAATACTCTTTATTGACGGTCAGGTTTTTCAGAGCGAAGCATGGGACAGGGGCATGGGCAAATACTCACTAGCACTGTTGAAGTATATGTCAGGGCAAGAGAAGCATGGCTTTGACAAAGTTTATATTATCTTTACGAAGAACTTGACTCTACATGCTGAAGAGAAACGACTTATTAATACTGTTGTCCCTGAGGCAAAGCATATATATGCCGACCTTCAGGTACCCCATAATCCTTCGTTGGCTGATATTCCTAACCTTCAAAAACAAAATCAAAAAGTACTCGATGAGTTACTGGGGCAATATGAGCAATCTTCGTCGGACAGTATTTCGTACTTAGTCCTAGCCCTATTTATTGATCAAGTGTGTTCGGTTTTCCCTAGTCTTGGGCGGAAGATACTTCTTTTTTACGATTTGATCCCACTCCAGTTTAGTGAACGGTATAGCCAGTCAGGTAACTATAAAAATTACCTAGCAAGGTACAAAATTATCTTTGAAGCTCACATAATCTTGACTATATCCCAGACAGTTGCAGACGACGTGGCGTTAAATCTTGGCATTTCTTCGGATAAAATATTCAACATAGATGGTGCTGCGATAGAGCGATCCGTAAAGAACGCCCAGAAACTCTCCATCGAAATACCAACACGATATATTTTAATGCCTTCGGGCAATGAAATGCGTAAAAACAATATAAATGCGGTTCAAGGCTTTGGGGCGTATCTGCAACAAAGCGAAGATAACAGTCTGGCTCTTGTAATAACCTCCACATTCGATTCTGTTACGCAGAATGAATTGAGCGCATACGCGGATAATGTTATTTTTACGGGAAATGTGTCTGAGCAAGAACTGGTATGGCTATACGAGCATACCGAAGCACTGCTATTCGTGCCAGAATATGAAGGACTTGGACTGCCTATATTGGAGGCGTGCGAGGTTAGTAAACCAATAGTCTGCTCAAATCTTGCGGTGTTCAATGAAATGTCCACATCAGCTTTTTACTACTCAGACCCCTATGATCCGCTCAGCATTGCCGAAGCTTTGGGACTAGCACTTAACAGGACAGAGTTTTCCGAAAAGTTAAAAGAGTACCCGGCAATACTAAAAAAATACACATGGGAAAATACTGCCAGAAAGGCACTTAATGCACTATCTTCAGTAAAAACTAGCCCTCGAGTTGAGAGAAAATTACACATAGCGATGTTTGCCCCGACTCCTAGTGGCTATTCGGCGATTGGGAAATTAGTTATGCTGATGCATCCGGCAATGGATGAGTATTTTGATATTGATTATTACCTTGAGGATGGTAGGTCGCAGAGAGGATTTACGAGACCAAACTACTTGCCCTACATTAGCAATGTCTTTCCGGCGGTGAAATTCAACAGAAAGAAGTACAAAGATTATGACGCCGCTATATATCATATCGGCAATAGTGAGTTTCATCTTGAGACAATAAAGAACTCACTCTATTTACCAGGATTCGCAATAGTTCACGACACTCATCTAGCAAATATTTTCAAGTCGGATTTATTAGCTTATGGCTACGTAACCGAAAACCGACTTGATGCAGAGAATGCCCTAGATAAATTGATTAACAATCCTAAAACTAACTACCTTTCGTCAATAGTTAATAACCAGCTAGCGTTAATCGCACATTCTGCCTTTTCTAAGGACGGGCTCGACAAAAGTAGGCTAGACGCCACACCCAGAATCTATCAGCTGAACATACCAACTGCAACCCCTGAGCAGCTCATCGTAAGGAGTCCCGGCAAGCAAGTCACAATAGGGTTAGCGGGGATTATTGATCCTGCAAAAGGGCTAGATGCTGTAGAAAACATAGCAAAGATGCCTGATTTCTTTGATTGCAGGATAATCATTTTCGGCATACCACTAGTATCAGATTTAGTTTTGCAGCGTCTACGATCATATCCAAATGTTGAGGTTCATA
>JBBTYV010000015.1:0-2425 GCA_038061635.1 Patescibacteria group bacterium
AAGTTGGTTTTGAAGATCAGTTCACCAAAGACAAGACCGTAATAGTCAACTTCCATGGTTACCCAGAAACGATTAAGGCCCTGCTATTTAACTACACTCACGACCCGCAGCGCTTTGACATTCGTGGCTACATCGAAAACGGTAGCACCACAACACCTTTTGACATGCATGTTCGCAATCACACCAGCCGCTACGATCTAGTGATAGCGATCTTTGAACACCTCGGCAAGCAAGAGGTTTTACCATTTGCAGAAGCTCAACACATAGCCAGTAAATATAAACAAAAGATTGCCGAAAACACCGAATATATTAAACGTAGCGGCATAGACAGCCCTGAGATTGATGAGTGGACATGGATAGCCAAATAATTCTTATCGCCAACCCCGGGAGCGTCAGTCGAAAGTACGCACTTTTTGCCGGCGATAAACTTCTTGGTGAATTACGCTTTGAATGGCTTAACGGCGAGCTAATTTATAACTTGTCGACGAGTAACAACGAAGCTGTTTTTGCTAATATTGCAAACCTTGGTGAAGCGTCTAGTAAAGTTATGGACATCTTTCGAAAGTCTGGTGTTTTGCAGGCAAATGATATGGTTGGTGCGATTGGACTAAGGGTAGTTGCTCCAGGCAGCTATTTCTTAAAACACCGAGTTGCCGACGCGCAGTACGAAGAAAACCTGTCACGAGTTGCTGGACTAGCGCCTATCCATGTTTCGGCTGCGCTCGAGGAACTAGGCAGTCTAAAGAAGCAGTTTGCGGGGGTTAAGATAATCGGCGCTTCCGATAGCGCTTTTCACGCCACCCGACCTGATTACGCCAAGTATTACGGCATACCGAAAAAGGATGCCGATTCGTTCGACGTTAAGCGTTTTGGTTACCATGGGATTTCGGTTTCTTCGGTTATAAATAAGTTAGAGGAAGCCGGCAAGTTAGCACCAAAAGTTGTGGTCGTGCATCTAGGTGGTGGCTCAAGCGTTAGTGCTGTTTTGAATGGGCGGAGCATAGACAACACTATGGGCTTCTCGCCCCTAGAGGGACTTGTGATGTGTACACGGTCAGGCAGTATCGATACGACGGCCGTCTTTGCTCTTAAACAAATCCTGAAGCTCGGCGATCCCGAAATGCATGATTACCTGAACAATAAGGCAGGGCTTTTGGGCCTAGGCGGCTCGGCAGACATACCGGAGCTAATTGCTAAAGAGAAGATTGGCGACAAAGATAGCCTTCTGGCACTTAATGTCTACATCTATAACGTCCAGAAAGGTATCGGCGAGATGGTTTCGGCGCTAGGTGGAATAGACGCCCTGGTCTTAACTGGAACTGTTTGCGAGCGATCCACCGACATACGGCATCACTTACTAGAGCGAATGCACTACCTCGACCTTTGCCTCGACGAGCTGGCTAACGAAGGTGTTTTGCAATCTCCTGATATAAAAGTCATTAGCCGCTTAACACACTCCAAACCAATACTTATCGTTCCCACAAACGAAGCCCAAGAAATATTAAATATCACACGCAAACTAAGTTAATACATAACGTACACAGGTATTATTTAGCTTCTTCAACGACCCTGATAGTTCGAAAGTTTTCTAGAGCTTTTCGACCGGATGATAAAACTACGCCATTATCATCAGGAGTAAACTCAGTATTATCTGTCGCCTTTATACCGTTAATCCTAACTGCTCCTTGGCTTATCAGCCTTCTGGCTACAGTTTTGCTAGTTGCTATACCTGACGATACAAGAGCGTCCACTAGCGTCGAGCCCCCCTTAACTTCTAATTCATCTACACTTGTTCGGTCAATATACTCCGTTGGATTTTTTGAAGACAATACTTCATATTCATTCTCAGCTGCTTCCGCTGCTAAAGTACTATGTAAGCTAGTGACTAGTGTAACGGCTAATGCTTTTTTGGCAGATAAACCCTGTAACTTCCCGTCTTCCATATCCGCCTGAATTTGTGCAATCTCTGACATTGGGACTGTCGTGCAGAGTTCCAGAGCGTGAGGCACAATAGCGTCGCCCCATCGCATAATCTTCTGGAACATTGTCACTGGGTCGTCATTCATAGTAACCATGTTGCCTTCTGTCTTGCCAATCTTTTTACCGCTCGGATCAACTAGTAACTGGCCAGCTATAACAAACTTTTGTTTGCCGAGGTGCCTTCGAATTAAATCGGAACCACACAACATGTTAAATATTTGATCAGAACCGCCCACCTCTATGTCCACGCCCATGCAAACACTATCCCATGCTTGCAACATAGGGTATAGAAACTCGTGCAAATGGACAGGCCTACCTTCTGCTATCCTCTTATCAAACATATCCCGCGCCAGCATTTGTTGCACGGTAAATTCACTGGCTAGTTCAAGCATACCAACCGAGCCCAGTGGTCCCAACCATTCACTGTTATGTTTAAGCTCAATAG
>JBBTYV010000016.1:0-3747 GCA_038061635.1 Patescibacteria group bacterium
CATATTTTCAAACGCGGGTTTTTGGCCTTCCACGTACTGAGCCAAGATCATTCTTGAGGCAACGTGCAAAGTTGCAGCATATTCGTTGGCGGCACTTTCTTCTTGTTCTTTTGACTCAACATTCGGATCGCTAAATGCCTCCCAATGTAACTCAGTTGCGCTAGCAAGCGACATATTCCGCATTGTTCGATTCCCAAGGCCGGCATAAACCCGGACAAAGTCTCGGTCGACTCGACCGACATCGATCAATGAACCTTCAGCCAAGAAGCCCTCGCGGGCTTCGTCATAATAATCTCGAGCTATTTTGAATCTATCGGGATCGCTGCTTTGAACAGCCTTCAACCCCAGCTCATGGGTTCTATTAGGATCTAGTTCTGTAGCCATATTTCTAACTATTATACTATAACATAAGCTGTTTGTAAATAAAGCTTGGTGCCGCAGGACGGACTTGAATTAAGAGCACCTGGTGCCGCGGGTGGGACTTGAACCCACAATCCTTGCGGAACGCGATTTTGAGTCGCGCGCGTATACCATTCCGCCACCGCGGCATCAACTACACTTAATTATTATCAACGGCGTGTATGTCACAATCCGACTCCTTGGGCGAATCGGTTGCGACCCCATCTCAGCTCTGCCGCATTCGCGGGCAGGGCTTCCGGTCTTGCAGTATGCCACGGGCATACTTCACATTCCACCAGGGCGGCCTATCAAATATTCTACATCTTAAACCCGCCCATTAACAGAGTAATGTTGCTATAATAAACATAAGCCCATGGCCGACCCGACTCTTCCTATCACATCACCGAACCCTCCGGCAGATGACCCGGCGGTGAATTTGATTCGTGGTAAATTAAACGAACTATTCAAAACAGAACCATCAGCTTCGTCCGAAATAAACGAGATTAAACAGGTAGGGGTGGCCAGCAAGCACCAAAAATACCTGCAGTCCTTAACGTCTAGCGACAAGGATATCGCCGAGATTCAAACCGCCTGGCATGAGTATTATCAGAAGCTACCGGACCAAGAAAAGCATGAAGTCTGGCAAGAGTTTTACAGCAACCAATCCAGGCAAACACATTTTTCTGCCTCGCAGGAGGCCACAAATCCAGAAAATGAAAACCTAACCACAAAGCCTGGCAGTAAGGTCAAAACCAAGAAGTTATCTAGTGGCCCGCAAAGTGTTACAGATCTCAAAAAAAAACTGGTCGCCCGCGTCAGCGCCGACGGCCGCCTAAGCCGTAAGCATCACCTCAAATCACTACTGTTCGGGGTAGGAGCGGCTGGGCTGGTAGCCCTAGTGGTAGTGTTTATGCTTTTCAACCAACTTTTCATTACACCATTTATTTCGCCCAGTAAAACTGCTAGCGCCACGCCATTAATTATTGATCCGAGCGGGCAGGTGAATGTAGGCCCTGAAACTAAAATCATTATCCCAAAACTAAATATCGAAGCGCCAATTGTAATGGATGTTACTGACAACGAAGAACAAACCATTCAAGCCGCGCTGGAACGTGGCGTAACTCTTTACCCCAACACCGGTAAACCGGGCGAGCTATCGAATCCGGTAATCTTTGGCCACTCAAGTAATAATATTTTCAACAGTGGTAACTATAAATTTGTGTTTGTGTTGCTGAGCAAGCTTGAAAACGGCGATACCTTTATGATCAATTACAATACCAAGCAATACGTCTATCGCGTCTTTAACAAAAAAGTTGTCAAACCCAGTGATGTTGATGTACTCAAAGAAAAACCAAAAGACGCTATGGTGACGCTCATTACTTGCGACCCTCCAGGCTCTAGCGCCAATCGACTAATCGTCCAAGCCGAACAAATAACACCCGACCCGAGCGCCAATTTAGCGAGTTCGGCACCGACCGTGAGCGCAAGTTCTGAACCAGCAATATTGCCGAGCAATGCTGAGTCGCTCTTTCAACGCATCATCAACTGGTTCTAGCCACCCCTCCCACACCAGCTAGTTTAGCCCTGGCAAAGCCAGGCCTTTACTAGCTTCTTAGCTATTTTCGGCTTGACCAGTCCAGTACTCGCTTCGGAGTAGCATAATCTACACCTCGTTCCGTTCCTCCTGGTCGCACCGAAACTAGCTCAAGTGTGGAAGCGGTGGTTCTAGCTGGCGCAAGAGGCGCTGTTCGAGCAAATTAGATACTTCAGTTTTTCGGAACGATCAAGCTTGTTAGATCTAAGGTTGAGGCATCGGCAGTCGGAGTGATGGAGTAGAGATTCTTGAAATCTTTACTGAAATAACCTGGTGTCACTCCGCGGACGCTCAAAAGTTCGCGTGAGTTTTGGCCATCAAATTCAAGTATCTGAAGCTTCCCGCCAGCAACTGACTGCAAATGAAAAGCATCGACCCAGGACAGCTTTGCCGACGCATCAGCCATGAACGGCAGGTCATATTTGTAACTTTTCGCTTCTTCGGCGTCATAGACAGCAACCGACTGTCCACTCCTAACCATAACAAAACGCTGGGGTTTTGGAGAAAAACTAATACTATCTGGGACTCCAGATCTAAGTGTGGCAAGCAGGGCAGCAGGGATTGGAGTCTTTGCGGCAATAAAGTTCAAAGGATTTCTATAAATCTGGACGCGGTCGCTAGCACCGCTACCAGTAGCGTAATACCAACTACCTTCAAAGTTATCGAACTCTAAAAAGTACTTGTTCCCGCCGTCAAAAGCCAGTTCGCTCATCGTGTAGCTAGTGCCTTCGTCAGATATTTTAACGGCTACCTTGCCACTCGTAGCATCCTTAGTTGTGGCATAAAGAATCAGGTCAGTGCCGCTAGTCTGATAGGCCAGGACCTGGTCAAGAATTGGCTCTCCAATGCTCTGGGTGCTAAGATCGGCCACTCTCAGCAGCCCGCCCGTTGCGAAATACATATAAAACTTATCCTTCTTTTTGTCTCGCAAACTAACCAGGCTAGGGCTAACCCCAAAAACAGTGCTCAAATTGACGCTCAAATCTAGGTTTTCGCGATCAATTAACAGATAAGATTGTTGACCGTTAGGTAGTTTTTGGAGAAGCAATAAATGCTGGTTGTCATCAGCCCAAGATACAACTTCAAAACTGCCGTAGTTTCCGGAAACACTCGACAAAATGCTAGGCGGGAAAACAGCGCTTGCCGGGTCGTCTTCAATATTTTGAAGGTCAAAGATATTAATCGCCGGCAGATTAGTATTTTGTTGAACAACCAACCACCGAAAATCTGGCGATTGAGTAGTAAAGCCAATATTTGTTGGCAAATCGGCAAGTTTGGTTTGAGTTAGAGTCGTGGGGATAAGCCGAGGGTAAGTTACAAATCGCACCTTGCCGCCCTCAACAGTAATTTTTTTTGTCCACGACGAATAGCCGGTTTGGTTAAGAGTTATGGTGTATTCGCCCCCGTTGAGAGCTAGTTTTGCGTCAGTCTTGTCGTCTTCTAGCTTGCCATCAACAGTAATCGATGCCGAAACTGGTTTACTATCTAGAAACAACAGTCCGTTTTGGACAACGTCGCCCCTAAAGTCAAAGACTTCATAGCCAACTGCAGTGGCTACTAAAATGTAAGTGGCTAGTGAAATTAGGATTGTTACTAACCCATAGCCAAAGAATAATCTACGAGCTTTTTTCTTTTTGGCGACAGGGTCGAGGAATTCCATTAATGCTTATTATACTCTGGCTCCTCGAACGTACCCTATTGAAAGGTGGTGGATAAGTGGTAGAATTAAACCATAAAAGGTATCAAAATAAACA
>JBBTYV010000017.1:0-5985 GCA_038061635.1 Patescibacteria group bacterium
CACTCGACAGTGTCGTCGTCGGCCGGGATACTAACGCTAATTTGATCGCCTGGCTTGGCTTTGAAATAAGTGACGCTGGCGAGGAGTACTCGGTAAGAATGGTCGTCAACATCTACAAAGTAATGACCTTCGCGCTGAACGAGTGCACCAACCACCTGCTTCCGAGGTATTGGCCCGATTTGCTTATAAAGGAATGCGCCGTCGTCTGCGATAGTTAGCTTTAAGATGTCGCCTTGGACGAGTTTGGACTTGCTAGCGTAGTTGGCTGGTACAGGATAAGTCTTAGCGTCACTACCAACCATGTTTTGACCGTCAAAAACGCCTTCTATTACCTTGCCAAGCTGCTCTTCGCGGTCGGCAGAAGTAATTTCGGGATCGTCACCAACAAGACTACTCAAAAGCTCCTTGGCAGCGCCAAGGTTTGTTTCTGCCTCTACTATGAGAGCTCGTAATCTTTTTATTTGTTTCTCGTTTAGGTCTGACATTTCCCTTGTCGCCTCTCGCTGTTTGTTTACTCGCTATGTCTGTAACGCTATCACGTAAATTATTGAGTGTCAAACGTCAAGACACTTTCTTTGTGGATAACTGGATTTCCTCCTGGCGGCCATTTTCAGGCCGCACAGGAAGAGTTGTCCATCACGCTCATACGACGGGATCGAGCCGAAAACCGACACGACGTACTAAAGAGACCCTACGGTCACAGCCAGTGCCTTCCAGCGCTGCTCGTAGGACGCCAATGTGCACATCGAGGGTATGAACAGCGGTGTGTCCGCCCCAAAGTGAGAGATTGAAGAAATCTCTTTCTATGACGCTCCCTTCGCTCTCGGCAAGCATGACCAGAATTCTAAACGCGGTAGGTCTGAGTGGTACCAGTTCGCCATTAACGTGCACAAGATGCGAACGGGTATTGATGCTCAGATTCCCGGCCTTTATCAACCCGTTGGGTGTTTGTTCGGTCCGGATTCTTGCGACCATCGTGTTACCGACGTAAATGGCAGTACTAGCACCCGAACTTGCCGCCCAAACTTCACCTTCTTCGACATGCGCTAAGACTTCTCGGAGTTGTGACCTCCTCATCTTCCCTCCCAATATAGTGTGATGGACGATATTATTATACAACAAAAAACACCCCTGTAAAGACAGAGGTGTTTAATGATAGTTTTCTTAAACTAACTCTACTGTCGCACCAGCAGCTTCAAGGGCAGCCTTCATAGTGTTGGCTTCGTCTGCAGCAACTTTTTCTTTAACGGCTTTTGGAGCAGCGTCAACGATAGCTTTAGCTTCGCCAAGACCTAGGCCTGTAGCGTCCTTAACAGCTTTGATGACGGCAACTTTTTGCGCTCCGGCGTCCTTAAGAATGACGTCGAATTCGCTCTTTTCAGCGACTGCTTCAGCAGCCTCGCCAGCAGCAGCTGGAGCAGCGGCAGCAGCCGGTGCAGCAGCGCTAACGCCCCAGTATTCTTCTAGGAACTTAACAAATTTGCTAAGTTCTAGTGAGCTCATCTTGTCTAACTCGGCAGTTAGTTTTTCGAACTCTTTTGGTGTTTCTACTTTCTTAGTTTCTTCTGACATGGGTTTCTCCTCTTATTTTAGTAACTTAATTAATTGACTTAGCTCTGGCATCCAAAACACTAGCGAACTGGCGAAAATTGCCTGATAGAACTCCAACAAAACCACTTAAGGGTGCGGCCAAAGTTCCGACAAGCATTCCGCGTAAAGCATCCTTGCTTGGTAGTACAGCTAGAGCCTTAACTTCTTCGGCATCTATAAACTTGCCTTCGGCTGTGATTGCACCAACAAACTCCAAGATTCCCTGCTTCTTTGCGAAGCCGTGGATGATTTGGGCTGGTGCGACTTCGTCTTCAGCGTTGAAGACATAGAGTAGCTGATCTGTTAGAGCACTAACATCGGTGTCTTTGAAAGTTTCGTTGCCAAGCATAGCCTGCTTCACTAGTCGGTTCTTAACAACTTTAACCTTGGTGTTTTGGCTCTTCGCCTCACGACGGAGCTCTTGCATGGCTTTGACGGTCAAACCGCGGTACTTAGCGACAACCGTAAGCTTCGAACTACCAAATAGCTCAGATAGCTCTGAGATGAGTTCGGACTTCTTGACTTTACTTAGAGGCATATTAACTCCTTTTACCCCAGTAAACAAAAATGTCTTCCTGGGCTAGCCAAAAAGACAGTTGAAAGACAAAGTAAATTGTTTTTCACCTTCGGTGGCGCTTATTTGTGTGGCCACTGTCTTTAGGCGTAATAACATAATTATACAGATACGGATCTCTAAAAGCAATATCTTTAAGTTATAATCCAAGATAGTAATGAAAATCCTACGAAAACTACTCCCAAAACGTTTCAGCCCTCTGCATTGGCGCAAAATGGCCTACCGCGACTCTCACGGCCTTCGTAATCGGGCCTGGTTGTTCGATAGTGCGGCTGTGCTTTATGAGCAAAAGAAAAAATCCTGGGATTTTCTACTTCTATATATCGATCTTCGTAACTTTAGAACTGTCAACAACCAGTTGTCGCACGCCGCCGGCAATGAGGTGCTAAAGGAATTTTATGCTCTTTTAGAAACTAAATTTCGAACTCACCAGCCGGTCGGATCTTTTAGACGAGATCGTAACTGCCACGAAAAGGACATCCTCGTTGTTCGAGAAGGAGGAGACGAGTTTGTGGTGTTTTTGCCTCTTGGAGTTTGTGATGACACTAAACGGCGGTCTGCGACTAAAGTTATAGTAGACCGACTTGAAAATCTATATATTAACCATAAAGGCATCAAGGTTACGGCGCGTATTGCCGTAGAATCGTCACAACCAAAAAAGCCTCACGCAAGTTTCTTAGATTTCTTTCATAAAGCAGATCGGAAACTTACTGCCATACATAAGGCTGAAGGCTCACCACAAGGACCACATGAGCGAGTGGACACCTGAAACCTGCTGTTTAATGTCTTTGGCTAGCATTTTGAATCCCTCATTCTTACTAGAGTGAAGCTTCGCAACCTGCTCATACCCTAGAGTCAGCTTGCATCTAACACGGTGACCTAGCAAAACGGCGTACTGAGCCTGTGAGTTGAACCATGCAGCTTGAAGTAGACTATATAGCTCTAGGCTGAGATCGAATGATTGTTGATAAAGATCTGCCAGACCAGCATTTTCAATTTTCTCAGGGATGTCGTAGCCGTTTCTTGGCGTTAAGTCCTGCATCGTAAGGTTGCCACCGATACCATTCAGCAGATCGAAAAGCTGACGAAACTCGCAGGAAATGTCAAAACCGTAGGTCATATTTTGCAAGGACGTAACTTGGTTCAAGCTATCCTTAAGAAGCTTTGCCTTCTTCTCGTACGACAACTCTTCGACCAGACGTTTGATGGACGCAGGACTTTGATCTGAATTTGCAAAAATAATACTTTCCAACACTTCGAATTCGTTTCGAGGGGCATGACTAACGAGGTTCACCTGAAGGTTCGGAGGATCAGAATCTATATTTGGCAGTAGACCACTGATCTTGCTGTTAAGCCCGTCTGATGGCTCTAATAACTCTTCAAATTCTTGAGTCTCCTCAGTGTCGATGAGGATACAAGCAGGTAACAAACTCCGGCAGAGTTGTCGAGCTTCAGTCATCAGTTTTTCTACTTTGAAAGGTTTTTTGTTGCGAATTGCCTGAGTCGCTAAGTGTTTAGAATAATCTGTTACTGCTTGGGTGTAGTTTTGTAGGATTTTCTTAAGGATCGTGTCGTAAGCGCCTAGTACTTTTTTGCCAAGTTTCTCAGGCCTGTAGTATTCAAGAGTAGTTCTTAGCTCTACATTGGACACTTGCGGCGGCGCATTAAAAAAGCTTCTTGTAATAGCCAGGTAGCTAGCTCGGGGTTTGTTTGGCGGTATTTCTTCGGCAGGTTGACTTTTCTCTGTAGCCTGGCTAGAAAGATTTTGTTCTGCGAGTTTGATCATAGCGTCTATCTGGCTGACTATTTTTGTTTTCGCAAGACTCGACGGTAGCACCTTTACTCCTACCTGTTTCGCAAGACGTGAATATACACCAGATTCTTCATCGATAACTAGCCAAACGTCTGGTTTCATGAAATCGCAGTCTTGTATGATCTGTTTGCTGACTTCGCTTTTCGAACGCAATTCGTAATAATAGGCGTCACTAAGCCAACTAGAATTGCTAACGGTGTAAGTGCCTTCATTTTTTGCGTCACGCACTTTCGCCTGCCTTTTGCGAAGTTTAATAACTACCATCAAACTAACAGTTTCTGGCGATAGTGGAGCGGCAGTTACATCTAATAGGTACTGGTTAGCTATTAGAACGTTTTCTTCTGGATTACGAAGCTCATTATCAAGAATGACTTTGCGACCACTTTCAGAGATTATACCGGCGACTGCTACGGAGAGTTCAGTTATAAGTTTGCTATCAACACCTTCCAGGACAATCGAAAGTCCCTTTGTTTTCCCACCCGCTCGGTTTTCAGCCAGCGGTTTTTCCATCTATTACTTAGTGTAAAGCTTAAGTTGCCTCGGTCAAGTTTTTGTCGTTATCAGTCGTGTTTCTGTTGCAGATTTGACGTTTTGTCTAAACTATATCATCAGCTAATATATGTATTGAAGATAAGGAAGGAACATGGGAGAGGTAAAATACAAGCCAATCGATGATAGACCGGTCTCGACCCAATATCGAGATCTACTTGAGTATATCTATGTAGATGGAGTTGAAAGAGAAGTTATACACGGCGAAGCAGCCAAAACGATATTTGGTGCACAGATTCGCTACGAAATGGCAAACGGTTTTCCTGTTATTACCGAAAGAGACTTGTCGGTAATGTATAAAGGTGCGATTGCAGAGCACATTGCATTCTTAAACGGCGCACGGACTCTTGATCAACTAACAGAGATGGGTGTGCCGAAAGCATACTGGGAACGCTGGGTAACAGCAGAAAAATGCGCAGTTTTTGGATTAGAGGCTGGTGATCTTGGGGACGGTTCTTACGGAGCTGCCTGGACGGCCTTTCCTACTGCCGAAGGTTTGCCCTTTGACCAAGTAGAGCATCTAGTACGCCAGATTAGAGAAAGACCATTTCTGCGAACTCACCGAATGACACCTTGGATTCCACAATATACACTTCAGCATTCAGATCTTACGCGCAGAGTTGTAGTTGCACCGTGCCATGGAGACATACATGTTTTAGCCGATGCGGCGAATAAGGAGTTGAGTGTTCACCATTTTCAACGTAGCGGCGATTTTCCTGTGGGGGTCCAGTTCAATATGGTTCAGTATGCAGCTTTTGGAATGATGTTAGCCAGAGTATTAGGCGACTATATGTTGAAAGATGTAGTCTTCACATTTTCTGACGTCCATATTTATGAAAGTCAGTATCCGTTTGTCGAAGAGCTACTAAATCGAGAACCAAGAAGACTGGGGACAATGGCGATAGTTGGTGCCGATGGTATCGCTAACATTAAGGACTTTAGGAAAACAAACTTTGAACTAAGCGATTATGATCCACATCCAAAGATGACTATTCCTACACCTGTTTAAAATGGCTAAATCTTTTGTAAACACTGGAAACGGTAGACCTGAAGGTGACCCTTATAACGACATAATCAGCGATATTGCATCTAGAGGGGTGTGTCCATTTTGCCCAGAGCACCTGCACGAGTATCACCAGCGCCCAATTATTCATGAGACTGACAACTGGCTTTTAACAGATAATATGCACCCTTACGAAGGAGCTACGGAACATCTATTAGTAATCCACCGTAGTCATATAGAGACAATAGCCGAGATTAGTCAGAAAGCATGGGATGAGTTTTCAGAAGTTATTGGCGCTGCCGGCATACTGCGCGGCATCAAGGGCGCTACTCTACTAATGAGATACGGAGATACCGCCTTTACAGGAGCTTCAGTAGCACATATCCATGCTCAGATTGTATCTGGTCCAGGAGAGCCTGGTGCAGACCCAGTTCTAGCTCGCGTTGGGTAGTTCGT
>JBBTYV010000018.1:0-4355 GCA_038061635.1 Patescibacteria group bacterium
AAGAGACTGTCCGTGAAATCACCGAATTAGTTGGTTCGGGTAACGTAATCTCGCAGTAGCCGATAAAAGTGGGGTTAACTACGACGTTTTTGTAAATGTTTCTTTATCCGATTGGTTTCAATACTCACACCTGACAGAGTTAAGGCTCCACTAACTCCTATGAAAACGTAACCTGCTCCACGGTCGAGCGTGAATTTACTCTTCTCTAACTGTGTTAAGCCTTCTGTAGTTGTATTATTGGTTTTGCTAGTCGGTACACTGTTAAATATTGCAGGTTCGGCATATAGAGCGACAATAAAAAATACATTTCGAAACTCTTCATAAGAATCCTTATAAGCAATTCCTAGACCAATCTCGCTAAAATCCTCGTTCAACAAATTGGCGCGGTGTCCGGGCGAGTTTAGCCAGCCGTCGACGACGCTAACGTCATCTTCGTTACTGGCAGCTAAGTTTTCTCCGGCGAAAGTGTATTCGTAGCCAGCATCGTTAATATAGTCCCAACCAGTTGTGCCGTCTGGTGAGGTGTGCTCAAAGTAGTTATTCTCTACCATCGCTTCAGCCTTAGCCTGCGCCGCAAACGTTAGCTCTTCACTCAACTCAAATTCGGTTAGACCGTTAGTAGTTCTCGCCTGATTTGTTAGTTCAAAGATAGTGGTTGACCCAAAGGCGACTGCAGGGATGGAGGTGATTGTCGAAAGCAAAAGCGAAAAAACCAAAAACAAGAACACTCCACCGACCATAAGGCTGTGCCCGAGTCTGAAACGATTGTGAATATTTGTCTGAGCGAAGAAATCCATACCTCTCTAGTATAGCTCAGAACGCTTAAGCTCATACATGGCGATAGCTCCAGCCACACTTACGTTCAGCGATTCTTTCTTCCCGAGCATAGGAATTTCTAGAACCTGGTCGCAGAGTGTCACTAGGACAGTTGGTAGGCCGGTGGTTTCTGTTCCAAGAAGCAATGCGATGCGCTTGGTTGCATTAAATGACTTTAGTGGGACAGAAGATTCAGACTGTTCGAGTGCGATTATATCGAAACCATCTTTTCTTAGGCTACTAAACAATGACTTAAGGTTCGGTTTATGTAAAATATCAACAGTTGCCTCAGCACCGAGGGCAGTTTTATGAATGTCGGCAATTATTTTATTACGGATATGTGGCAGGCGTTCGTCCTGTTCAGCACGAATGTATGGCGTAATGCCAGTGCAATAGATTGTCTTTACTCCAAAGCTATCGGCGCTGCGAGCCAGCGAACCAATATTGTGGCTACTCCGGATATCATGGGCGATTAAAACTACTTCCATTTACTTCTGATAGTAACTCATTTATTGTGACTGGACCTACCCAGAATCCCTGCAACCCCTGAATCGTCACAACTGTCCATTTGATTTGATTCTGTCGTCAGCTTATCTATGGATAAACCTCCACCAGAAATCAAACCAACTGAACTAGCTGTGAACGACTCAGTGATTTGCGAGGTTCCGTGTAAGTCCAGTATACTAATGTTAATTATGGCACTGGATGGGCGTGCGATCGACGAACAAAACACCGCTAAACGAGCTGGTTTATTAGGAATTGCATATTTTGACACTTCAGGTACTCCAGAGAAGATTCTCTATAAACAGTACATGAGCGTGCCAGAGATGTATGCCCAGAGGATTGTACCTACTGCCGCTAATGAAGGTACTGTTACTTTTGGTATTACAACGACAACCACTCAGACAACGATGACTAATGTTGCTCAACGCTTTGGTGATCAGAGGGTTTCATTCGTTTTAATTAGCGACAGTGGCTATCGCGACTATATGGCGCTTTATGATCCACCTAAAACAGTTGAGTATAAGGATATTTCGCTTGTTTCAACTGCCTCTCATTCGGTGGCGGATATTTCGGCGACATTGGCTCAGGTTAGAGCTGATGATATGTTGGCATACTTAGTCCAACAAGCTTTCAAGCTCGGTGCTAGCGATATTCACCTTGAAACCGCCGTAAAGGGAGCGCGTGTTCGTTTTAGAGTTCATGGAGTATTACACCCGGTGGCAACACTAGAGAGCGATAAATATCGCCAACTAATGTCTGTGTTAGCCAGCGCGGCCAATGTTAGTACAAGTGCGACCGACGATCAGACAGGACATGTTAACCGGGCATACAAGCTGGCGACCGGTGAGGATGTAGTAGTTAACTTACGTGTTGAAACCGTACCAGCTGTTAACGGTATTGATGCTGTGCTAAGGCTTTTCAACTTCCAACAAGATCGTTTGCGACTGGATAAACTAGGCTTGGACAAATGGCAGGAAGACGAAATCAACGACATCGTGCATCACCCAAACGGCCTGGTGTTGATTGTTGGACCGACTGGCTCCGGCAAAACAACGACACTTTATAGCATTCTAAATGAGCTAAATAACCCCGAGCGCAAGATTATTACTCTTGAAGATCCGGTCGAGTTCCAGATTGAAGGCATTACCCAGATTCCAGTTAAATCGCGCGAAGGAGCTAATTTTGCTGACAAATTTAGATCTGTAATGCGACTTGATCCTGATGTCGTTATGGTTGGCGAAATAAGAGATAACGATACCGCGAAAACGGCTTTGCAGGCGGCTCTCACTGGCCACCTGGTGCTTAGCACCTACCATGCTGGCTCGGCAGCGGCAGCTATGACTCGGCTCATAGATGCTATCGGCGAAAATCCGTTATATATCAGTGCTATTCGCTTGGTTCAGGCTCAACGGTTAGTACGCCAGTTAGATGATGCAACTAAGCAAGCCTACGAACCGGATGAGCACCTAAAGAGTTTATTAGCCAAAATAATTGAAGGATTCCCAGAGGGCGCACCTAGGCCTGATGTTAATAAGCTACAGCTCTATCATGCCGGTACTTCACCAGAGAACCCATTTGGCTTTAATGACCAATTCGCTATTCGCGAACTTCTGATGATGACACCAGCTATGCAACAGGTGCTAATGCGTCCGGCCCGCGAGATCAGTACTTCAGAGATCGAAAAGGTCGCCGTGAGCCAAGGAATGCTAACAATGCTTCAAGACGGAGTGCTAAAAGCCGTCGCAGGCAAAACCACGATTGAAGAAATATTCCGAGTCGTTGGCTAAGATTTAACGTCTCAGGGGATTGTATTTAAGAGGTTAATGGTGTAGAATCAGCCGAGTTATGGAAAGCTTGATACAGAAAATTGAGGCCAAGTACAAGAAGAAGCAGGTTGTTGACGTTCAAAGCGGCGACACTGTTAAAGTCTCGCAAGAAATTGTTGAAGGCGGCAAAAAGCGTATTCAGATCTTCGAAGGCTTTGTTATTCGCACAGACCGCAAAAACAGCCTGACTAGCAGTATCACTGTACGCAAAGTTGCCAGCGGTGTTGGTGTCGAAAAGAGCTTTATGCTGCACGCTCCAAGTATACTGAAAGTCGAAGTTACAAAGCGAAGCAATGTTCGTCGAAAATACCTCAGCTATATGCGTGTCCGCAGTGGTAAGAGCGCTCGTCTTAGTGGCGTTGATTTTGACCGTGAGAGCGTTAATAAAATAGATGATGCCGAAGTAGAAGCAGAGCTAGAACACTTGAAAGAAGAAGCTGTGACCGTACACGAAGCTGAAGAGGCTAAGAAGGCTAAAGAAGAAGCTAAGGTAGAAGCCAAAGTCGAGGCTGCGCTCGCTGCCCATGACGAACCTCCAAAGGAGTAGCTTTGAGTACGACAGATTCTGGTCGTAAGGCAGAATCAAGAGTCGCTGATTATCTAAAAAAACAAGAAAAGTGGAAGATTCTAGTTCAGAACTGGCGCAACCGCTGGTGTGAGATTGATATCATCGCTCGAGACAAAAACACAATATATTTCGTGGAAGTAAAATATCGGGCTAGTAGCGAATGGGGTGATGGATTTGAAGCCATTACCAAGGCAAAACTGGCTAGGATGGCTCGGGCGGCCGAGGCTTGGGTGCTTATCAACCACTGGGATGGTGAATATCAACTGGCAGCCGTTCACGCAACAGATAGCACTATTGAGCTTATATGTATTGACTAGATACTACATAAGTTGTATAATTTACCGCTACTATGACCACAATACCTAATAAAGAACTAGCTGGAGACCCTCTTCCTCTTCCTGTGTTTGAATTGGACTGTAGGGATGCGATAGACACGGCCTATATTATTGCCGGACAACTAAATAACCATGATCCAATTAGTCAAGAACGTAACGAAGATAAAGCACTCGATGCGGGCAGGGAAGCTATTAATGTTCGCAAGCCGAGGCTTTGTAGAATAGATGTGGTTAAAAAAGCCGGCGGGTTTGTTGTGGTGTGTGGAAACTTTGGGGAGTGTGGTGGTAGTACGCCGGTGAGGGGCT
>JBBTYV010000019.1:0-3250 GCA_038061635.1 Patescibacteria group bacterium
GAAATTGCATTTAGAGGGTTCTAGTCCGAAAGGACGAAAACTCTCTTTTTGTTTTCTATCGACGGAGTTAGCAAACATTAAGTAATCAAAGTTAAGCGGTTTTTTGGGGTAGCGCAGGTTCGAGTGCGGAGCGCGTTCTGCGAGGTGAGGCGTATAGAAAATACGTTGAACCGAGGAGAATGAGCGACAAGCCGAAGATGCACAGTCCAAAAAGGCGCGCTAAAGGAGACATTATGGCAGGAACAAAGAAGGGCGGTCTATTGGCCGCTAAAACTAACAAAGCTCGCTACGGTACAGAGTTTTATGCTCGTATCGGCGCAGTTGGTGGTAAAAAGACTGGTATGAAGGGCTTCGCCCTTAACCGTGAACGTGCTCGATTGGCTGGCCAAAAAGGCGGTCGAATCTCTCGACGCGGTAAGTCTGTCCGAACCGAAGCTTAATTCTAAGGTTCAGACCACAAACAATAAGAGACCGGCAAAGCCGGTCCTTTTTGTTTGTTTTTGGCACATAGCACATTTTTTGCCCACGAATCCTCTCTCGACGTACTAGGGTGTACGCCTCCTTGCGGTCCGTGACCAAGAAAATGCACTCTGTACTCAAATCTGAAACTTAGGACCAACAGTTCCAGGGTCTAGGGGAGGATTTTTCGTTTGACGACGCAGAGACGTGAGATTGGGACTTTCCAGTCTATTTGGCAGTGCGGGCAAGAATACTCATGATTGTTGACCTGAAAGCCACTCAAATGGCACTGCGGGCATAACGAACGTTTATACAACCAATCACGGTAGCTATCCAGACAATCCTCGATGTAATCTACATTGATCTTTAGGCCAAACTTGGACTCGGCGATTTCGCTGGCCTGGTTCCAGGCGTCGCGCTCCATCTTAAGTAGCTCGATATCGTGGATAAAAGAGTCGTGACCAAGTTTGGCGTGGGCAATCTCATGGATCAACCCATAAACTACATCGGTGTTATCGATGTCGGGGTAGGAAATTGATGCAGTTGTCGGATTCCACGATAAGCTTTTACCGCATTCGAAATTAAGCTCAGGGAAAGCCCTAACGATATCCTTAACTCTTAGCTGTTTGCTGAGCGTAGACATAACATCCTCTTAGCGATGCCATTTCGGCATCTTTGGCACCGACAATTTTCGGCATCTTGACTATTTCTGGCTTCAGTTTTGCGACCTTTTTAGTCAGCATCTCGCCGAACTTTTTAAAACTACTGCCTACACCACCTCCGATGATTACAACGTCCGGCTCAACAACGGCGCACAAATCAAGAACGCCTAGCGCCATAATGTCAGTGATTTCATCCCAAATAGCAGAGTCGTCGATATCACGCGCCAGCCTACCGTACTTTTCTTTGATTGCTTTTCCGGAGCCAACCTTTTCCCACGGCAACATCTGTTTGCCGTCAGATATCAGGATAAAACCACCTTCACTATCGAGCATGGCATGGTCTAGTCGGCCGCTACTTACCACTGCGGTGCCGATGCCCGTGCTGATTGTTATGTATAGAACTAAGGAGTCGGGGAAGGCCTGAGCTTCGAATAAACCGGCCAGCTTGGCGTCGTTTTCAGCCTCTAATGTTGTTATCCCTACAGCAGTTTGCAGATCTTCAACAATAGCCACATCATGCCAGCTCAAATTTCCGGCTCTTAGGAAAGTTCCCTTACCTCTGTTAAGCATCCCCGGTATGGCTACGACTGCCGTTTCGAAGCTTTTTTCTTTGAGGTTGTTGAAGTTTGTCTTAAGTTCGGCTAGGAACTGGTCATATTCTTTTGGGGTGGGGAATTTAAGAGTTTCAACGACTTCACCCATCGTGTCAAAGACTCCAAGCAAAGTCTTAGTCCCGCCGATGTCTACCCCAAGTATCATGAGTTTCAGTTTATCATCAACCTGCCGATTTGACACCGCATAGGCGTAACACTTTACAAACTTCGGTCGTCAGGGGTATAATGAACAAAACCTTAGATGGTCTTTTTGTAGCCTTTAAAAGGCACAAAAAAATCCAAGCCACCAAAAGGTAGGGAGAGTACTAAAATGAGTAAAAATACTACTACGCCAACGATGGAACAATTGCTGGCCGAAAACGATCTAAAAGGGCTAAGTGCCGCCGATGTTATCGACGGTACGATCATATCAATCAAAAAACACGAAATCTGGCTAGACATTGGTGTCTACGGCATCGGTGTTGTGATGCGCCGCGAAATGGGTGTAACAGAAGAGTTAAACATCGGCGATTCGCTAACTGTCGGTGTTGTTGATCCAGAGTTCGAGAACGGCTATGCACTACTAAGCCTCCGAAAGGCTGCAAAAGACCGCGGTTGGGACGAACTACAACGAATCTGTGACGCAGGTGAAACCATCGAAATCAACGCCTATGATGCTAACCGAGGTGGTTTGCTAATTGAACTCGAAGGTGTTCGTGGCTTCTTGCCAGTGTCGCAACTATCAGCCGACCACTACCCAAGAGTATCCGGTGCCGACAAAGATGAGATCTTGCAGAAGCTAAACCAGCTCATCAAAGAGACGCTTCGTGTTCGAGTTATCGACGTTAGCCGAATGGACAACAAGCTAATTTTCTCAGAAAAAGAAGCTTTGAAAGACGACATGGCTGATCGCTTTGCCAAACTAAAAGTTGGCGACAGCGTCGAAGGCACAGTTACAGGAGTTATCGACTTCGGAGCATTCGTTAACGTTAACGGCATCGAAGGCCTAATCCACATCTCTGAAATCTCTTGGGAGCGGGTCGAAGACCCTCGAAAGTATGTCTCGGTTGGCGACAAGGTAAACGCCAAGATAATTAGCATCGACAAAGATCGACTTTCTCTAAGCCTCAAGCAGTTAATTGAAGATCCTTGGCTCAAAGATGTTGAAGCTATCAAGGTCGGCGACAATGTTGAAGGAACAGTGACTAGAATCACACCTTTCGGTGCATTCGTTCAAATTACACCATCTGTCGAGGCTCTAGTGCACGTTTCAGAACTCAGTAGCAGCGACGACGAGACAGTCGACCCAGAGAAGCTTTTCAAGCTCAACGAGAAGAAAGAATTCAAGATTCTAGAAGTTGACCGCGAAGGACGCAAGATTGCCCTAAGCCTTAAAGACAAGAAGAAAACTAAAAAATAGCCATTTACTTTGCTATGAACAAATAAGATTTTAAGAAAGGAGAGCGCCAATAAGATGACACGAATCATCGAAGTACCAGATCAGATCACCGTCGGCGCTCTCGCCGAAAAGTTAGA
>JBBTYV010000020.1:0-3499 GCA_038061635.1 Patescibacteria group bacterium
TAGTTCGTTTGGCGATAAGACAATTCCAGCACCTCGCAGACAACAATACAAAGCTCCGACAAAGCAAAAGGCTATACCAGCGCTTGACAGTAGAGCCAGAATTAAATGAAGTGGACGCGCCAGAGTGTCTTTAAGCACACTAATGCCAAGCAGTAGATTCTTTTGAATTAGCTCCCTTAATTTTTCGGATAACATTGTGACTACTAAAGCGACGATTACTACTCCGGCAGTAGCCCAGAGATAAATAGGAGAAGTGTCGCTAAAAATACTAGACAAAGAACTAGGTAATAGAGCACCGGATGCAACAAGTACTAAACCAAAGGCCAAGAAACCGACAAGGTTATTAGCCAGGGCGATTGATACGGCCTGGGGGCGCTTGTAGCCTGCCCGCATTAAAAAGAGCGAATTGGTGCTGATACCACCAATGCCGGCCGGTAGGAGGCGATTAGTAAAACCAGTTGCTAGCTGAACTTGAACATTTTTCTTAAATGACAATTTTTTAGGGCTTAAGTACTGGTAAACATAGGCAGCGAAGATATTTGATAATAGAAAGATTGCTAAGCCGGCCACCAGCCAACCCAAAGATAAGCTACTAATAGTCTGGCGATTTCGGACTAGTTCGCTAACTTGTGGAGCTAAAATCCACAGCGCCAGGCCAATAATAATCACCTGAGCAATTAGCTTTAGATATTTTTGATTAGTTAGTTTCATTCAACTAATAGTATAACGGTCAAGCTTATTTCAAATGTACTTGAAAATACTGAGATACAGTGCATAATCTTTAATATATAAGAGGAGAGGTAGCATGAATGAGGTACTGTTGGGACTCGTCGCGATGGGCGTCGGAGGCCTTCTGTGTTTTGGTGGGGTGTTTACGTCAAAAGTAATGCTTTCGTTCTGGGGAGCGTTCGTTGGGTTCTTGGGCGGTTCTGGAATTGTGGCTGCGTCAACTGGTTATGGCTGGCTACAAACCAGTATGGGCTGGTTAATTGGTTTGGTATTTGCAGCCGTAATGCTACTAATAACCTATTCGTTTTATGAACTTGCAATGGTTGGGTTACTTGGATCAGCCGGGTTCTTACTCGCCGGCGGAGTTATGTCTGTAACAGGAGCTGACTGGAACTGGACAGTAGGCCTGGTTGCCGGGCTAGTCGGAGTTGTCTTAGCGCTATCGACATTCGCCATGGACATCCCACGAAACGTACTTACAACAATTACGACACTTGTCGGAGGAATGGTTTTCGTTCAAGGACTAATGGTAATGTTGGGTATCACAGCCTTCACAGCCTTTGAAACTGGTGCAGCAATTGCTATGCCGAGTGAAGCCTGGGGATGGTTAGTAACTTGGTTGCTAGTTACACTATCTGGTGCGTATACGCAGATGGGATCAAAATTTTCCCCTGTAGGTTCCCGTTCGAGCTGGCGCTAAAGTTATTCGACAGTGATCGAGCCCGTATGAGTCGAGTTCAGGTGGTTGTGGAAGCCCCACTCGCCTTTTTTGGATAGGTCAATGGTCTTACTTTCGCCGGCTTTAACCGTACCAACATTTAGTTCGCTGTTTTTAGTATGAGTCGGGTGGTCGTTTGATTCAAAATCGACGTCTGATGACGAATCATTTTGGACGGTTAGGGTGCCTCCAACGCTTCCTAGATATTTAGCAGGGACAAAACCATCGTCGGTGTAGGTGATTATGGTGGCTTTTATCACGTCAGCTGTTGTGAGGGTTGTTGTGTCTTCTTCTTTTGTAGTATCGCTAGCAGTATCTCTGATTACAAACCAATAAACCCCGCCACCTACTAGAACAAGCGCTATTAAAACCATTAATATTTTTTTCATCTCAACTCCTTATTTAATTTATTTTTACTGAATCGTAGATAAATAACAGACACTAGATAGCTGGCTCCGTAAAACAACCAGACCATTCGAAACCAACCTTGCGCAAGCTCCGGACCCAGCTCTAGGGCGTGAAAGAAAATGGCCACCATAGCAAAGTCCGAGCCGTAAGACACGTATTTCCACCAAGTGCGCTTACTAAACTTGCGGTGGAATTCGTATGCTATAAAAACAAACCAACTAAACGTTCCGAGCAGTACGGCCCAACGTGAACCTATGGCTACATAATTGTAGTAGTAACTGCCCGGAGGCAAGCCAAAACCGTCACGCCATAGTTGCCAAACCAATATTCCGGGGTGGAGAAGTAAGAATACTAGTACCAGCAGACCGGTATATTTAAAGTAGTTTTTTGTTTCAGTCGCTGGAATCTTTAGATACAGAGATTTGGCGCTAACAATGTAGTGCGTCCACATTAGGCTAAAGGCCAAAATGCCAAACAGCGGGAACAGGTCATAAGCTGATAAATCATTAAACTGCCACCCGAAACCTTGTCCCCAAGCTATGAACCCAAGCAGCAGAACCAAAAAACCTAATATATATGCAAAAAACTGAAAATTCTTTTTAACCAATAACATCTATCTTTATTGTACCAAACCTATTTTGTTATCTCGAAGGAGTCGGTGAAGGTACCGCTTGCAGAAACGAATTCAGTAGCCAAGTGGCTGCTGTCGATTGTAATCTTGGCAAAACCATATGAGTTCCCAACGTTGCTACCGTTCCAGGCGTCAAAATAACCGATCTCTGGGTCGTCCAGGTTGATTTCGCGTAGATCATAGCCGCCTGCGCCGCTGATTACGAGCAGTGAGCCAACGGCTTTCTTGAAATCGATCCCTTCGTCAGCGATGCAGGCGGGGTTGGTCTCGTTAATGACAATGCTAGTGCAACTTGTCGAAAGGGCCAGTTGCTTCGAGCGCATGTAACCGTGTTCATGGCCCTGCAAGATCAGGTCAACTTTCTTTTCGACCAGCAGATTTAAAAGATCAGCACCAATTTCGCAGGTTTTTATACCTGGAGTAATGCAGTTTTTGTGCATGCCGACGACCACCCACGGTGTGTTAGCGTCCTCAATCGTAGTCTTTAGCCACTCGTAGTGCGGAGTGCCGTTTGTGTATACGAACCCGTGGTTATCTATATCTGGCGATATCATTATTATTCGAACCAGGGTTTTATGGTCAAAGAAATATTCGATGCCGTAGTCACCAGTTACGCTCAGTTTGTCCGGCAGGCATTTTCGGTATTCTAAAATATCCCCATCGCTGGTTCCGTCGTCATGATTACCGGCGACAAGTTCGAAAGCATGGGTGTCGCCAATCCGTTCCTTAACAAAATCGCACCAGGCGGGTTCAGTACCGTTGCCAGCGTAGCCAAGGTCGCCAAGAGCTAAGGTAAAGTCAGAATTTGATTCACCAATTTTATTCAACACTAGATCGGCGTTTTCGCTACTACTAAAGTCGCCAACAGCGTTGAAAGAGAAGCTCTCGAGCTCTGAAGAATTTGTGGTGACGTTTTTCTCTTTGCCTTGTTCGGAATTACTTACTCGCCAAGCAACCAACCCGATCGCAGCGACTAAAACTAACAATAATAAGAAAAGTACGACATGTCCAAA
>JBBTYV010000021.1:0-1181 GCA_038061635.1 Patescibacteria group bacterium
TCGGTACTAGGTACTCGGCAAGCTTCATCACTGCAGGCGACGAGTACTACCCCTTCACTCCTGGCTCCGAGAACGGCCCAGTGGCAGTTATCAAGCTGGAGCGTGAAGGCGGAGGCGCTGCCGTCATCATCGTCCGACCTCAAGACGACTGGGTACTCACACCAGTAAGGCAATCCGGCTTCATCATGTGAGGTACCACACCCACCCAGCCCCTGAGGCTCCTCTTCACTCTGCAAAGAGTGGATGAAGGGGCCAAAGGGGCTCTTTCATATCCAAGAATCACACAAATCAATATAGCTTAATCATTTACTTGTATATATTGCTAAATAGTTGGTAAATGCTATAATCACCCCGTCCCTTCGAGTTAGGAGAGAAGTATGAGCTTTATGCACGTTGACAGAGACAATGGGTTCGGTGTTGGTATCAGCAGACTCCCACGCATTCCAAGTGTTGGGGACATTCTCCGCATCGCCGAATTCCGGTACGCAATACTTGCAGTCGAGTGGCCGAGTGAGGGTGGAAGAAAGCGTCCTTACTTATGGATCCTGCCGCTGTTCAAAGGAGATCCCCGGCTTAAGGGAAGGCCTAAGTCAATGCCAAGTGCTGAGGCACCCAGAGCCAATGATTTGATTCGGCAAAGTAAGAGAACACGCCGGGTCACACACCTTGAATGGACTGATGATTCGGACGAAGTCTTGGTCCATTCGATGGCAGTCATAGGCCAGGACCTAGGAATCGCTGAGGTGACCAAGGCTGGCGAGGAATACGGCAAGCGCTGGGTTAAAGCGGGTGGCGACAAGCAGTGGTAACAAGGGGACACCTACCCGTCCTCTCGAGCGTGAGACATTCCGCCCGAGAGGGCGGGTGTTTCATTTCCTATAACTTTATATACGTTGTAGCTTTGTTCTTTTCTTTTTCGGTATTTAGGAACACCTGCATATCTTTGAAGTTGAACAAAATATAGGCAGCGCGAATCTTGCCGTCTTTGACTTCTAGATTCTTAACAATCTCTAGACCATAACCGACATTCACTATCCCAGATATTTCACCAGGCTGGAGGGCATAAAGCGCGCTGGTCATCTCGGCTGGGACGTTACGGTCGACTTTGTCGATTAGGAAGTCTATTTCCCCACCCTTGTCTTTAGTGCTCGGGTCGTCAGAATATTTGGCAGCTGTGGCTG
>JBBTYV010000022.1:0-14204 GCA_038061635.1 Patescibacteria group bacterium
GGAACGTTTGGAGTGCTCGTCTGCACGATCGCGAAACGTCGGGAGATTCGCTTTTGAAGCTCGGCCTGAAAGTCGTCAAGTTTCTCGGGATCCCAGAAGAGGATGTCGTAGCCCTCAAGATCGAAATGAATCTTTGGACCACCCTTGACGTGGTTTGAGCTGCCGTGGTGATGATCCTCGCGAGCGGTAAGTATCAGATTCTTTTTCTTCCCTAGGCCCATCGCGTAGCCAACCTCCAGGTAGCAGTTCGGCCGCTCGTTCGTGAGATCGGCGACGATGATGTCAGATCGCTCGATAAACGCGACGATCTCGCTCTTCAAGAGATCACCTGTGTTGTGCCGATCGACCCGTCTCGCAACGAAGCCCGCCGCCTCGATCGCCGGGACCATCGCACCATCGCAGACCGCATCCATTTTGGGACTGCCAATCTGCATGATGATGAATGCTTCGCTCACCTAGTCGTCTCCATGAGGACCTAATTCTCGCCCGAACACATGTTCCCGTCAACTGTCTCGGTGCAGTCTTTTTCGGAGCAGCAAG
This sequence comes from Patescibacteria group bacterium, assembly GCA_038061635.1. Classification (GTDB taxonomy): domain Bacteria; phylum Patescibacteriota; class Saccharimonadia; order Saccharimonadales; family JAGQMS01; genus JBBQBM01. Next base: position 541 of record JBBTYV010000022.1, read on the forward strand.
TCTCTTCGATCAGCAGTCTTGGAACGAGAGCCTGCGGCGGTAGGGCAACGATCGCTCTCTTGCGCGCAGGTCGTTGAACCAGGTCGAGCACGCTCGGCCTCCGGCTCAACCTTCTGCCAAGCATCGTCGGACCGGACGCTAAAATCAGACCGTGGTAAACCGGCATTGGGTGAGCGTGGGAGCGGCGATTTACGATGAAACCGCTGATGCTTTCCTGCTGATCCAACGGTTCGACAACAGTCTTTGGCAACTCCCCGGCGGACTCGTGGAGGTCGGGGAACGGCTCAGCGAAGCGGTGATACGCGAGACACTTGAGGAGACAGGCGTCGAAGTCACTGTTCAACGCCCGTCGGGAATCTACGAGAGTCCCAACCACAGCACGATTTCGATCGTGTTCGCGTGCAGCTACGTCGCCGGCGAATTGAGACCTTCCAGCGAATCGCGGTCCGTGGCATGGGTCGGCCGACTCGCGGTAGCCGATTTGGTACAAGATGCCTACTCGTGCAGGATCTTGGATGCACTTGGGGATCGCTTCCAGTTGAGAACGACTGACGAGGTGGGCATCATCGGTTGAAACGGGCAAGTGCAACTTACGCCGATACCTTCACCAAGCTTGACTACTGCCCTCGCGAGCGAGCGGCCAGCATGTCGTTTCGGTTTTGATGTTGCCGCCGCAATTTTGCGTCCTGCGACTGCATGCCAACGCCTCACCCTGAAACCATCCCAATGGAACGACCTACAAACGCGTCCGCAAACGCCACTTGTCCGATTTTGGTCTCGGGTAATGAGCGACCTGCTCGTGGTGACCTCCCCAACGCTGAGCCGCTAGCCATTCGTACCCGTCTCGATCCGCGAGCACGCCTCTTCGTACGACTCTCGAGTTCCGAGGTCGTAGCAGTGGTAAGCACCGCCGCACACATAGGCCGAGATTCGCCGACGGGTGTACAGCCATTCTGGAAAGCGCCCAGGCGAATCCGGATTATTGCCCTCGCCTAGGAAGACGTCAAATAGCGGTAGAACTGCTCTCTCATAAATGTAGAAGGGGTAGACACCAAGGCTTGACCTCGGAGTGTCGGGCTTCTCCTCGACGTACGTGACGCAGCTGTTTTGATCAACCACCGCCACTGCGCCATCTCGTAGGATCGAACGATCCATCTCCTCTTTCACCGCGATCCAATTCCCACCGCGCAACTCAAAGCAATCAATAAACCCCTTGAGTGAAAACGTCAAGAAGCAGTCGCTGGCAGCAACAAAGAGATCGTCCTTGATCGAAAGTGCACGAATCGCCGCCGCCACATCACCGACTGCCCCAAGACGGTCCTCCGCGCATTTTACACCATTATTGATAACGATCGTATTGGTCGCGCGTGGGTGACCGGCGACCCACTGATGAAGCTGTTCGTAGTAGAGGCCATTGGACACAATTACTGTCTTCCTAACTCCCGTTACGGTGTCTAGGTCAACCAGCAACCTCTCCAGTAACGTCTGGTTGCCGACCCTGAGGAGCGCTTTCGGAAGCTGCTTTGTGAGGGGCCACAACCGCGTTCCGAATCCGCCCGCGAGGATTAGTGCGATCATCTATTCGTTGTCGAGGACGTGTATCTTGTGAATACCGACAACCTACCGCCACATGCTCAGGTGACGACCGCACAGCAACCGCCCACGTAGCAAGTTGCGAGTCGCGCCACGCCGTGACGATGTAGTTGCGGCTCAGGCAGCGGGGCGTTAGCCGTTGAGGTGAACGGTGATATTGACGAAGTATCGGAGCGCACGCAGCAAATGGAAATGAGTTCCCGGAACCCGCGACTTGCCTTCATTCTGGATTCAGGAATTGCGAGAGGTCGTTCAAGACAGAACGCCCCCTGTCTAAGCCGGACCCGCAAATGGTGTGCACGCACGACAGAGTGGTCACCAACTGCGAATCAAAATGCTCTGGCGGTAGATCCGGACTACGCACGAGCTCGATTCCTGCATCCCTGAGTAACGACGCCTCGTTAGATCCAGTCAGCAACTCCCATTCAACGGATCCAGCAACGTAGGTTGAGGCACCCAAACGGGTTGCGACCGCCAGACGATGAAACTCGGCGTGGTCTTCCACCAGCGAACTCTGCAACACGGGAAACTTCGAGTGGCACTGCAGCGATCGCATCAAGTGAGCTAGGGCCGCAAGGTTTGCGCGAAGTAGCAACCCGTCCGACATCTCCAGCGACGCTGACAACCCGTCAACGAAACCCGGGGCGACTTGTTGATGTTGCGGATAGCACAGGCGCAAAGCATTGATGTGACCAATCGGCCACCTCAGATCTGTGAGATTGATTCGTGTCTCGCGAACGGATTGACCGCGGGACCGGAGAACTGGGATTGTCAACCATTGGGGAACAGCAGTTCCGCGGTTCATGATTCGATTCCGGTTAACAAATGAGTCGCGATTTCGATCTGGCAACGGTGCGAGATCCATGACGACCGCTTGGTCAACCTCACATAGGCGCGCCAAGTGGCGAAAGTTCGGCAGATACCGGGAAGTCACACATGTAATCCTCATCGCTTTGCCTCTACGCCGCGCCCACGTCGGTTCAAGGACCGCTGCGGCCAACTCCCGAGCTACGCGCAGCAAGATAAGCCCAGTCAGCCGTGTTCCCGCGATAGTCGCGGACCGCCAGGTCGACGACGTAGCCGACTGCCTCAATTTCTTCAACGAATTCATCCAGCGACGATCTGTAATTCGATACTGACACCCCGTGGTAGTCCTCGCTGTAATACCCGGCCTTCTGGCCCTCGCGGGTCAGGTGCGATGAGATGACTACGACGCCACCGTCCAGCAGCCACTCGTGGCAGCGGTGTAGAAGAGTGACGCGTCTTTCTATGGGGTGAAGACTGTCGATAACGTTGTGCATAAGCAACACGACATCGAACGATGACCGAGGAAGAGCCTGCGTCACGATGTCGTCCACGAAGAACCTAAGACTTGGGAACTTTTCACTCGCAACCCCAACCATTTCTTTTGATGCATCTACACCGACGTACAACTCGCAGGAGTCCAAGAAATGACCCGCGAGCCTGCCCGCTCCACAGCCAAGGTCGAGCACCTTTGGTTTCGGGTGCGTGCACAAGTCAAGGCACAGGCGCTCAGCTTCTGAGATAGTTCCCCAGGCTGCGTACGCGCTGACGACCGCTGGCCTCGACATTGCCGCTATGTACGACTCCTCTAGCTCGCTCGCTGAGTCGGACCTCGGACTGGCGGTAGGGCCGTGCGTCACAGGTTGCCGGCCATGAAGGCAACGAGGTCGTCCGCCATTCGATCCCATTCGTCGCCGTTCGCGTACCAATGATCGGCACCCTCAATCTCCAGCAAGGATCCGTCAGGCAGCAATCGCACGAGGTCACGCGAGTGACGAATCGGAACGGCTGAGTCGGCGTCTCCCTGCACAATACGCACCTTGGCGCGGATCTTGGTCGCCGCAGCGAAGGTGTTGTGCAGGAGGGAGTCGATTACGGCCGAGTAATTCAGCCCTACAACCTCCGAGTACCCCTCCTCGCCCCACGCTTTCATCACCCCCTCGCCGTACTGAAGCTGATACCCCTCAGGAAGAAACGAGCTGGGAGACTTCAGCCCTATCGCTTTGATCTGTGGATAGTTCGCGGCTTCTAGGAGCGCTACATTGCCGCCGTAGCTGGCTCCGATCACGCCAAGTCTCTTCTTGTCATGCGATCCGTTGCGCTTGAGGTACTTCATAACGCTCCGAAAATTCTCGCACCCAATCGACAACGTCAAGTCTCGGTAGACGCCCGGTGAATGACCAAGACCCGAGAAATCGAAAAGGAAGGTCGCCATGCCCGCGGCTGTGAGTCGTGGCACCAGTTGTTGCCAGGTCTGGCCCTTACTGCCGCTGGGACCGTCGCCTGTCGCGAGTATCACCAACGGATAGTTAGAGTCTCTGTCTGTTGGAATGGTCCACGATCCCATCAACCGCCGGTCGCGAGGACCAAATTCGATTAGTTCACTATTAGCCATCGTTTGCTCCTTTCATATCAATCAAGATTGCCGCTCCGATCCGAACCTAGATATCCAGTTCTCCGCAATGTCTCCATCGAGGGCGTCAGGATTGTTCCGTCAGAGACATGGTGAGCAACGAAACTGTGTGCGCGCTTGAAGTAATAAAGACCGTAGTCTGCGAGCTTCAATGCGACTAACACCGTGACCCCGACGAGTAGAACTAAGTACCATCCCCGAACGTGCAACGCATAACCAGTTGCCCCAGCGACGAGCGGAAGGACTAAAGCCGTACCGAGGCGCAATTCGCCCTCCGAGCGGTACTGATCGTATGGACTCTCCAGTGATGAGCCGGCGAGTTTGCCTTCCAGCCACAGGAGATCGGCGAGGACTTGACAAGCGAACGCCTCACGAGCTACGACCGCAGCCTCATTGTCAACCCAAGTGGCCTTCGAATGCTCGTCAAAGAAGTGTTTCGCCTCGACTGTGATGCGCGCTCGCGCCGAAACGCTGAGCGGAGCCACCGCACGAAGCACCCGACGCGCTACTCGGGTTCGCTTCTTCGCTTGATCAACAAGCAGGCAACGTCGGTGGACGAAGTCAACAAGTCCCTCCAGACTGGTCATGTATAGCGAACCCACCAACAAGCACGCCAGCGCGAGAAGTCCGATCGGCACATAGGGCGACAACTCAATAATCGTCCTTGCCGGGGCGCGAACCCGCACATCCTTTGTCCATTCCGCACCGAACAGAACATACAACGACCCGAGCAGAAGAGCCCCTGTGAGAAAGGCCGCGCGAAGACTGCGAAGTCCAGGCATGAGACTGGCAAGCATGTGTCTCCTCTCCGCCTCGAAAACTGCGAGTACCGGAACCGGATAGATCGCCATCCCCCGAGTCCATTGCAACCCGCAGGAGAGCATTAGCAACAACGCCGTCTACCCGATGACATTGTACAACAACTCGCATTTCGCCGCGAGAGTGGTGGTCGCGCACGAGATCGTCAACGCTTGGGATTCGACACGGGAGTCTCCCCGACACAACTTCGCCAGGCGCTCAGTCCCTCAGCTCACCCCGTTGCGTCGACCAGATCCCTCCACAGTCCGTGAAGCGAAAGTTGTTCACGCGACGCACAAATGGGTCACGCATCTCATCCGAAATGTCGCCATCTTTAAAGAAGTCGTAATGCATTGTCCGCTCACCCCACACTCCACGAACCAGGTGCAGCCGGCGTGCGTGGAGATATCGATTGAGGAGGTCTCGCCGGATATACAGATAGTGCGATCCGAAGGCGGGGCCAGGTGTTACTCGTACCAACGTGGCGACCTTGCCAGCGCTGTCGATGAGGTCAGATGACCCACCAGCCGACCGGAGATCTAGAAACTCAGCGAGCACCGGCGCCGGGAAGTTGACACCTCCAACCTGATTCAGCTCACTGTGGTACGACTCCCACGCCCAATGGCGTGTCGCGGCCTCGACGGGTATGCCAGCGCTCCATCGACCACCCGCGTAGTAGTCGAAGGCCCTCTCCCGCATGCGTTTGGGAGCCCCAGTTGAGGTGCGCACGTCCGCTCCGTAGCGACGTGACCATGGAACCTCGCCGAGGTAAGTGTAGTAGTCGGTGCCTCCCTCTGGAATTCCATGATCGCCGAAGCTCCGTCCCGCTTCAAACTCAAGTTTCAGACGTTCAACGTTGGCCATGGTCGCCATCACGGAAGTGACGTGTGCAACGACTTCCCGACCATGAGATCCCTCCTGCCGAATGGTCGCATCGAGGAGGATCCAATCGCCAACTGCGCCGTCTACATTCGTGCGGTCGAGAACGTCGCGGTAATCCGGAACCGAGCCGTATTCCAGCCAGTCTCGATGTGCGGTCGGGGAGGTTGTGAACACATCGGGAAGCGGGGCAGACCAAGTCGGCAGTTCTAGTGGGAAGCTTGGGTCTATGTCGCAGTCAGACGAGCGCACGTTGTCATGCCAGTCGTCTTCGAGCAAACCAAGCGCGTCACGTAGGCCGTACATCTCGAAGTACGCGATCCACGAGTATTTCTTGCCGTAGCGGTCAGTCTTCTTGCCGCCGCGTTCGCTCCAACCTGAACGGTGGATCTGCTGGGCAATCTCGCCAAACAGCTCCTTGGAGTAGCCCAGGATGCGAATTCGATCCTCGATCTGGCGACGAATCCGACGGTACTCCGAGTGAGCCATGTCGTAGTTCTGGCGATTGGTGACCAGTCGGCCCATGGTGTAGTTGCCGAAGTCCATGTGAATGGCGTGCTTGCCATCTGTTGTGTCGGCATCCTGGATCCGGCTGACGGAACGGAACGGAGTTGGAGCACGGCCCGGATCAGGTACAACCCTGCTGAGCAGAGTTCGTGGGAGCGCGCGCGGGTGCAACTTGCGCGCCATCTCAACCAACCCGATGGCATAACCTCGAGTCAGCGTATGCCACGTGAAGTTCTGACCGGCCGGTCCGAGCAGCTTGTCGACCAACTGTTTCGCGAGCTGAACAACGGCCGAAGTAAAGGCCATCCGATTCGACTCACGCGCCCACCTACGCATACACACGCCGTAACATGCAGCCATTAGCCGCTCCGAGACGTACGGGTCATTGAAGTTCATCGCCTCAAGGGTCACCTCGAATAGCGCTTCATGCTGGGTCTCGCCAAGCCTCACAAGGGACCTGGTGCAGCGGTCTCGTAGCTTTCGATCTGTCGTCGTCAGCGCCAACGCGAGCACACGCATCTCGTTAAGCGCAACCATTCCGTCCGTCACCGGGCGCGACGACCGCTCAGCCCATGCGTTCAGGCGATAAATATTCGATGTGGCTTCAGCGGTGCGCAGTGACTCCGACCACGTTAGGTCGCGTACGTGCATCGACATGGCCGAGAGCCGCGCCCAAAGAGCTGCCGCATTTAGAGGGTGTGCCGGTCGTGCGGCGAGCCCGGTCAGTGTTTCGAACATCTCATCGGTAATCCACTTCACGTCGAAGCCGAGCAGGCGATCGACGACCCGGATTGTGTCAGCAGTGAACGCCGACGAGTCACGCCAGTACAGCCCGTCGAGAAAGGTCCGTGCGAATGGATCAACACGGCGCCGCGCCCTCGGCAGGTAATACACGAGCTCAGAATTCAGACCCAGCCGTTTTACTCGCTCGGGAAACTCCAGCATGATCGCCGACGCGAGACCCGGCTCCGCATACTGGCTGCTCCAGCCCTCTACGAAAAAAAGTGCACCGAGCGGCCGGTTGGCATAGAGGCTGCGTCGCACAGTCGCCTCGCTGTCCGTGTTGAGATGTTTGTCCAAGAGGTGCCGCGCGATTAGATGATCGGCAAAACGCTGGTACGGGAAGGTCAACACCATCTCGTAACTTCCATCGACATACCGCATGTCCTCGGCCATCAGGCCGTCAGATACCATCTCGGCCGCAATCGTCCTGGCCTCGGATGCCGACTTGCCAGACTCTGCCACTATCTCATCGACCGCGGCCTCACGACCCGACCTGGCCGTTACCGCTCGGGTCCTGTGTCCGACGCCAAGCTCTCGTCAATGCTCAGTGACCGTTACTACCTCGGGTATGTCCGCCATGCGGGCCAAGAATACCGTGGGCGCCACGAAGCACTGATCGACCAAAACCTATTCGACCGTGTGCAGAAGGTTCAAGAGGTCAGGCGGGGAGCGCAAGAACGCGATCGCGTTCATCGTCACTACCTCAAGGGCAGTCTGTGGTGTGGGAGCTGCCATGATCGAGGTGTCGAGGCTCGGCTGCACTTTCAGCGAAGCCGAGGCAACGGTGGCCAATACGACTACTTCGTATGCAGCAACAAGCACGCCGGTCTCTGCGAACAACCACACCTAGCCCTTGAGAGAGTCGAAGCGGCTGTCGTCCGCCACTACGGAACAATCCGGTTCACACAGGAGTTCATCAGTACGGTCCGACGGAGCCTCGCTGAAACACTGGCTGATACGCAACGTTCAACCAATCTTCGAAGAGGTCAGTTAAGTAAGGAGCTCGCTTCGCTCGACGTCCAGGAGGAGAACCTTCTCGATCTTGCGGCCGAAGGTTTGGCAACCAAGAACAAGATCACTCAGCGCCTCAACAGCATCGAGCACAAGCGGCTCCGAATCCGGGAACAATTGAACGAGGTCGAGGCAGATCTCTCCATAGGAGCAGCACTACTTGAGGCGGCTCTTCAACTTCTCAGTGAGACGGGGTCGCTGTACCGACAGGTCAGGGACTCAGACCGACGGCTACTTAATCAGGCGATATTCGAAAGGCTGTACGTCGACAACAACACGGTCAGCGACGATCAGTTGAGGGAACCGTTCAGCGAGATCATCGCCGCTCACGCCAACTTTGGTCGGACCAGCTCCCGGGCCGCATCTGCACGTTCGGAGGCCAAAACACGAAGTGGCAGGCCCGATGCCTGCCACTTCCGTTCTGCCGGGACCAAGGCGGACCTACTGACCGCTGCCGTTGTCGGCAATGGTTCTGGTAAGGCCGCCATGGTGGAGCCGGGGAGAATCGAACTCCCAACTCGTCCATGCCATGGACGCATGTTACCGTTATACCACGGCCCCATTTTTGTAGTAAAAACAGATACCATTCTAACAAATATCAGAGATAAAAAAAGCCTCGGGCGCGCCCACCCTGGCTCAAAGGGTCCCTTTTTGTTTTTGATTAAACGTTTTTGTTTGACTTCGATGAGCCGGTTCGCCCGAAGCTATGCGTATATTACACGCTTATGCTTTCAAAAAGTCAAGAGTCTAGGCTGTGTAGCTTCAGCGGCTTTCCGACACTGTTCTTCACTCAAAAAGAATAGGCCGCACTTAGGGTCATAATAGTAGCCATCATTAACTAGAGTATCTATAAGGGTTTGGTCTGTTACATCTGTGCTATCTATCTCACCTTTAGTTTTAAAATGCTGCCTAACTTCATCTATAGTCCACTTCTGGACCCATGAAAAAGGTTGTGGTTCGAATTGTTCTGCAATCCCAAGTGCTTTTAGCCCGACATCTGAAGGGCTATCCGACGGATCTATGGGGATAAGTAGGCCGATGATTTTAAGCCGTGTCACGCCTACCGTGTCCCGTTGGCTATGAGGATAAAGACTAGCGATGGTATTATTTCGTCCAGAAAGCGAGTCAGCTGCTAACGTCACGGTGGCTCTTCCTCTAATAAAATCCTGATAATTACAGCTACTACCTAGAGTCTGAATGTTCTTATCATAAAGCAGTCCGACTGCTGGTTTCAGGGGTGGTTCGACTAATTCGAGCAACGTCTCCCTGCAATCGGGCATCATGCCTTCGTGAATTATTCTTTCGGTAGCCACCCAGGCGCCAAGGTGGGACACAGGGGGCATATTATGACTAGACATCTATATATTATAACATAAAACCCAGAGGCTATCCAATAATTTTAAGGAGTTCTGTTTCTTCGATGACTTTCGTGCCCAGAGAGCGAGCTTTGTCGGCTTTGCTTTGACCTGCTTTCTGGCCCATTACTAAATATGTCGTTCCTTTGGCGACAGAAGTTTGGAAAGTACCACCCAGTTCACGAATGCGATTTGCCGCAGCGTCACGACTCATGGTTTCAAGTGTTCCGGTTATTACAAAGCTCTGGCCGTGGAGCTTGCCTTTGGCTTTAGACTCAAAGGTTTGCTTGACGCCGAGTTTTTCAAACTTTTCTAGAAGCTTTTGATTGTCTGGGTCGGCAAACCAGCCCAGGATCGATTCGGCAACGATTTCGCCAACGCCATTAACGGCACGCAAATCATCAAGCGTAGCAATACTTAACATGTTAAGTATTTTGAATCGCTCGGCGAGATCAATCGATGTCTGCTCGCCAACATGCCGAATACCAAGGCCGTATATAAACCGTGGCAGTGTGGAAGTTTTTTTTGCCTTAATGGCACTAACGAGGTTCTCTGCTGACAAGTCTGCAAAGCGCTCTAGCTCAACAACCTGTTCTTTAGTAAGAGTAAATATATCAGCAAGGTCATGCACGAGCTTTGCGTCTACTAGAGCTACGACGTTCTTCTCCCCCAACCAATCAATGTCGAGTGCGCCTTTCGAAGCAAAGTGTTCGAGCCCTTTTTTGAGTAGTAAAGGCCCGCTAGCACCTTTAACTCTATAAACAGCTTCGCCTTCTGGTCGGACAAACTCCAGTTCAGGGTATTGGCGCTTTAGTTCTTTTTCGTATTCGAACTGCTTCGAAGATTTAGGGCGAAGCTCTAACAAAACCTTCTCGACCTGAGGAATGATGTCGCCGGCTTTATAAATCACTACCGTATCGCCAACTCGAATATCTTTGCGAGCAATTTCATCCGCGTTGTGCAAACTAGCATGCTGGACGGTTGTTCCGGCTATCGAGACAGGATTGAAGACACCAACTGGTGTTGCAGCACCAGTGCGACCAATGCTAATAACAATGTCTTTTAGAATTGTCGTAGCTTCTTCTGCAGCGTACTTGTACGCTACGGCAGCGCGAGGTTGTTTGCCGACAACCCCTAGGTCTTTGTATAGTTTTCTATCATTTACCTTTATAACAAGACCATCAGTAATGAATGGAAGTTCGTGTCGTTTTGTGTCCCACTCATCAACGTATTTCAATACCCCATCTAAAGAATCGAATGTGGTAGCTTGGGTATTTGCAGTAACTCCTAGCTCGCGTAAAAGCCTATACGCTTCCATATGCGTAGGTACTTCTTGTTCGTTCTCCCTGATTAGATCGTAGGCTCTAAACCTTAGCGGTCGTAGTGCTACAAGTTTTGTATCTAATTGGCGGATTGTTCCAGCAGCCAGGTTTCGTGGATTAGCGTAGGCCTGTTCACCAGACTTTACCCTCTCCTTGTTGAGGTTTTCAAAGTCTACTTTGTACATTATTATCTCGCCTCTAATTTCAGTACGACCCTTAAGTAAGGTTTTTGCTTTTTGGTCACTACTTTCGCGTAAGCGTAGCGGCACACTAGAAATTGTTTTTACGTTTGCAGTTACATCCTCCCCAACATAACTATCGCCCCTGGTGATAGCTTGCTGAAACAGTCCGTCTTGATACACCAGCGCACAAGCCAGACCGTCCATTTTAATATCTGCAAAGTATTCGTGTTTTCGCCCTGGCAGAAGTTTGTCTATTCGTTTAAACCATGCCTCGACATCTTCTCGACTAAACACATCGTTTAGGCTAAGCATCCGACTAGAGTGATTAATTTTTCTGAAAGATTCTAGAAGCTCATTTCCAACGCGCTGAGTTGGGCTGTCAGGAGTTATTAATTCGGGTGACTCGGCTTCGAGCTTTTTAAGCTCTGAAAACAAATTGTCATAGACCGCATCTGAAACCAACGGTTTGTCCTGTACGTGGTATTCATAAGAGTACTTATTAAGTAAACTCTTTAGCTCTTCAACTCTAGACTTCATAGCAAACTTTTATACAGGTTATACATATAGATATGGAAGATGGCGAAGCCGCTTACCGACCCAGCAAAAAAGATATATTCATTTATCCAGGTTAACGACGACGGCACTGCTAGAAGCAAGGGGATAAAAATCACCAGTCCTGCACCTAGCAGAAACAAGACAAGCAGCACAAACTTCCGAACAACTGACCAACGATGCATCCTTAGAACCTGGTGCGATGCGCGAATCGCCCGCAAAGGCTCCATCCCGGGTAGTGTCACAATGTAAAGCGCTGCAAGCGTCCCGCTAACAAGATAAAGCGACAATACGACTAGTAGTATGCAGATTACATAAATCCCAAACAGCTCACTCCCGCTACCGGCCAAGCCATTGGCCATAACTATATTCAAAATAAACCCGCCGATACTCAGTGGTGTGAATTCTAGAGCGATAACAAACATAACAATAAGGAATGGAATGAGTGGTTGCATCCCCCTATAAAAGGCATCACGAATTCGAATGCGTACTGGTTTGTCGCCCGACAGTTGCCGAAGTAACCAAATAAAAGCCAACGATCCGACCACCAATAATAAACCCTGATAAATAGATGCTGTTTCACTACTTGTTGTGCCAGAAGTCGACACCAATACCCCAAAAAGCGTCACGCTGGTTAAAATACTTGTAGCTGTTGAATTATCGGCCTTAAGTTCTTCTCGGAGTTCGCCCAGATTAATACCCCCGCTTAAACCACGCACAAAAATGATGTATAAAACCGCATAAACGAGCAGAAATAACCCAATAGTTCTTTTATGCTTCCAAAACATCTGAAGTGAACTCTTCCAGAGCTTCCAGGCCGATGGCAACGGTTTGTAGTTCTTGATTTTTATCTTTTGTTGCAGACGAAAACTCTGATATTCCGGCAGACGCTTTTTTCGAGTCTTTCCAGCACCACGTGTTTGCGACGGTAATTTCCTCTTTTTTATCAGCTTTCTCATACCTTTGTTTCCATCGATCTTAAAATACTAACCCGCTCCTCGATCGGAGGATGAGTACTAAATAGTCCACCTATAGACTTGCCCTTAAGGGGATTTGCAATAAACAAATGTGCCGTGGAGGTGTTTTGGCGCCGTAGCGACGATCCGCTTTTTTTAATCTTCTCAAGCGCACTAGCAAGACCTTCTGGGTAACGAGTCGTCAACGCGCCAGTAGCATCCGCTAAGTATTCGCGCTTTCTGCTAATGGCAAGTTGTAACATCATAGCTACGATCGGCGATAGAATCAAAGCTACTAGTCCGATAAGCGCTAAAACCGCGCCAGCTTTGCTGTCGTTGTCGCTATCTCGTCCACCCCAAAAACTTACCCGCAGAAAGAAGTCGCAAAGCAGACTCACCACCGTAACAAGTGCAAAGGCGATCATACTCACCCTAATGTCATAATTTTTTATGTGCCCTAGTTCGTGGGCTAATACTCCTTCGAGTTCAGTATCGGTAAGGTTTTCAAGTAGTCCTGTGGTTACAGCAACTGCCGAGTGCGCCGGGTCGCGACCAGTCGCGAAGGCATTCAAGCCTTTGTCGTCGATAATGTAGATCCTAGGCATAACCATACCGGTGGTAATAGTAAGATTTTCGACCGTCCGCCATAGCCTCTGGTTGTCTTGCTTGGCGATTTCGTGCGCACCATTCATACCCAAGGCAAGTTTAGCCGAACCAAAGAAGCCCCAAAGGGCATAGAAAATAGCGAATATCAGCACAAATGAGGTGATAGAGTAATCCTGGTAGATATTCCCAAACAACAAGGCTAGACCGGTTACCAGCGCGAAAAAGACAGCCAAAATGACGACTGTCTTTCTTTTATTGGCAGCGATAGCACTATACATGGGGTGGTTTTGCCCCCTCTTAGAACTTGACGTCTACAGGCTTATCGATGCTAGCTCGGTCTTCAACTTCAAAGAAATCACGAGACTTGAACCCGAGCATACCTACAAACAAAGTGTTTGGGAAGACTTGGATTTTGGCATTAAAGTCACGAACGTTAGCGTTATAGAATCGTCTTGAGGCCTGAACTTTGTCTTCTGTGTCGACTAGTTCTTCTTGCAGGTGTTTGAAGTTGTCGTTAGCCTTAAGATCTGGGTAGGCTTCGGCTACAGCAAAAAGGCTTTTTAGCGCACCAGTTAGCATATTGTCGGCTTTGGCGGTTTCGTCAACAGACTTAGCGCCCATCATCGCTGAGCGAGCTTTGGTTACTTCCTCGAAAACACCTTTTTCGTGTTTGGCGTAACCTT
>JBBTYV010000023.1:0-2909 GCA_038061635.1 Patescibacteria group bacterium
TGGTCTGTTGTCTGTCGTCATATCAATACTCATCAAAGACTAAACAAAATATACCCGCTGTGGCCGTACTGCCAAGGATAAGAACAATATATGCAACAACCGGATCAACCCTTTCTAATTCAACAAATTCGTCGGCTGGAGGAAGGTGGTATTTTGTGTCAACCACTACGCCACTGTCTATAGTTTGTATTGTTGGAAACCTAAAGTCCTCGCAACCTTCTGGGAGCGTCAGTACAAGTTGTGGCTCTTCATCAAGATTCACAACGCATCTTGCAACTTCTGTTTTGCTGTGATCGATCACTTCACCCGCAGCATATGCACCGGTTGCAACACCGAGACCTAGAAGTACGCCAGATACAAAACTACACATATTTGAACATTCTATACTCGGTGTAATCTATAAACAAAAGCGTAGTGGGTGTGTGGTCTATTTTAATGTGGCGTATGCGATGCCAGTGGTTTTGCCATAGTACATAAACCAGGTGTCCCCAATTTTTGCGACCGTTGGGTCCCCTGGAGGCGCTCCGCTGAAGCCCATGTCGGTTTGTTTGGCTTCACCGGCAAGAGCAAGCGTGGGGTTAGTGAAGGCTGTGCCGTCAAAAGTAAACTCATAAACACCAGTGTAGGTTGTCGCGAAAATCCGGTAGTCGCCGTCGTCCCACAAAACAATGTCGGGTCCGTCGAGTTGGCCGTTTAGGGTAGCGTCACGGCTATCAACCGCAATACCTTGTTTGGTAAAACTTAAACCGTCATCAGAAGTTGCCCACATAAATAGCTGGGTTGTTGGGTTTGGAGTATTTTCGGCATAGCGCTCGTTAATAGTCCCGCGATAAACCATTACAAACCGATCATCTTCGTCCTGCATGATTGTTGGTGCCGCGACATTGTCGAAAGTCAGATCAACCGAATTGGTTTTGTCGATGCGGGTTCCTGCTTCGTCGACAAAGCTTAAACCATCTTCAGAAATGGCGCTTTTAATGACACCGGCTGACTGAAAGTACATCCGGTAGCGCCCATCTTTGAGCTTGATAACTTCCGGGAAGGTTGCCATTGTTTTTCTAGTTCCACTTTCTTCGGTCCAGGTTTTTCCGTCACTCGAAGTAGCCGAATAAATCTCGAAGTTATTGCCAACAACTTCCGGCTGTGTAGCATAATAAAGCCTCCAAGTAGCGTCACTTGTCTGAACAACATCTGCGTCAGCAAACTCACCTTCAACCGCCATATCGACATATGCCCACTCTTCGGTAGTTTCGGTACTAGTTGTGACAGCTGGTTTGTCCTCTTTTTTGGACTTCATGACCTTATAGCCAACCCCGCCGACTACAGCAAGCACGACCACAACCAACAGTATTTCAAAAAGTAAACCAATTCCCCGTTCGTCATTTTTTATACTTCGAGGTTTGATATTCATCACTTTTAGAATAACAAAGCCCTTAAACATAAGCAATTTGATAAAGCCCTGTGACTGTCTAAATCCAGGCGGAAATTGAACTAGCTAATTCTTGTTCATGTTTAAAGTAGCTATGAGGCGCTCGGTCAATTACCCTGATGTCAAATTTCGGCGACTTATTGGTTTTCTGTTTAATAACATTCATCGATTCGTTTGCAGTATAAATATTAGCGTCATCTTTACCTCCAGTTATCGACAATACTGGAATTGTAATATTTCCGAGCGTGTCTGATGATTTCTTTTTATCGTAAGTATTAAACACATCTATGTCATTACCTCTTTGGGAGAAATTTAGGAATGTTCGAGGCGATAAGTAGTAGAAGTCCCAGATTATACCCGGCATTATGTCGGTTTCTCTGCCGTCTTTCATCATCTGTTTTGCGTCCTTTAAATTTGCATCGTGAGCTTTGTCAGCTTCTAATAGACCTACCATGTCTGGAGGCGACATAAAGACAAGCTTACTTACACGATTGTCTTGAGTCTTCGCGATATAGTAAGCGGCCTTTACAGCTCCGAGACTGTGACCCTGTAGAACAATTTCTGTATAGCCTCTCGATTCCGCCAGATCAATCCATGTTTTGATATCTTTTATACAATCCTCAAATAATTCTCGGTAGCTCCCAATACGTTCATATTTTTCATCAGGACCTGCTACAGGGATATCAGTAATTGCATCATTACCTCTTGTATTAGGAGCTAAAAATGCCCAGCCTTTAGACGTAAGTTCCTCCGATATAAAATCCAAGAATCGATTTGCAAAAAAGTTTCCACCCATACCGTGGATATGAAGAACTAACTTTTTAGAAGATGTAGCCGGTACATACAACAGGCCAGTGAGAATTAATTTGTCTTCGGTGGTTGCCCTAATTAATTCAGTATTCATGTCTTATATGATAACAAAAAAGCACCAGAATTACTCTGGTGCGCTTTTGGAGGAGCTGCCGGTTAACTATTATTTTCTCGCTCGGCAACGTGTCGACTTCGTCGCCATGCTCGCGGGGCAAGCATGGAAAACTCAAAGAGCCTCAGGCTCTTCTCGCACTCTCGTGGCAGTAACCGAAATAAC
This sequence comes from Patescibacteria group bacterium, assembly GCA_038061635.1. GTDB lineage: Bacteria > Patescibacteriota > Saccharimonadia > Saccharimonadales > JAGQMS01 > JBBQBM01. The sequence continues at coordinate 2,517 of JBBTYV010000023.1, forward strand.
TATTTCCATTAAAAATACCCCATCTTGCGATGAGGTGCTTTTAATGGAGGAGCTGCCGGTTACTGCCACCGGGTCCGATTGGTTACATGTTGGGGTTCTACAGGCTTATTTCACTTTAATTGTTTCTTTAGTGACGCTAACTCGATGTGAACGAAATATTAGCGTACTGCAATCCAAAAGTCTTAATAGGATGTAGAGGATGGCTACAAACTAAGCAGTCAGAAAAATAAGACCAGTTCTGCTATCTGACGTCACGAAACTGATCGCTCTAGACAATTAAGCTAGGGCTGGAACTAGATTACGTCCACGTATAGTGTCCATAACCATCGCTCTATATGTTTTGCCGTTTAAAAGGCTTGATCCGGATAACGTTCAGATCACCTCGGCCTGCTG
>JBBTYV010000024.1:0-4948 GCA_038061635.1 Patescibacteria group bacterium
AGTGATGTCATTGGAACTATCTTTATGAATCGATTCTCGAACTGTGGGCAAATGTGTGACGCCCTAAAGCGACTAATAGTGCACGAAAGCAAGGTCGAAGAAGTCGTAAGTGCGTTAACCAAAATAATCAAAACTAAAAAAATCGGCGATGCATCAAACAAAGATACAGACATTGGCCCGTTAGTTGCTAAACGACAACTCGACTTACTAGAAGAGCAAATTGCCGATGCTGTAGAGAAAGGCGCAAAAGTTGTCGTTGGTGGTAAGCGGCCGGATGGTCTGGAGGGTGCGTACTACGAGCCAACTCTACTCACGAACATTTCCAAAGACATGCGAGTCTGGCAAGAGGAAGTGTTTGGACCAGTTTTACCTATCATTCCATTCTCTAACGAAGATCAAGCAGTACTTATGGCAAACGATACACAATACGGGCTAGGGGCATACATTTTCACGTCCGATAAGGAACGCTTCATGCGAGTCTCCCAACAGTTAGAATCTGGAATGGTCAGCCAAAATAATCTGAGTTATGTGAATACCTGTAATCCATTTACTGGCTACAAAATGTCCGGTGGTGGTCAAGAACATGCTCAATTTGGATTCGACGAGGTTATACACATCAAAGTCATTGCTCGAGAAAAATAGAAACAAACTCGTATGACCAAATATTACGAACTAAAAATTAGCGCCGAGGACCAGGAACAGGCCGATACTATCTTAAATTCCCTATTACGCAAGAAGCTTGTTACTGGCGGGCAGTTTATCCATGCTCCAGCACGCTTTCTCTGGAAGGGTAAAGTTCAAGATATGGAATATGTAACTATTACTTCGTACACAACCGATAAGCACAAACATGCTGTGATAGAAGACGTCCGCCAAACATCCGTAGAAGATGTGCCGATGATGACTTTTACTGCACCTGATGATCTAAACCAAGAACTCCGCGACTGGATCGACCAGACCATAGACTAATTAATACTTAACATGTTAAGTATTATTCTACTTATGCTTGCACGCATTACTTATTAGTCATAATATCCAAACACTCCTGCGTAGGAGTAGGAACCATAGCCGATGAGTGTAGCTCTAGGCGATTGGCGCACCTTAATCACCCACAACAAACCACAACCGATGGCTGAAGAAGCCTAGGCGATTGGAGATAGTCATGGATACATATGCAAAGTGGCTGTACGAGCACAGCGAAGATCGGATCGTCCTACGAGTCCGCATTGTCCGACCCTGGAATCGCAAGAAGGTAGGAGACGAGGTCGCACACATCCAACTCGTCAGCTGCGATTACGGGCTCAGTATGGCTTACGTCAACTGGGTATTCAACGGTGCTAATGGCCCAGGCAACTGGCCTATTTCCCACGCCGGATATCAGTTAGCTATGGGCACCGATGAAGCCAAGGAGCTAGCCCATACAGTCGACGGCTGCTGGGAGCAAATGTCTGGCTGGCAGGTTAAGGTCAACAACCTTGTTCAGCTAGTGGATCATTCGGACGGTGGCAAGATCAGCAAACCAAAACTGTCGGATCCAATTGTTGTGCAACACCTTGCCAGGTTTCATGGAGCCTTCCTGCAGAGTTTCCGCAGCTCGTCGGAGAAAGAACATGAACTGCTCCATGAAACGGCTAGGCGGCTCCAGGCGGTGATTATTGCGGGGAACCGCTAAGTAGGCGGGGAACTCTGCTCAATAATTCCTACCAGGGGACTCCGGCTTTGGCCGGAGTCTTCCATTTTATACACCCTTGCCCACTCCAGTTGTTTTGTTTATGCTTATTTCATGAAAATAAAAAATCAAAAAGGTTTCTCGCATCTTCTATTAATACCCATTATATTAGTGTTAGCCGGTATCGGCTTTGCCGCTTACCGAGTTGTTAATAACAACTCTAAGGCAGACGACACAGCCAAAACAACCACTAGCGAAGAATCTGAACCCGACATTGTTCTGCAGAACATCGGCATCGATAGTATCGATAATATAGATATCAATGACTACGCTGTTCGAGAATTCGACACTCAAGGCTTGAAAGGCTTTTATGTCTTTGGCGACTCACTAAGTGGCGGACGCCAGAACCCAACGTTTGAATTTGCATCGCTCAAAGACGGCACAAAAGCCGTGTCAGCTATCGACGGAGTTGTGACGTTCATAAAGGAACAGTCCGAAACTTCTGATTTCGAAGTATTTGTTCAGCCAAAAGCCGGCTCAGCTTGGACTGTCGGCTACGATCACCTCATCAATGTCGCTGTCACAAAAGGGCAGACCGTAAATGCTGGTGATGTGCTAGGAGAACCTGCGGAGCAAAATAATGGACTGACTCGCTTTGAGATACAGATAAATAAAGATGTGGGTAGCGAAACCACGCACTACTGCCCAACTACTCTACTGAGCAGTGATGTCAAAGCTGTGGTTGAAGAAAAACTCCTAGAAATGCAAAAATCCTGGGAATCAGTTACTGGCAAAGAGCTTTATGACACTGACGCGCAGGATCCGATTGGTTGCCTAAAAACAACCATGACTCCAGCTGAAGCCGAAGGCAACTAAACAATAGGCTCTTCGATTTGAAATGCTTCTCCGTCGATTTTGGTAAATCGTTCATCACTGGTCTCTAATATCTCGTACCCTATATCACGTAAAATTGTTTCCATTTTTGTTTCTTCCTTTTCTTGTTTTTAGTACCCTTGAATAGACATGCCTATTTAGTAAACAGGTATTATCTATCCGAGAATGTTTAGACGTTTAGCAAAAGACGCAGTCGTCGGGGCGAGCTTTTTTGCGTGCCTTTATTGCTTTAAGCATTGCTTTAGCTTCGCTCTTTTGACTATTAGCCGATTTTTTCGACTTTTTTGTTTTTTTGTTTAGTCCAAGCATTTGGTACCTTTTTAGTTTGTATTGGTATTTGTCTTTAATTTAAGACAGTAATAGCAGTATACACTGCTTTAGCTTATTTGTCAATATCCTTTTACTACTCGACTAAAGGTTTCCATATATAATGAATATTAACTTATGATTAAGAAAATATACTTTGCCTGCTCTATAAGAGGAGGACGTGACGATGCGGACTTGTATGCCGAGCTTGTATTGCATATCAAAACAAGAGCAACTGTGCTTACGGAAATTTTTGCAGATGGAGCATTAACTGCAATGGGCATGCCTGGCAAAAGCAAGGATATATACAACAATGATATTGCTTGGATTAAGCAAGCTGATGCAATTATCGCAGAGGTCACTAGCCCTAGTTTGGGCGTCGGTTACGAAATCGCCAAAGCCGAGGAGTGGGGGAAGCCAGTCCTGGCACTGTTTAGAGACACTGGTGATCGCAAATTATCTGCAATGATCGACGGGTCCCCTTTTACTCAAGTTGCACCCTATTCAGATATTGAAGAGGCTGTTCTAGCTATAGATAACTTTCTGCAAGTACTAACCGCTAAATAGATCGAGCTATTGTCTAGTGTTCGGGTCCGAAGCGGTCGAAGAATGGGTTGAGAACTTTCATGATAACAAACAGAGCGACACTGCCGATCGCCATAAACACCCAGTCATGAGGCGACAGTGGACCTACCGTAAAGTAAGACGCCATAAACGGCACATACAGCACCGCAAACTGCAAAATGAACGATGAGGCAATAGCGACAGTTAGCCAGGGGTTTGAGAACCAGCGGATTTTATAGTCTGTGCGAATATCGATGAGACGAACAAGTTCATAAACAACCATTGCTGTAAAGGCCGCTGAAACAGCCGCTAAAGCACCTTCATGCGTGTGGTTGTACCAATACTGAACAAGTAGAGCGACAGTCATAAGACCGCCGAACACAAATATCTCTATCCAGACCCGACGCGTTAAGATTGCTTCCTGAAAACGCTGTGGCTTGGCGCGCAGGACATCGCGTTGAGCCGGATCACTTCCGAGTGCCACGGCTGGCAGACCGTCTGTCACAATGTTAATAAACAATAGTTGAGCGGCAGTGAGAATCAGGTTATGGAAGAATATAATCCCAAATAGCACCGCCAGAACCTCGGCGATGTTACAAGAAATTAGGAAGTTCACGAATTTACGAACATTGTCGAAGATACCTCTACCCTCTTCGATCGCACTAATTATTGTGACGAACCTATCGTCGAGAAGAATTAGGTCGGCGGCCTCTTTGGCGGCATCGGTACCAGTAACACCCATGGCAATGCCGATGTCGGCAGCTTTGATGGCTGGCGCGTCGTTGACGCCGTCGCCCGTCATGGCAACTTGGTGACCGTGCTTTTTGAGAGCCTGGACAATCCGGATTTTGTGCTCGGGGTTAACGCGAGCGTAAACCGAGATATTCTCGACCCGCTCTTCGAATTCAGCCTGAGACATTTCGTCTAGTTCGGCACCGGTTAATGCATCACCCATGATGCCGATTTCGTGGGCCACGGCTTTGGCGGTTTCGATGTAGTCGCCCGTAATCATAATGACTCGGATACCGCTTTCGGCTTGGACGCGATGAATAACCTCGATAACTTCCTCACGTGGAGGGTCCATCATAGCCTGCAGGCCGACATATATCAGGTCGCTCTCGATGTCTTTGTCGCCCTTTGGTTTTGACCCTACTTGCTTGTAGGCAAAGGCGAGGACACGCATAGCTTTTTTGGACAAGTCGGAGTTGAGTTTGGTAATCTCGGCACGCATCTCTTCTGTCATTTTCTTAACTTGACCATTGGCCGACACATATGACTTACAGATCTCAAGCGTCAGCTCAACTGCACCTTTATGTGCTACAAAGAAACCGTTGCCCTGATTATGAACTGTGGTCATTAGCTTTCGCTCGCTGGTGAATGGGACTTCGTCGACCCTGGGGAAAGCCAATCGAACCGTTTCGTATGCCTGCTTGTTTTTTGCGGCAGATACCAGTAACGCGCCTTCGGTACCGTCACCCAAAACAGTCCCGCTATGCAAATGGGCGCTGTTGCAAA
>JBBTYV010000025.1:0-3962 GCA_038061635.1 Patescibacteria group bacterium
TCTACAGGCTTATTCCACTTTAATTGTTTCTTTAGCACTAAGGGCTCGATGTGAACAAAATACCCGCGTACTGCAATCCAAAAGTCTTAATAGGGTGTAGAGGATGGCTACAAACTAAGCAATCAGAAAAATAAGACCAGTTTTGCTATCTGATGTCACAAAATTGATCGTCCGAGACAATTAAGCTCGAACTAAGCTCAGACTTGGAGCACTAAAAGCTGTGAAGCTAAAAGCGTTCTTGATCTTTGCAAATATATTTTTGCCGTTTAAAAGGCTTGATCCGGATAACGTTCAGATCACCTCGGCCTGCTGGCGCCAACTTGTAAATGTCCATTCGTCTAGCTTAAAATTCAGCCCCGAAGCCATTATTATACCATAAAGTGCTTATATTTTAAAACCTTTTTTACAGTATGGAAACTCTAAACAGCTACTGGAGGTTTTGGACTATTCTAACCTTTTGAGGTTACTACTTGGGTTGGTCAACTGATGACGGTGGATTTACAGGTGTTGGCGCTACAAGTCCTTGCTGCCAAGACGAACCACTACCCTTACCTGGTACAAACTGAACTGTTTGCGGTGGGTCGGCCTTCGTAAGAGGAGGTGTCCCGCCGGTTGCAACATGACTCTTATATGCTTGATGGCCCTGGTGATGACGTTTTATTAGGATTACTGCTCCACCGCCGCCGACGACTACCACCACTACCGCTCCACCGACCAACAAGATAGGGAAGTCTTTTACATCCTGCCCGTTCTTAATTCTTTCGTTGGCGGCAGCAATAAACTCTTCAGCCTTGGGGTGCTGAGAATACAACTCTTTTACTTTGTTGAAATTCTTTATCGATTTTGAGTATCGACCAGTATAGAAAAGATCGATCCCTTTTTTCCATTCTTCTTGTGTTTTACTTTCTGTATTGAAGGTGATAGACGCACCCTCCGCCAAATCTTTTAAGTCTTTAATGTCCCGAATATAGTTAAAGGTACCGTCTCCCTGACCTGCGCCATCACTAGTGTAGGTTGCAAGGCCAAAAACTAAGCCCTGGTCATCAATTGCTGGACCGCCACTGTTCCCGTGACCAATTGTAGTGTCTGTTTCTACTAGTTTCTTGTCGCTGCCCTGAGCATTCTTAATCGCCGATACTTTTCCGGCGGTTAGGGTGACCTTACTTTCTGTCGAGTCAACCAGACCATTGTTTGATGCGTTACCTGGGTAGCCTAGGATAGTTATTTCGCTACCCTGAGTTAGGCTAGCGACGCTCCCGAGATTGACAACCGGGTAGTCGGATCCGCTAATTTTTAGTATCGCTACATCTGATCCACGAAAAGTTACTATTCCGTCGAAAGCTCGAAAATCACTAGCTACTTCCTTGGCAATCTTAATACTTGTCTGCTCGGAATATTTTTCGCCATCTTCTGTTAGTTGCATCAACTCTTCTATATCTGGTTGTTTTTCATTGAGACCAACCAGTAGGGTGACAGATTTATCGTCGGCCGTAATAATGTCGTCTTCAAGCTCGTAAATAGCATTGGCTACTGCATCAACAACATCATTTTCAGTAGATTCAGCTGTAAAGTCTGTGGCCTTGACTCCACCTAGCTCAGCTAAAAAGTTAAAATATTGCGGATCGCCGAGAGAGAGATAGTATAGTGCGTCTTGAATAACTACATCTTTTGGGCTAGAAGTAGCTACATGCCCGTTGGTAGCAACATAACCATCACTACCTACAAGAAATCCCGAGCCGGTACCGCCGTTACAGAACTTATTTAGATATGGCGCTCCGTTTATAGATATGCCCATGCAGTACAGGTTGTAGATCTTTACTACTGCTGGGCTAAACAGTGAGCTGATCTTTTCAGACTTACTTGCATCAGGCGCTCCTGCCTTAGCAACATTAGTAAAGAGTATGGAGTTTAAAAACGTACTGCTACGCCCAATTTTGCTGGCAACTTTGGTTGAGGATTGAGAGGATGCCGCCTCAGAGCTAAATTTAAGAGAATCGATTATAGATTTGTAATCGTCTTCAGTGGATACTCCATTATTAGCCTTTATCACAAACGGATGACCGTTTAAAGCACCAAGATAGGTAGTGATCGTAACCGGTAACTTCGAAGCCAGCCCTTCCTTCGACTGTACGCTCCAGTTGTTTTTTATGAAAGTCTTATTGTCTAATGTTTCTGTTGTTGTGGCGGTTTTTGTAAGGGTTGCTTCTTTGGTATTAACACCAAGTGTAAGCATTGAGTATTCGAGAGCTGATACCGTATTAGAATTAGCGTCATCAGCACTACTAGACTTGTCTAGCATAATTGTCATTGAACTTTTAGTTAGGTCAGTATCAAGTCCCGTTCGCGATATGCGCAACTGCTCGTATGCACGCTTAGTACTAAGCTCTTCACCAATAAAGAGGCTACCTGTGGTTGAGTCAACTCCTCCTACGATAAAATCTAACTGATCATAAGACAGCTGAAAGCCGTAGCTTGAACTAACATTAATATTGCTTTCACCATAATTAAACAACCCACTCACAAATATCTGAGCACTGTCGATCGCCCGATTAAGCCCAGCGTTATATTGAACACCGAAAACTATCAAAAAAATACCAATAACAATAAACAAACCTAAAGAACCAATATGGCTCCTCTTATATGGTTTTGCGTGATGATGAGTAATTTTTACGTTCTTTGTTTTTGGACTATCGGAAGCACCCTTGAACTTATGATTTGTTCCAGATTTCTTGGGCATTTTATTCCTTTTATTACGCTTATGTTATAGCGTAGCAAAGCAAAGTCACATTTACTATCACTTCTTTTTTTAACCATGAGATAATAGATGGATAAATGGATAAAAAAATCCCGATTTTGGCATTGACTGGTTTTTTGGGCGCTGGCAAAACTAGCCTACTTAATCACCTACTAAAAGAAAACCAGGGTCTCAAGATTGGCGTAATTGTTAATGACTTTGGCTCGATCAACATCGACTCGCTATTGGTCGCGCGCCAAACCGATAGCAAACTCGAACTCAGCAACGGCTGTATATGTTGCGCCTCTGAAGACAGCGGGCTGGATGATGCTATTAGCCAGCTGGCGCACGCCGGTAGCACGCTTGATTATGTGGTTATTGAGGCTAGTGGTCTGGCAGAACCGAAAGAACTAGTAAACATCCTAGAACAATCTAAAAATAAGTTTGCTAGATTGGATAGTGTTGTGGCGGTCATCGACGCCGAGAATGTTATGGAGATGGACAAGAAGCACCCTGACTTCTTTAAACAACTCGAGATTGCCGATATTATTATCTTGAACAAGATTGATCTAGTTACAAAACAGAAGCTAAAGGAAATTGAGGGTTATCTAGACTTTCTCGGTACCAATGCCAGAGTCATCAAAGCCGAGACGGGGGTTGTAGATACTAGGCTACTACTAGACGCCGATACCCTGAAGCGCCGCATGCCGCCAAAAGGCTCTCAGGTTTCTTTGAGTAATAACCATTCTAACCACCTACACGAGTCGTTTCAAAAACTGTCCTTCACAAGTACCAAGCCTCTTGATCCAAAAAGTTTTGAGGAATACATGAATACCAAAATCCCCAAAGGCATTTATCGGGCAAAGGGTTTTGTCTATTTCGGTATTAAAGGCCTGGAACAAAAGTTTATCTTTCAATTGGTTGGCAAGCGTTTTAGTTTGAAGCTTGACAATTGGCGTGGTCAAGCCCCAAAAACTGATCTTGTATTTATCGGTGAAAAGCTTGATGAAGCAAAACTAAACAAAGATTTGGCGGAATTGGTCGACAAGAACCCGGACGATATTGCCGGTAATCTTCTTGATCTCAATCTTTATAAGTAACTAATTGAGTGGGCCGTTGGGGTTGGGAATAATCTCTTCCCCGGGACTAGAATCATCATAACAATCGCTCAAGAACTCTGACGGGATCGCAAATTCAACAAGTGTCGTGCAGGGTACGTATGACTGAA
>JBBTYV010000026.1:0-1046 GCA_038061635.1 Patescibacteria group bacterium
GGCGGTCAAGCATAAAGCTAAGGTGGTGTAGGGTAAAACCGAGACTATTATTAGTATCCATTTTTTCTCCTTATAATCATAAGCGTAATAAATAATACTTAACACGTCAAGTATTTTAATAGGGGAGTTGTCGTAATTATTTTATGAGTTTGCAGAGTTTCTGCCATTCTTCAATCGACAGCGTTTGAGCTCGGCGAGCCGGGTCAATATCGGCTGACTGCAACAGCTTGTCGGCCTCTGCCGGTGATATGCGTAAACCGCCCGCCAGGGAGCTGCGTAACTTCTTTCGGGGTTGGGAAAAACCGGCTTTGACAACCCGAAAAAACTGGATTGTGTCCCCTACTAACGGCTTGTCGTAAAAATCAATAATCAGAACTCGCGAATCAACCTTCGGTGGTGGCGAAAACAGCTTCGCCGGGACGATCTCTCCTAAAGAAACTTGACCGTAAGTTTGGACACTTACTGCTAGTAGCGACATTTCGCCTGGGGTCGCAGTAACTCGTTCAGCGACTTCCTTTTGAACAAGCAAAACTGCTCGCGCTGGCCTGTTGGTCGTCTCGCAAATAATCCTAAAAAGATGGCTGGTCAAATAATAGGGGATATTGGCAACAATCTTGTAGCACTTAGGTAACGAGCCAAAATCAAATGTTAGAATATTTTCTAATCGGAGTTCGAAATCTTTACCTGCAAATTTATCTTGAAGTTCTCCGGCTAACGATTTATCAAACTCAACGGCAACTACCTTTGCACCTGCAGCGAGTAATTCATGTGTTAGCGTACCAAGCCCAGGGCCAATCTCTAGAACTACTTCGCTTGCTTTTATTTCTGCGGAATTAACAATGTGTTGTAAGGCAGTTTTGTCGAATAACCAGTGCTGGCCCAGACTTTTATCCGCCATACTTCCCTACCACCAACCACGGCCGGCGGCGGCCCGGGTGGTCCAGGCTTCATAGGCTTTTTGCCAGCTACCATAGCGTCCGTTGGCATAACTTGTGCACCACTTTAACTGCGTAATAGCATTGGTGCGCCAGTCGCTGCCAGCTGTA
>JBBTYV010000027.1:0-4008 GCA_038061635.1 Patescibacteria group bacterium
AATGCACAGGGTTAAACAAATCTTTGATCCTTACGGAATCTTGAATCCTGGCGTCCGAGTCGATGTCGACCCAAAAGCCAACCTTAGTTTGCTGGGGAGCGACTACGATATTGCCCAATTCCATCATAACTAGGAGGAGCCGCGTCACTCCGGGTTACTGGTGGCGTATCGTCATCAAGCTGAGTTGTAGTTTCCCATCTTTTTTCAAAGTCAGTTAACCAACCTTGAAGATGTTTATCATCAGGGTTTAATGTAACAAATTCTCTTATCAAGTTATGTGCCAGCCATAAATGAACAGGTGGGAGAGTCGTCTCTTCTTGTGGGGCTGTATCTATTTTAACCATCATTCAACTCTATCACAACTAGTTATTATTCCTCTAGTGGAGGCGGCACTTCGCTAATCTCTTCCGGGGTGTGGCTGTGAATATCCCAAGCTGCGGCACAGCCGAATGCGACATGCGTAGCGATGGGTATCAGGGGGTTAACGTTTGTTCCTAGGAGAACTGACGTGGCGTTTGCAAACGTTACTCCAGTGACTCCCAGGTCCCACTTTGTGTGACTCTGTAATGAATGAGCACTCGAAATAGTATGTTGCCGGGCATCCCACCAAAGATATATGTTTGTTGCAAGTGAGCCCCCAGAGACAAAGAAGCTCAACAAGGGTTTTGGATGAATGTTCCAGCGACTTTCAATAGCGTACTCTGCTGCGGCAGCCATAACCGAAAAACCGCCAACTTTTAAGGCGCTTTTTGTAGCAAATCTACTGCCCTCGACGTGTGTTGATGCTTGCAACTCCTTGATATGGTCGTTATGAGCCAAATTATCACCTACGTCATGACCGCCATCACTGGCAATAACGGGGTCTCCGGCTAAGAAACCACATCCTATCTTGAAAAGTGCCGAAGTTCGGTTGGCGATTATGTTTTTCCGAGCACTGCTTATAGCCCGACTGACTTCATGATCGTGATGTTCGCCCATAGAAACAGCATTATGTCAGAAGTCCGAGGTGTTAAACAAAAGCGTTAATAAATAAAAAGCCCATCTTTTAAAGAGGCTTTTTATATGGTGGGTGATGAGGGACTCGACTTCACTTCGTTCACCCTCTGGTCGCTTTGCTCTCGCAAGGGCCTGGCGGGGCAGTTCACAGAACTGCCCGTCCGAGTCCCTCCATACAACCAAACAAAACAAAAATCCCTACCTGGTGGTAGGGCTCATTGTTTGGTGGGTGATGAGGGACTCGAACCCCCGACCCTCTCGGTGTAAACGAGATGCTCTAGCCAACTGAGCTAATCACCCAATGCGTAATTCAACAGATTGAATATAGCACGCCACCGCTTGGAAATAAAGGCTACAGAAGGTATTATCGTATCTATATGCGCGGGTGGTGAAATGGTAGACACGCCAGTCTGAGGGGCTGGTGCCGCAAGGTGTGGAGGTTCAAGTCCTCTCCCGCGCACCAAAACAACCAAGCGACCTTTTATGGGTCGTTTTGTTGTTTTGTAGCCGCAGAACTTGAACCGTAGGTGAGACGAGTCAGCGACTCGTCGCAAGGCATCTTTACAGATTCGAAGCTATGCTTTGAGTATGTAAAGTGCGGGGGCGCAGAATGTGCCCAAGTCCTCTCCCGCGCACCAAAAAAAATACTTCACTTTAAAGTGAAGTATTTTTATTGGTGACTCCTCCCAGACAGTGGCTAGGCCTATTGTGTCCGCTCATGCTCGATGCAAGCATCGGCGCGTGAGCTCACTTCACCGAACTGGCCAGTTCTAGTCACTGAGTAAACTCAGTCCAAAGAAAAAGCCCCATCAGAGGATGGGACATTTTCTTTGGTGGCTCCTCCCAGACTCGAACTGGGGACACAAGGCTCTTCAAGCCTCTGCTCTACCAACTGAGCTAAAGAGCCGTACGATTTGGTGGTACTAGTTAATATCACGTCAGTTGCTCTGGCAAGCTTCGCCTGCCCACAGAACTTTCATGTATGCAACAAGTTGCATCCTGAAAGGTTCTCTTGCGAATAGCCACAGGCTATTTTCACAACTGAGCTAAAGAGCCAAGCTGTTAACAGATGTGAGTCTAGTATATAATGCGCATATGGTCAATCAAATAGAGTTCATCGGGCGGCACGAAGCCAACGGCATGAAAACAGAGCAAGGTTTTGAAAAGCCGGGAGTTAAGTATTCTAGGTATGCGCATGAAAAAACAGCTCTTTATACAACCTCGGGAAAACTAACATTAACACTATATAATAGCGTGCCGCCCGAAGTTGTCGAACTTAGACCCGGAAGCGAAGTCGTGATTGAAGAAGGGGTTGACCATTCTGCGGTCGTAGGAGAAACAGGCTGGGGATATGTCGCAGCTTGGGATCCTGAAGCCGCAAAAAAATATAAAGGCGCACATTAAGTAACTAAAAAGAGACTTATAATTACAACTCCAAAATTTGAGATTGAGCGTAAATGGCTAGTTCTGAACGTTCCTAAAGAGATTGACCTCAAAATCTGTAGATCTGAGCATGTTCTTCAGGGTTATTTTACAGATACCAAGGGAAAAGTTCTTAGACTTCGACACAAAGGAAGCAGGTGGTACAGAACCTACAAGACCCTAACGAATCATCCGGCAAAGCGCATTGAGCACGAACTTGAGACTACCAAAAAACAGTTTCTCGAAGACTGGCTAAAAACTGAAGGCCGACGAGTAGAGAAAACCCGTTACTATATCGAGCACAACGCCCACACAATAGAACTCGACGTATTCCATGGTGACAACTCAGGGAATATAATGGCTGAAGTTGAGTTTAATTCTACCGAGGAGGCAGAAGCTTTTGTCGCCCCGGACTGGTTTGGTGCTGATGTAACCGAAGATAAGCGCTACGGCAACGGTGATATAGCCAAAAACGGCTTCCCAGAAAAAGTCTAGTACTTTCGTTCTAAGGTATCTAGGGTTAAACTTAAGCGATATGACCAGGTTGCATCGTCATCTACACAAGAAAAAACAACGGGTGTTAATTGCCACATCCCGGGCAAATGTTAAGTTGATCGATAGGCTCACTTATGCCGCGGCTATAGTGGAGCCAATATTTACACTTCCACAGGCCTACCAAATTTTTCATTCTGGAAACGCAGAAGGAGTTTCGATAGTCTCGTGGGTAGGCTACGAGGTGTTGACAATTGTCTGGCTTTTTTATGGTTATATTCACCGCGACAAAATGATATTTATATATTCTCTTCTTTCAGGAATTGTCCAGGCGGCAGTAATCATTGGTGCCGCCATGTACGGCGGAAAGCTCCTCTAAGCTTGATTAAAAAGCCCAAATTGAGTACCCTTGTATCTGTTACGCGGGTCTAGCTCAGTTGTTTAGAGTGAGCCTCGCCAGTGGCGGGACGCAAGGCAATCTTCTGATGAAAACTTGTTTTCAATCATGAAGTTGCGGGGTCGCGGAACGTGACCGACCTTGCCAGGCCAAGGAAACGTAAGTACATAAGGCTTAACAATCCAGTAAACTATCAATATGCGAGTGTAGCTCAGTTGTTTAGAGCGCTTCCTTGCCAAGGAAGAGGTCGAGAGTTAGAGTCTCTTCACTCGCACCAAATATCTGAATTATGAGCCTAAAGGCTCTTTTTCTTTGATTGTAATTCTCCTGATAACTTGTACTTTTTACCTATATAGGTAGTGATTACTCTACAGTGGCGCTATAATGACAAGGCATAATAAATAACGAATTCGAGGGAGATAGACATGGTTACAGGATACTGCGTTAAATGTAAGGAAAAAGGTGTTGAATTGTCAGCACCAGAAATTCACCAAACTAAAAAAGGTGGATTCATGGCTAAAGGGAAGCACGAGAAATGCGGAACAACTGTTTGTGCAATGATGTCTAAGGACACTGCCGACAAAGCTCTAGAAGCCGGCGCAAAAAAAGCCTACTAGACTTCAGTCAGGTGGCTGGGAACTAATGGACGCTTCGGCGTCCTTTTTCTTTCCGCTAGCCTGTAAGGGACTTCTTAGATGTTA
>JBBTYV010000028.1:0-7829 GCA_038061635.1 Patescibacteria group bacterium
CTTGTCCTTATGTAAATAGTTTTGTTCAACAGCCTGCGGGTCGATGTCAAAACAAACGGTGTAAATTCCTTTGGACGCTGGGATTTGCGAGAATTCTCCCGTGTTTCCGCCCATGTCCCAAACCATTTTCGGTTTGGCTTTTTTGATAAACTTTTCAACAAGTTGCTTCTTTGCTTTGAAGGCAGAGCTAGAATAATTGGTATTGGTGTAGTATTTGCCCCATTCGGTTTTGATCTTAGGCATATGGCTTTTTTGGATAGTGCGCTCCAGGCTAGAAATAAGACCTTTCAAAGCAAACATGCTAACAACTCTCGGTTTAAGGCGCTCGGTTTCGGTGTCTTTGTGCTTTTTCTGGGCGGCGCTGTGCAAAAACAGGTGCGTTGTTAGGCCCCACTGTAAGCGTGTTTTAGCTGGCAAAAGCTTCGTTGCTAGTTCGAGCGGTATGCCGTCGATCATGGTTTTGAGTGACGGGATGATATTTGGTGTGCTGGTAGTAGCGACCGCAAGTGGAGCCAGAAAGTGCTCACAGAACTGTTTGTAGCCTTGCCAAGGTGCGCCAGGTTCGTAAGCAGCAAAAGACAGTGTATCGATGAATACCGGTGTTTTGCCGATGAACTGGACGTTAAATGAGCTGGCGTCTTTTAGAGTCATTCCGTGAGTGAGCGCCAGTTTTTGCACTTCCAACGTAAGGAGAGCGGCGTCCTTAAGCTGAGAAAACGACCATTCGTACGGGTACGAAATAAACGGAATAGTGGACGGCTGAATAATCTTATATGCTTTTTTAGCATGCAAACTTAAGATCGTCGAAACTTCTAGATGTGGGATTAGAAGCTTTTTAGCAACCAGTTCTTCGTAAAGGCCCGACGACATAAACAGGTCGTAGTCTTTAGCGCCTGACTTGTTAATCTGGCGATACAAGGTTTCATTACGAGAATAGATAAAACCAGCAGGGTCACGAAAAGATCCAGGGTGCGCTACGGTCTGATCGCTACTTTTTCTTGGCATTCGACTTACTAATGAAAAGCGATCGGAACTTTGCGACAAGCGCACCGATCGTTTTCCTCCCAAATAGCGCCACACCCGCTGTTATTCCAATTAAAGCCTGGATGACAATACTGCCAGTCCCAGGATCAAGATATGCAAATAATTGACTCAAAGTTTTTCCCTCGCTTTATAGTATGCAAATTATAGCATCGGGCTTGCTTGAGCCCCAAGAAACTTGTGATGTAGAATTTATACGATTACCAGCGACAGATTATCTTTAAACTTGTATAATTCTTACGATTACAATACTAGTAACGGTGGGCTATGAATATTGAAGAAATAAAAAAACTCTCGAAAGTTCTCGACGACGTTGAAACCCTTCGGCGTTACAGCGTCGATGCTAGTATTTTTTCTGTACGACCAAAAGCCGTTGCATTACCGAAGTCTAAAGAGGAGCTTATTTACCTCATTAATTGGGCTCAACGTAGTAGCGAGTCAGGGCAAAAAGTTAGTTTGTCACCGCGCAATGCTGGCACTTGCATGAGCGGCGGGTCGCTAACCGAAGACATAATGGTTGATATGACCGACGGTTTTTCCTGGGTTGACGATGACGTAAACCAGGGTGCCAAAACCGTCTGGGTTGGCTCAGGGACGCTTTATCGTGACTTAGATGCTATTTTAGCGCCGCTAAAGCTATTGTTTGCGCCACTAACTAGCAGTAAAGATATTTGTGGAATTGGTGGGATGATTGGCAATAACGCCTCTGGAGAGAAGTCAATGCGCTACGGTGCCACAATTGATAACGTTCGGAGTGTAAAGGTGATACTCCAAGACGGCAAAGAATATGAATTTGGGCCACTTAATGCTAGTGAGCTTCAGGCCAAGCTTCAGCTTCAAACCGACGAAGGCAACATTTATAAATCTGTAGTGAAGCTACTCGAAGACAATTGGCAGATGATCTGGGATGCTCGCCCGAATGTTCGTAAAAACGCGGCCGGTTATCAGCTCTGGCGCATCTGGGATCGTGACAAAACCGAGTTCAACCTCGCGAAGTTGTTTGTCGGCTCGCAAGGGACGTTGGGCTTTATTACAAGTGCAGAACTAATTGTCGTCCCCCGCCCGGAGTTTGCCCGTATGCTAGTTGTGCCTATCGATAATCTCGGTCGGTTGGCCAAGGCTGTCAAATGCATAGTGGCGCACCATCCTGAGGGCTTAGAGACTTACGACAAACATACATACGCCCTGGCGAAAGAACATATGCCAGATCAGGCGGCGCTTGCCCACATTGCCGAAGGTCAAGAGATGGTCTTATTTGCGCAATTTTCAGAGAAGTCTAAGGACGAAACCGATCATGCCGAGAACGCCTGCCAGTTGGCGCTTAAGAACCTGGGTTTTGAAGTTAGCACTATCAAGAACGACGCCGAAGCTGATGCTCATTGGGCAATACGCAGGGCTAGTTTCAAGCTTCTTATGGACCACGCCAAAGGTGTTAGAGCAGTGCCTTTCATCGAGGATACTATCGTTGCCATTGAGCATTATGGCGAATACCTGGCTGCTCTGGAGGCCATTTTGGCGGATTATCAGATGACCTACACCTTTGCTGGCCATATCGGCGACGGAAGTATTCGGCTAATACCACTAGTTGATATGGAAGACCCGGCCGCCCCAGATATGATTTTGTCGCTTGCTCGACGAGTTTATGATCTGGTCTTTGCCTTTGGTGGCAGTATGAGCGTTGACCACAACGACGGTCTTATTCGGACTAGCTTTTTGGAACGAATGTACGGCCCAGAGGTCGTAACGCTGTTTAATAAGACCAAAGACATTTTTGACCCGCTTAATATCTTTAACCCAGGCAAAAAAGTCCGAGGTTCCTTAGAGTTTTCTAAGAATCACATGATAAAGACAAACAATTAACACATTAATATCTTTTAAACTGATTCCATAAGAGCCTGCACAACCAGTACAGTGTGCTCCCAGCCGTCCACGGCGATAGTGTCGATACCCATAGCTTTCACCGCATAATCGTTTCCGCCTTCTTCGAGTTTGTCGCCTATGAATAGTATTTCGTCCTTACTTACACCTAGAGCATCCATTAATTTTTTCATTCCATAAGCTTTGTCGATACCAGGTTTGGTTACATCAATTGATGTCGTACCCCCGATGCGTACTTCGTAGTCATCAAGAACATCCAGTACTTTACTGCGTATCTCAAGTCGTTTAACTTGGTCAGGATCCCAGGCATATTTTATATGAGGTGGAGCCTGCTGACCGCAAGCCGAAAAAGTTATTTGGCTACCGCGGTCTTCAATAATTTCGCCATGCGGGTTTGTTTCTAGGTGACCAACCTCTCTGGCGGCAGTTGTTAGCGCCTCTATAATTCGATTTCTATCCTCCGTAGGAATGTCCTCTGAATATAGCTTTGTCCATTTACGCTTCACAGAGTCATATCTGTAATAACGAGTCCCGCAGGTTGGCATAAGATGTAGATTAATTAATAGGTGGTGTTTAACCTTTAGATTATCAACAACTTGCTGTTGAAACTGTTCAAACCTACCTCCAGAGATAATACAAACCTGATGGGTCTGCAGTAGTGCGCCAATTAATTCAGCCATTTGATTCGTTATTGGCGACTTGGTAACGCAAAGAGTATCGTCCAAATCAAATGCTATAACTTTTTTTGGCATCCGTGGGCTCTCACTTTTAATTTTATCAATCCTTAGAGAGCTAAAGCCCGAGTGCAGAATTGAGTTTAGGTACATCAAATCCCAGAATGTCGACAGTAGTGTTATCGTCTTTCACGATTTGAGTGAATGGTACAGAGAGTTGATGACTTTTTTCATATAGCTCTTTAGCTATGGTCTCGTCTGAGTCAGCCATCTTCTCGACATATTTAACGCCTTTGTCGTCGAGGTACTTTTTGAGCATTTTGCAGAAACCACATGTAGTTGTACTGTAAATCGTAGTTGTCATGATACTTACTATTATAGCAAATCCTGATGTTGGAGATTCAAGGAGTTATCTGTAAACTAAACCCTGAAGAATATGAATCCGCATAAAGTATCTCAGATTCCGGAGGAATACATCCATCCGCTCAATTTAAGTGGCCTAAATGGCCGTTTTTTGCGTATTCCCCGCTCGCGAAAAAAGCGGGAAATATTACTCATCTACGGACACCATGCCAGCCTGGAGCGCTACTACGGACTTGCCGAGGATCTGTCACAGTATGGAACGCTGACAATGCCCGATTTGCCTGGTTTTGGCGGAATGGACAGCTTATATAACATTGGTGTCGAGGCGACAATTGACGAGCTGGCCGATTATCTCGCCGCTGTCGTGAAACTTATCTACAAAAATCGTCAATTCACGCTAGCTGGTTTTAGTATTGGCTCGGCAATCACTACCAGAATGCTTCAGAAGTACCCCGAGATTGCCGCTAGGGTTGATCTGTATATTAGCGTCGCGGGCTTTACGCACTGGGAGGACTTTAAGATCCTTGAGAGGCATAAGCAGTTTTATATGAATATCAGTCGGTTATTTGTACCGAAATGGAGTGCCACCATTTTCCGCTACCTGATATTGAATAGTTTTATTCTAAAGAGCTTTTATCGCTTTATGCCCAATGCTAGAAGTAAGTTCAGCGACTTGAGCAACGCCGAGTATAAACGGATGATCAACTTTGACGTCGAACTCTGGCAGAACAATGACGTTCAAACCTATATGAAAACAGCCAGAGAGATGTTTCTCCTGGATTTGACACACGAAAAGGTTAAGTTGCCGGTGTATAACATTAGCTTCGGTAAGGCAGACCAGTATTTTGATAACAAGTCCGTCGCCCGTAACATGAAGAAGATCTTCACAAGCTACACGGTTGAAGTGTCCAAGATGAAAACACATATGCCATCTGTTATAGCCGACAAGTCTGAAACTGTTGGTCTGATTCCAAAAGCGTCACGTAAGTTACTGGCTCGACCCCCTAAGAAACTAAAGTAACCAGTCTCCCGCAGAGCTGTCACGCCTTCTGGCTCATTCCAGTTGCCCAAAAATACTTTTTCATCTATCGACGTATCTATGGATATGCCTCCATCTGAGAAAATAATTTTTGAATCAACTGGATATAACCCAGATATGCGCAACAGTCTACGGAAGCTCGGTGGTGTATAATTCTCCCTAGAATGCGGATAGGAATTGTTTGCCCTTACAACATCTTCAAAGCTGGAGGTGTTCAACAGCATGTAGCTCATCAAGTTCGAGTACTGAGAGCTCGCGGACATGACGTTACTATCATTACCCCACGCCCCTACAAAATCATCGACACACCACCTACAGGAACAGTTTTTTTAGGCTCTTCAGCAAGGGTCAAAGCCCCACACGCAACTAGTGCTGATGTTTCGGTCGTAACCGAAGTCGACGTCGAAGAGTTCTTATCGAAACAAAAATTTGACGTTATTCATATCCACGAACCGCTTGTGCCGTTTTTGGCACGCCAGATTATGCAAAAATCCACTTGCCCAATTGTTGGTACTTTCCACGCCGCCCTACCAGGTAATGCTCTAGGGAAATCATTAACAGGTTCTTTTAAGGCCTACGCTCGCTCTGTCCTCCCAGGCATTAATGCTGTGACGGCAGTATCGCCAGCGGCTATCGGCTACATCGATGAAGCCAACTCCTTGCCGATAAGTTATATACCCAACGGCGTTGAGCTTCACGACTTTAAGCCTGGCAAAAAAATCCCCCGGGAGGTAGATACGATTTTGTTTGTTGGCAGGCTAGAAAAGCGTAAAGGCGCCAAATTTGCTATTAAGGCCTTCGAACTTGTTAAGGCTGAGCGTCCAGAGGCCCAGCTACTGATAGTCGGAGATGGGCCACTGCGCAGGTCGTTAGAAAATTACGTCAACTTACACGAAATTCCGGATGTCTATTTCTTAGGTTTTGTCAGCGACGAAGAAAAGAAGTTACTCTTCCAAAAAGCCACTGTCTACACCAGCCCAGCGCTTTACGGCGAAAGTTTTGGGATAGTCCTGGCCGAAGCTATGGCGCTCGGCACGCCAATCGTCGCCAACTCCATCGAGGGCTATGCTTGGGTACTTAAAGAAACTGGTCGGATGTCTCTGGTCGATGTCGAGAACATTCCCGACTATGCTCGCCGGCTTTGTCTGATGATGGAAGACAAACAACTTCGTGAAGTATGGCAAAAGTGGGCCGAAAAGTACGTGAAGCAATTTTCTTATGAACACATCGTTGACGCTTATGAAAAAATCTATAAATCACTAGCCAAAAAATAATGACAATAGGCTTTGTTTTAGACGATTCACTAGATAAACCCGACGGCGTTCAGCAAGCGGTTATAACAACTGGCGAGTGGATGCGCAAGCAGGGTCACGAGGTTCATTATCTTGTCGGTAGGTCCGAACGAACGGATATAGAAAACGTCCACAGCCTAGCCAAAACATTTCGGGTCAAGTTTAACGGTAACACCATGGGTACGCCTCTGCCGGCCTCAAATAGCCAACTAGAAGAGTTCTTTAGGAATCACTCTTTTGATGTGTTGCATGTCTGTATGCCTTACAGCCCTTTTTTCGCCGCCAAAATCATCAAACTGGCTCCAAACACAACGAAGATAATTGGTACTTTCCATATTTTGCCGTATACCAAATTTAGCTCTTTAGCAACTAAACAATTAGCACGTTTTCTTCGTAGTTCGCTAAAGCGATTCAATGCTTTCGTTAGTGTCTCAGAACCGGCCGCCAAGTTTGCAAAAGCCAGTTTTGGAATCAGCTCTGTAGTAATCCCCAACCCAGTAACGACAGCCAATTTTTTGCAAGCTAGAGGATCGGCAGAAAAATCGACTGTTAAACGCATAGTTTTCTTAGGCCGTCTTGAGGAGCGCAAAGGTGTTTTGGAACTCGTAAAAGCTTACAAAACACTTCTACAAACAGATCAAAAACAGGTAAATAAGACTAAATTGATTATAGGAGGCAAAGGACCGCTCAAAGATACCGTTCACGGACTATTAATGTCTCTTCCAAATGGTGCTCAGACTGAGCAACTCGGTTTTATACCAGAAGCCGACAAAGCTAAACTACTCGCCAGCGCCGACGTAGCGGTCTTTCCATCGACCAGTGGTGAGAGTTTCGGGATAGTACTTGTTGAAGCCATGGCTGCTGGTTCTCGGTTAATCATTGCTGGTAATAACCCGGGTTATAGTTCTGTTCTCGCCGCCAAGCCGGCACTTCTATTTAACCCTAGGAACGTGAATGAATTTGCTGATAAATTGATTTGGGCGCTAAGTGATACATCTGAAACTAAAGAACTCGGAACTTGGCTACATGGCCAGGCTGAGCGTTACGACGTAGCCAGCGTCGGCGAACAGCTGCTGAAGCTATACAAATCTTGACCAGATTTGGCTGGAGCCGGTATCCTTAACAGTAATTCCCTGCTCTTTAAGCTTGTCTCGAAACTTGTCGGACGCATCCCAGTCATTATTGTCCCGAACTTCTTGTCTTTGCTTAAGAATGGCTTTTTGATCGTCCGAAATATCGGGTCTAGTCGAAAGTCCTAGAGCAAAACAACTATCCAAAAACTCCAAGAATTCCTTCATTTTCGGTCCGCGCGCTCCAGATGAAACTATATGACTTATGGTGGCGAGTGCCTGAGGTGTATTAACGTCGTCGATCATGAATCCAGTAATCTGTTTTCTCTCGTCGTCAAATTCATAGTCTTGACCTTCGGGCTGCCATGCCAAGTCTGCCCAAGCTTGCAGGTCGTGTAAACGGTTTTGCGCAGCCGTAAGACCAGCATTAGTAAAGTTGAGTTGATTGCGATAATGTCCCTGCAAGAACATT
>JBBTYV010000029.1:0-6929 GCA_038061635.1 Patescibacteria group bacterium
GCCCTCTGACATTCTGGCTCGAAGCAACTCCATAAAGTGTCGAGAGGTCATAGCCTCTCCTTTCTCGGTACCCGTTGCTCTGTTGCCAGGCCGGGCCACTACCATCGATATCCGATAGTATTGGTCCAGCCTGGCATTGTTAAAGAACTAAAAAACTCCGAACAAAATGCATTTTACAATACTACTAACAAATATCAGTGTTTATAATTTATAACGGTTTATGCAGTTCCTAAATTAACTTTCAAAGAAAATTAGCTTAGGAACTGCCGGGAGTTTGGGTGCCTTATGGCTAATGATCGCTCACGCGATCGCCAAAAGCACTTCTCCCGGAAGCTCATTACTTGATGATCACGCCAAAGCAGCTTCGGTTATACGCTCCGCCGTAATCCTGCCATCCTCGCATGCCGTTTGTAGGTTCTCGAGGTTTGGTCGGTGCCTTGGGCAGGCACCGATTTTGACCTGGACGTGATCTGGAGATGACTCTCTAAAATCGAGTCGTGCTCCTCCTCTGAAACTGTCGAACATTGCGACGATCCGCTGCCCGGCATCGCCTGTTGTTACGAACGCGGCGATGTTGTCCAGAAAATGCTGAGTTGGCTTAGACATGCAACGAAGCATCTGAGCCCGGAGTCCATACCGATGCCTCGAGAGTGGAAGTATTCGCCTCCCTCCTCTGGCCGGGTATCTGGACGTCCATGCTTTGGTGTGCCTTTACGAGGGTGTTCCTGGAGTTCTGGATAGACGAAGTCGTCTTTGATCCCGGTCCCGACACCAATTGTTGACATTGTCAGACCCTCGGCTAGGAGAATGCAGTCGTAATGACACTCGTCGCAATGCCATGTGGCACAACTTCCAACCGACAGTGTGCTGTGGCCTGACCGGTATCCGCAACGCGGGCAGCCCCATTGCTCCATCTCACTTCCTAATACCGCAATCGATCCTTTGAGTTCGTCAGAAGACGCACCCGTTACCGTATCTGCGTCCATCTACTTCTCCCTCTACTAGGTGTGCTGGTTTGTTGTGATAGACACTAAATCCAAGTGGCCTTGTGCTTAGTACCTATCACAACTATCAAGTATTGAGCTGTAAAAATGCAGTCAGAGAGACTCTGACTTTGCATATCTTGGCATAATAATAAGTATTTGTCCACTTATACCAGGGACGGTTTGATAAATAACTGGTGATCCCTAGGGAGAATCGGTCACGTTCCGCGACCCCCGAACTTCATTCATGGCAACAAGTTGCCAGAAGAAGATTCGTTTCCAAACTACCACAGGCAGTTTTCACTCCTCTTGCCTCGGCAATAAGACTGTTCGATTTCTCAGAAACCTGACCAGTAAAAAAGCCCCACATAAATGTGAGGCGTTTTTACTGGTGATCCCAAGGAGAATCGAACTCCTATTGCCGGGATGAAAACCCGATTTCCTAACCGTTAGAAGATGGGACCGTATAACACAAAAAATACTACCACACCTCTGTTATTTTCACAACTTCAGGCTCTGTTCGCTAAAAGTGTACATATTTTATCACGTGATAAAATATGTACACTTTCTGATTAATGACACATGTATTTAAGTAAATCGCAGGAGTGAAATGTTTCACTACTATGGTTTACCCTCGGCCCTGAGGCCGAGAGGGTACGAAGGCAGTCGTACGAGCTGTAATCCATTAGCCGCTACTCAGCGCCCCCAATAGTGGCTGGCTGACTCTTCTGGCGGGGGTGGTGTGAACTCTGACACTTTCCCACACCGCTACCGAATGGTTGTGAGCCAACTGTCCACGTTCCATCCCGCGGGTTGCTACAACAAATTCGACCCGGCGATTCCCAAACGCTCGGATGATTCCTCCGCCCTTTGGATCAGTCGTTCCTGACCTGCAAAGAACCAGGTGCTCACGGTTGTTGACCAGATACAGGCTGTCAAAACCTGTGTCCGCGCAGTCAGCTGCTAGAAGCATCGTGTTCATATGACTCTGGTCCCTTACGTCAAACTCACCTGCCTCGGTCGACCCGGAACTGAACCAGAGTACTGGTGCTGGCGACCAGTCTTCCATGAGGTCGCTCAGTAGCCAAACGCCGGTCATGGCCGCACTGACGAGGTAGCCGCTGTCTTTTAGATGTGCCAGCTGGGTACTGACTGATTGTCGTATTGCTGGTGTCGCCTTGCGTATTGCGCCCAAAGCTCTTGACACTGGAGTTTGCGCAATCTCCGAATGAACCATCATGTACTCGTTTCTGCTTGGGTTCGCCGATTGGCGAATTGGGTTGGACGATGTGCGATTAGGGTAAATAAAAACCTACCCGAATCGGGATATTATAGCATAAATACTAGAGAGTTCAAATGTCAGGGGCGGGTTGTTGGATCACTGGTTTGGTGCCGGCGTCTATTTGGGCGAACATCTGGTCGATAATGTTGACAAGTTGCTTAGGCGTAATCTCGGCTTTAATAAGATAACCATCGGCCAGCTTTTCGACGTCGGCACGGTTTTCTTCGTCTTGATCCATGTTAGTGGTTATCACAATCTTGCCATGTAGAGCTTTTACACCTTCTCCACGAAGCTTGTGTAGCGCCTCAATACCAGATAGTCCAGGTACTAAAAGATCAAGCAGTATCAGATCAAAATTATCGGTTAGCGCTGCTGTCATACCGTCTTCACCGCTCATCATAACGGTGACTTCATACCCAGCTTTTTTCAGCGCCCTACAGTATAGCTCGCTGATAAAGTTTTCATCTTCGACAATAAGTATTTTCTTCATAATTTTTAGCCTCGATAGAGAGTGTGGTTTTTAATCCAACCGTGCGCTCCACGAACGATGGTTTTATTATCTGCTGAAGTCAGCTGTGATGCAACCGACTCAAACGTTGGGATCGTAAACCCAAAGGTACTACCCTCGCCCTCATGACTCTTAACCCAAATCTCGCCGCCGTGAGCTGTGACAATAGTTTTACTCAAGAACAGTCCTAGGCCTGTTCCACCCACCGTTTGACTTGAACGATGCGAGCGATAAAATTTTTCGAATATTCTACCTATTACACCTTCAGGAATTCCGATGCCCTTGTCCTCAACCACAGTCTCGACCCAATTGGCATCCTTTTTATAGGTTCGAATGGTCACGGGGGCGTCGATATGTGTGTATTTAACAGCGTTTTCGATAAGATTAACCAACACCTCATATATTGTCGAGCGGTCAACGGCAACGGTTGGTAGATCTGGAGCGATCTGATATTGCAATGTTTTTTTACGGACATTAGCCCGAAGGTTCATGTCTTTGACGGCTCCTTCAACGATTGCGCCCCAGGCTTCTTCTTTGAGGTTTAGGTTTAATTCGTTAGCCTCAATACGGGCAAAGTTTTGAACATTGCTAACAAAAGCCGCTAGCTGTTCGGCCTGCGCCGACAGGTTGCGCATGAAGACGGCCTGCTCAGTGTCGAGCTTTGGTGCAATCTCGTCTTCAAAAAGCTCTATATAGCCACGCATAACCGTTAACGGCGTTCGCAGTTCGTGAACAGCCATGCTCACAAAGCTCGCGCCGTGATCGTCTTTTGAGTAGCGTACTGTTTGGTCGAATAAAATTATGACTGACTCGATACCATTTGGGTTGTCTTTGCTGAAATGAACAGCCATGTCGCACTGCTTGATGACTTTTCCGGGCAATTCGAGTTGAACTCTTTCCCAGGTGTGAGTAGCTGTTGCGGTGGTATTTTCGGAGGCTTTTAGCCACGACTCTAAAGTATCGGTGCTAGCGAATGACAACTTAATAACGTCATAGAACTTTTGGCCAATAGCCTCTGGGATTTTGAGGCCCGCGTATACTATACCGGCCTGGTTGGCGTAGGTTAGCGAGCCGTCCTTGTTTAAGGCATAAATTGCTAGCGGTGTGTTCTGGAGTAGTTCTTTTTGAAAGTCGTTTCCTGGTGTGGTTTTCGGAGTAGCTTGTGTTAAGGGGTTTGCGGCTATTTCGTAGACTGTTTGTGCGAGACTATTCATAAAGTCTTGGGCGGCTGGGACGGTAGTAACATCTGGGGCGCCGACAACCTGATTGTCGCGAGTAACGTGCAGGATGGCCATGCTCAGGAACTCACTGCTTTTTAGAGTACTGTGACTAAGCACTATCGAGGCTGCTACAGTACCTCCGAGAGCTACTACAGCGCCGGCGCAGTAAGCAAATATCTTACTATCCTGTAAGACAAGTAACGCGATAACCGTTAATAAAACAAGAGCCGCGACGCTAAAGAAAGCCCCGAAAATAATAGAAGCATTATGGCGGCGGAGAGGCTTCAGGTTTTCCATATTTCCACCACCGTTCCCTACTTATGGTGTGTAGCTTAGATCGCTACGAGCGTCGACGATGCTCACCCAGGTTTGGCCGCGGTTAAACAGGAAGTCGAAGCCGTACTTGTCTTTGAAGACATATTGGTCTTTGGCGCCGGCACGGCTCCAAGTCCCCTCGCTGGCGACTCCGTCTTGGAAAGCGACGAATGCCCCGCTACCAGTTGTGGTATAGACGTTATATTGGCCACTGATTGAGCGGTTCATAACCATTACTAAAACGTTGTTAGGCGTTAGTTGTTTGCCTGACTTCTCGTCGAGGTGCTTTGAGCCGCCTTGGTTACGAAGATAGGTGTTGGTGCCGACATCGTAGTCGTAATGGACATTGTAAAAACTCGACGAAATAACGACATCAATTTTATTCGCGAGAGCTGTCTGGGCGACATCATTCTTGCGACTCCAAGGAGTAAATGTACTAGTGGTATAGCCTTTGTCGGTGTTGACCTTGTCGAGCCCTACGAAAGTCGTATAAAGATTATGTGGCGACTCCCGGTCATCGGTTCGATAAAAAACACTTGTGCCGTAGGCGAAGGCATTGATATCTTTAACACCTAGTTGGCTGATTCGAGATATTCCAGCTGGGCTGCCACCGGCGTGAGCATAGCCAGCGTCGAAGGCTGCCGCCCATTCAACATAATACGGCCGGGCGCTGCGCACTGGTCCTATATAATCTGGCTGCTTGGCCTGGAATAAGGCTAAGAAACGAGTGATGCCGCCTTCGGCAATGGCTTCAAAGACAACATCAGCCTCTTTTAAGCCTGATTGTGGTCGGGCCTCTCCGCTGTTTTCGATCATAATCCCAGTTACTGGCCGAGCAGCGTCGGCCTCTGAAACCAAAACTCCAGATAGTGGCGAGGCTACTAGGTCACTAACTGGCTCGGTTTCTTCAATTTCTTCTTCAACAAGGTTTTGATTTGTCACGGCTTTTGGCTGACCACTGTCCTTAAAGCCGAACCACCAGCCCGCAAAGCCACCTCCGCCTAAGAGGATTAGTATAATCAGAATGATTAATAACTTCTTCTTTTTGGAAGATTTTTTTTGCTTCTTAGTCTCCGGAATCTTAAAGCTAACACCTGGTTCTGGCTCGGCCAAGGTCGGTTCGAACTTCGGCTTTTTCGGCGCTTCGGGGTCATAAGCCTGCCCGACCTTGAAAGGCTCTGACTTAGATTCTTCCACAACCTCTGGCGAAATCTCTGGGTCGTCAAGCTTCTCGGGGACAGTTTTCGGTTCAGGGTTTTTTGAAGTTGTTATATCGCCATTCATTAGGGTTATTTTAGCATAAGGATTAACATCGAGGAAACAGAGACGGTTATTGTGCTATGGCTCTATGAAGATACAGGCGCCAGGACAATCTTCTGCAGCGGCGATGACATCATTTAGTAGTGAGTCTGGGAATTCAACTAAACCGTTCTCAAAAGCTCCTCTATGGAGTGGCAGGCCGTCTTCAGCGAGTACGATGGTCTTCTCGCCTATTGCTTTAACATAGGCTAAACCGTCCTCATACATTACAAATACATCGCGGGCGTCTTCGACACAAATACCATCCCCGGTGCACAGGTCTTGGTCAATCCATACTTTCATAAACTCTCCTTTACGGCTTTAAGGCGCTTTACGACTGTTTCTTTACTGAGAATTACCATGGTTTCGAAGAGGCCTGGGGCGACTGTTCCGCCAACGAGGGCGATGCGGATGAGCTTAAAGAATTCGCCAGGTTTGGTGCCGAGTTTTTCAGCCAGTGCATAGAAAGCGTCGTGGAGTTTTTCGACTTCGAAGTCGCAGGATTCAATGGCTTTTGTGGCCTCGGCTAGAAGCTCGCCTGCCCTTTCAGAATCAAGCTTGGTTTCTGCCAGTAACAGATCGGCCAGTGTTTTATCGGCCTTCGGCTCGGTGAAGAAGAACCAGGTTAGCTCTTTTAGTTCTCCTAGAAGCTTTAGGCGTTCCTGGACTAGAACCAGAACCTGTTTTTTATAATCTTCGTCGGCTGGCTTTGCTTCTTCTGGCCAGTGATCCTCACACAGTTTTAATAGTGTATCGGGAGTAAGTGCACGGATATGCATTCCGTTCATCCAAAGCAGGCGTTGTTCGTCAAAACGAGCTGGGCTTTTTTGGACCCTGGACAAATCAAACTTTTGAATAAGTTCCTCTGGCGAAAAAATTTCTTGTTCGGTGCCGTCATTCCAGCCCATTGAAGATAGGAAGTTCAGCATAGTCTCTGGCAGAACTCCTTCTTTGGCATAGTCCAAAACGTCTTTTGCACCATCGCGTTTGCTGAGCTTTTTCTTGCCATCAATCGCCATGACAAACGGCAGGGTTGCCAGAATCGGCTTTTCCAAGCCAAGTGCCTCATAGAGGTCTAAAAAGCGTGGCGTGGAGCTAACAAACTCTTGTGAGCGGATAACGTGGCTAATGTTCATTTCAGCGTCGTCGACAATATGGGCAAAGTTATAAGTTGGGTAGCCGTCGCTTTTTATTAGCACAAAATCGTCGTTAGCCTCGGCGCCAGCGTGCATGTCGCCCATGACGGCGTCTTGCCAAATCCGGTCTTTTGGATCGCTCCTAAATCGCAGAGGTTGGCTACCATCCCATGCTGGTGGGTTTTC
>JBBTYV010000030.1:0-6244 GCA_038061635.1 Patescibacteria group bacterium
ACTGCTTGCCGACTTAATATCAAGTTCTTCACCGTTTACTAATTCAACTTTGTAATCAGTCGATGGGTTAGTAACAATCAGCTCTATGTCGAACTCCCTGATAATCCGCTCGCGGACTATGTCGAGGTGTAGAAGTCCCAAGAAACCTACCCGAAAACCATGTCCTAGCACTGGTGAGTTTTCTGGTTCATAGACTAGCGCTGAGTCGCTCAGCTTAAGCTTGTCGACAGCATCTTTAAGTGCCGGATAAAATTCGTTACTGCTCGGAAAGAACCCAGCATAAACAAATGGCCGAACTTCCTTGTAGCCAGGCAGTGCCTCGGCGGGCTGATCTTCAAGAAGCACCGTGTCACCAACTCGCGCTTCAGAAGTGCTTTTAAAGTTTGTAACGATGTAGCCAATTTCTCCAGCTTTTAGGTCTGCCGCGGGTGTCATTCCGGGCGACAAGTAGCCAACTTCTAGAGCCAATCCACTGGCTTTTGTAGCTGCCATAGAAATTCGAGCGTTCTTTTTGATACTGCCATCTGTGCAACGCACATACAAAATAACCCCGCGGTATTCGTCATAAAAACTGTCGAAAACTAGCGCTCGTGGATTCGATAAATCATTCCCAGTTGGCTGAGGAACTTTTTCAATAACTGCATCGAGAACTTCCAAAACCCCTGCCCCAGTTTTCGCAGAAATCGCCAACACTTCCTCGGGCTTACAACCAAGTAGCATCACAACTTCGTTTGTCACCCGAGCAACTTCAGCGGCTGGCAAATCGATTTTGTTGAGTACCGGGATAATTGTCAGGTTGGCGCCAAGCGCTAAATAAACATTGGCTAGAGTCTGAGCTTGAATACCCTGCGAAGCGTCGACAACCAGCAACGCTCCTTCGCAAGCTTCGAGTGATCTCGATACTTCGTAGCTAAAATCAACGTGACCGGGCGTGTCGATTAAGTTCAGCTGGTGGCCTTTGTAGTTCATTCGCACCGGCGCAAGCTTAATAGTGATTCCCCGTTCACGTTCCAGATCCATTTTGTCGAGAATCTGTTCTTTCATCTGCCGCTTTTCGATTGTTCCGGTTAACTCTAATAAACGGTCAGCTAGTGTGCTCTTACCGTGATCGATGTGTGCAATTATGCAGAAGTTTCGAATTTTATCCTGATGCATGTTCGATGAATTATAACAGAGGTGAAGAGCTAAGGGAAAAGAGAAGCCCGACCAAAATGTATTTCATTTTGCCGGCGCGAAGAGAAAAACCGCAAGGTTTGTCTCATAAGCGAAGCGCTATCACAGAGGTAGCTCAGATTTTGACTGGTCGTAAAATAATTTTGCGAATTCTCTGAATAACTGGCACCGCTTCCTCTAACTTGAAGACGCTAGACACAATAATATGGGTTAGCAAACTAATAACAGCAATAATGCTGAGCTTAGCAAAGATGGTTACGCCCTTGTCACCCGAGCTGAGTGGTAGAACGTTAACTGCTAAATAACTAATTAGAACTGTGAACCCAGACGCCGAAAAGATTTGACCGACAGCGCCGAGGAATTTTGAGTTAAATAACTTATTGTCTTTGATGATCATAATGACTAGCAATATAGAGACTTCAACAACAGCAACAATCGACTGCGCAATAGCTAATCCAATAATCCCGTAGGAGTCGGGTCGAGACAATTGATAGGCTAGGAATATGTTCAGGCCAATGCTAAATATCGACACGAATAGCGGAGTCCTGGTGTCCTTCTGAGCATAATAGAATCTTGAGATAATCGTGTACATTGTCCGGAAGAAAATACTAACGGCTAATGATCCAAATATCAGTGCAATCTCTAGGTTCTCTCGCTTAAAGATCAAACGTGCGAAGTATTCTCTCGCAAAATACGAAATAATAACCACCGGCAAAGCAATCCATATCATTGCTCGAAGTACTTGTAAGAACTCTTTCTTGAATAGGTCAGGACGCCCTTGTGAAATTCTTTCCGTGAACCTTGGGAAGGCGGCAGTCGAGATTGCGATACCTATTAGCATAATCGGAGCGTTGTGGAGTTGAAGTGCGTTTTCGTAGTTAGCCACGGCAATCCTGCTAATACCTGATGCATAACGCGTTTCGACAATACCATTAATATAATCTATCCCCTGATCAATTGATCGAGCGGGTAGGGTGGTCATCACCTGACGAAAGCCAGTATCCTTAAAGTTTATCCCCCACCTATACCTAAAGTTCGTTCCAATCATCCCGAAGCTTATAACCATCAGTTGAAGTACCGCTCCAATCGCCACTCCAACCGCAGCCGACACAATGCCAATCGAATCGCCGAAAAATACAATGCCCATAATAATCATGGTGTTGTAAAACAGTGGTGCGATAGCAAAAAAGAAGAATCGACCAATGCTTTGCTGTGCACTAGTTAGAACTGTAGAGATAGCAAACAAGAACGGGTTAATGGACACAATTCGCATCACCGCAGTAGCTAGGTCGAGCTGTTCTGGCGTAAAACCCGGAGCGACAATATGTTCAAGCAAAGGCCGAGCGAAAATTATAGATATAAGTGAGAAAATAAATGTCACAAGTGCCAGCATGTTTAAAATATTGGATGTTAGTTCCCAAGCAGACCTTCGTCCTCCTTTGGCGAGCTTATCTGACAAAACTGGCATAAAGGCTACGCCCAATGCACCGGTCGCTAGGGTAAAGAAGATTAGATCTGGGATTTTGAAGGCTGCAAAGTATGCACTTGCTGAGAACGGAGAAAAGTTCGAGTTAATAAGCGATGTTCGGACAATACCCAAAAGCGTGCCAACAAAAGCCGTCCCTGCCAGCAGAAAGGCCGTCGAACTAAGTGTTAGTCGACCGTTAGCTCTGTTTAAGAATTTGCTCATTTACCGACATTATATCGGTATACATAAGCAAAAAGAAACTATTCTAGTAGAGAGCGGCTTCCTTAGGCAATTTCGAACCCTTTAATATCTCTAATACTTCTTCAGCTTCGACTGTTTCTTTTTTAAGCAGTGCGTCCTTTAAGGTCTCTAAGTGTTTGAGATTAGCTTTAATAACGGCTCTGGCTCGGTCGGCAGCTTCGGTGATTAGAGCCTCGACTTCATCGTCGATTAATTTGGCGGTTTCGTCAGAATATTGGCGTTCGTGCATCATTTTGTCGAATACCATGCCATCGTCTGTATGAAAAACCTGGTTGCGGAGACGCTTCCCGCCCATACCTTGCGAAGCCACCATATCTCGAGCCAGTTCGGCAGCTTTTTGAAGATCGTTGCCAGCGCCAGTAGTGACACGTTCTGAGCCGTAAATCACCTCTTCGGCGATTCGTCCGCCAAGCATCCGGGCCAGGATGTCTTTATATTCCAAAATCGAATGATAAGACTTGTCTTCTGGTGGAATAAACCAAGTTACACCCCCCGTTCCGCCACGTGGAATGATTGTAACTTTGTGCACCATGTCGCTGTCCGGTAGAACATGTCCGACAATAGCGTGGCCACCTTCGTGGTAAGCAGTCATCTCTTTTTCCTTCTCACTCATGACTTTTGTCTTGCGCTCGGGGCCGATTGCGACTTTTTCTAGAGCCTCGGTGACGTCAGAATTAATAATCTCTTTTCGGTTATTGCGAGCTGCAATAATTGCTGCTTCATTGGCCATGTTGGCAAGGTCAGCACCAGACGAACCGGCGGTCTTTGCGGCTAACGAATTAAGATCAACATCTTTATTTGCCGGCTTTTTAGCGAAGTGAATCTTCAGGATTGCTTCGCGGTCTTTGCGGTCTGGTAGGTCAATCATCACCCGCCGGTCAAAACGTCCGGGTCGGAGAAGTGCTGGGTCAAGTACATCTGCTCGGTTAGTTGCTGCTAAAACGATAACATTCTCGCCCTGCTCGAAGCCGTCCATCTCTACCAGGATCTGGTTAAGGGTTTGTTCACGTTCATCGTGTCCACCACCCATGCCACTACCACGGCGACGACCAACAGCGTCGATCTCGTCAACGAAAATAATGCAAGGAGCATTCTTTTTAGCCTTAGCGAATAAGTCGCGAACGCGGGAAGCACCAACACCCACAAACATTTCAACAAACTCTGAGCCAGAAATACTAAAGAACGGCACATCTGCTTCGCCAGCTACTGCCCGAGCTAACAAAGTTTTTCCAGTACCCGGTGCACCGACCAGCAAGACGCCTTTTGGAATCCGAGCGCCAGTAGCTTCGAACTTTTTTGGGAACTTCAAAAACTCAACAACTTCGCT
This sequence comes from Patescibacteria group bacterium, assembly GCA_038061635.1. GTDB lineage: Bacteria > Patescibacteriota > Saccharimonadia > Saccharimonadales > JAGQMS01 > JBBQBM01. The sequence goes on from JBBTYV010000030.1 coordinate 4,230, forward strand.
GAGGTCTTCTTTGGCTTCGTTGTTACCTGCTACTTCAGAGAAAGTAACTTTGGTCTTTTCATTGCCATAAAGCCGAGCTTTGCTTTTGCCAAAACTTAAAGCTTGGTTACCTTGCCCTTGGCTGGCGCGGAAAATCATCATTAAGAAAAATCCGAATATCAAAACCGGTATGAGAGTTTGAAGCACCACTACCCAGATGTCACCGCCAGTCGATTCGGCTTTTGGGTCAACGGTTACTGGTGCGTCCTTATTGAGTCCTTGTTCATAAATACTTGAGCCGTTTTCTTTAAAGGCTTTTTCGGTTGGTTCTTTGTCGCCTTTTTTGGTGACTTCGACTGTATTGCCAGTAATTTCAAGTTTTGAGATCTCCCCACTGTTGGCACGCGACACAACGTCACTTAAAGCTACGCTCGTTAAAGTTTTTGGATTGGCGTAAACCGAATAAACAATAAGACCGATCAAGATGAGGATAGAAAAAAATCCGGCATTCTTCATTTGCCGTTTGCGGCTTCCGCCGTCCTTCATGACACCTTTGTCCATTGCTAACTATTATACACGGACAGTCTTATGTGTCTGCCTATTCATAACTCGGGCCGAACGCTTGGTCATTAAAACGTAATGGTCTTTATTGATATCAAGTTTTTTGCCAGGGCGGGCAGTCTTGATTTGCAAAGTCAGTCTTTCTACCAAATGCTTGTCAACATCTGCGACTCTCAGCTTTCTGAGTAGTGCCACGATTACCTCGCCGGCGATAACATGTGGGAGCTTTACGAACCAGCTACGACTCAATGCAATTTGGCCGTTGCGCAAAGCGTGCGTCAATAGTGCACCGATTTCTCGGTCCAGTTTAGCGCCGACGGTACTCGCCTTTTCAATATGTCCAAGCATTTTTTGTCGCCATTCGGCATCGCCTCTCGGAACAACATCGAGTCGAATTTTGTTACGTAGAAACTTGGTGTCTTGGTTAGTGCTATCTTCGCGCCACTGCAGCTTATGTTCCTTTGCATACTCAACTATGTCGACTTTCTTAAGGTGAAGTAGTGGGCGCAATAACTCATCACGGCTTTTTAGAGAATGTAGCCCGCGGTGCCCAGTTCCGCGGAGCATGTTTATAATCGACGTTTCTAAAAGATCGTCTTGATGGTGGGCCGTGATAATTGCCGCTGCTATATGCTTTTGTTGAACGCGTTTCAAGAAATCGTATCTTGCTTCTCGTGCCTGGGCCTCGCTTGCGTCAGAACCAAGTTCAACTCTCTCGGTCTCGAATGGCAGACCGTAGATTTTAGCAAGTTCGCCAACAAACTCGGCATCTTCTGCCGAATCCTCGCGCATACCATGGTCAAAGTGCGCAACGATAAGCTCTAGGTTTGGCAAAACAGTTTTAGAAGCTTGATTGACTAGCATGTCTAAAAGTACAACTGAATCTATACCGCCAGAAACAGCAACCACGTATCTACCAGGAACAATATTCATGTAGTTAATCATACAGGGCTAAAGCTAGAAAACAGATGTGAATCGTGTTATATTCACATCTGTTATTGCGGCAGCGTAGCTCAGTTGTGAGATAAACCAGTGGTTTATAGCAAGAGAACGTTTCAGCGCAAACTGTGTTTGCTGATTGAAACTTCTGTGGACAGGCGAAGCTTGCCAGAGCGTATAATAATCTGAGCCTTCATTTTCTTTTTTGGTACGGCAGTGTAGCTCAGTTGGTTAGAGCGCAGGACTCATAAGCCTGAGGTCACAAGTTCAATTCTTGTCACTGCTACCAAAAAAGAAAATGAAGGCTCATAAGCCTAAGGTCAGTGGTTCAATTCCACTCGCTGCTACCAAGTTTTTTCTTTGTTATGATGTACTTATGAAATTAACCTCTACAAACCCCTCAAGAAATTATTCAGCTATCGGCGAAGTCGATACGTCATCTACCGACGAGGTTCGTGCAAAAGTCGCAGCAGCTTATAAAGCCAAAAAAGCCGTGATGAGTTATTGCGCCCACTACTTCACCTTAAGAAAGTCGA
>JBBTYV010000031.1:0-2965 GCA_038061635.1 Patescibacteria group bacterium
GGCGACTTTAATGGGGCGCACACTGAGATTGACCTGGCCAGACCAAAAGAAAATGTCGGGCATCATGGGTTTACCGTAGAAGAGCGCGAAGGCTTCGACAAAATGATTAGCGCTGGTTTTTTAGACACTTTCCGCATGTTCTACCCAAAACAGACTGAAGCCTACACTTGGTGGACAGCTTGGGGCGGCGCTCGCCAACGTAACGTTGGTTGGAGGATTGATTATTGGATGGCCAGCCCGAAGCTAGCGAAGCAAGTCAAAGCCGCAGCAATTCACCCTGACGTCATGGGCTCCGACCACTGCCCAGTCAGCATAGAACTTGATTATTAGCATAATTGTTGTATGATTGTGCATGGCGAGCGTAGGGAGAGTCCCTGCGTTTTTTATCTCAAATAGGAGGTAGCCATGGAAGTTTTCTTGGTGTATGCCTTTATGGACCAAGATTGCAAGGGCAGATCCCACCTTGCAGGTATCTGGTCCGAACGAGACCTCGCTCGCGGATGGATGGAGTCCCAGCCCGACCGATGGAGTACAACCGATAACCGCAAGTGGGACGTCACAAATACCAAGTTTGGGCACATGTACTACGAGCGGTGGACGGTCACGACCGAAGCACCCGAGGATCCGTTGCCTAAGTTCATCCGACGTCGCGAACAGCTCATCGAGGGCGTATTCAACCGGATGAGTAAAGAGGAGCGGGCCGCAATGGCTACTCGAGGCTTCACGCTCGATATCGAACCTGTCGACCGATCAATAGAGAGCCTGGGTCTGAGCAATCGCGTACAGAATCTGCTCATAAGGAACGGTTTCAGTTCGGTGGGGCAGTTGGTGGGTTGGAGGGCAGTAGGCCTGCTCAACATCCCTGGTTTCGGCGAAGCCTGCTTGAACGAGGTGAAGTTGAAGCTCAAGAAAGTAGGGCTGGAACTTACCACGCCAGGTTGGTAAGACACCGGTTGATTGTGGTAGAAGTGACTCGTCCTGGGGGAGTATAAACCCCAGGAGTTACAAGAGGGCTTGATGCATTCGAGCCTTGCTGCAACTCAATTCAAACAAGAATACAGTTTCGACGTCCGCCAGCTGGCGGACTGTTCGACCTACTTTAGTAAAGCGCCCAAAGTAGGCACCTGCCCGCCGGGTCTTGGAAGGCGGGAAAAGTGCCGTCGCTATGCAGTTATTCGGCTTTAGCTACAAAAGCCCTAAAACAAATCCTTCGTCTGCGTAACTCAACAATCCTTTCTTCCGAAAAGACGTTTCAAACATACTCGACGAAAGATGTTTTAGTTCTTCTGTACCTAAGTGAATCCTGCGGCGGATGGGGTCCGGGGCATAAAGCTGGCGGCTCCCGATTGGTGAGTGTCAAACTGACAATGGAGACGTTTTGATCCTAGTCCCAAAAAATCAAAAGAGAAACTTTTGGGACCGACCGAAGGGAGTCATCAAAACGATTGTCAGGCTTGACGATGAACCAGTCGAGAGATGTCAGCCCGCCCCGGTGCTTTTGCTTCTTTTGGCAGACAAAAGAACAACGGGTAAAGCCGGAACGGCTTTTGTTACAGATGTTAGAATAAGATCAGATTATGAATAGTGAATATTGGCAAAAGCAGGAATCGGGAAGTCCACTTTTCCCTGATATATTGTGGGAAAAGCCCGAGCGCCGCGACCTGGCCGGCAAGCTTTTAATTGTTGGCGGATCGGCCGGTGGTATCCATGATGTGGCCCAAGCCTTTGAAGTAGCCAAAGAATCAGGTATCGGCGAGACTCGTGTGCTCGTCCCAGAAACACTCAAGAAATTGACCAAACACATTGACGGAATTAGTTTCTTACCTGCGACAGCAACCGGCAACTTCTCGTTGAAGGGAAGCGAGGAATTACTACTAATGGCTAGTCAGGTTCACGGAGTTTTACTGCCTGGCAATATTGGCAGAAACAGCGAAACAGCTATGCTGCTTGCGGATTTACTCAGATCTTATAACGGGAAATTGTGCGTCACAAAGGACGCAGTCGATGCTCTCTATGGCGAGGCTACTAATCTGTTAAAGCGACCAGACACGCTACTGGTGGTGTCGTTTGCGCAGTTGCAGCGCTTGACGCGAGAGGTTAAGTCGCCTGTGGCGTTCCGCTCTGATATGGACTTTTTATTCTTTCTAGAAAAACTTCACGATTTTAGCCTAAAGCACCCGGCAATGATTATCACCAAACACCACGACCAGATCTTGGTTGCAATGGACGGTAGGATTATTAGCACCGAGCGAAAAGATCTTAGCGAACTTTGGTGCGTAGATGTAGCCAGCCGCGCAATGACGTTTTGGATCCACCACCCAAAGAACCCACTTGGTGCAATGGCGAGCTCTCTAATCTGTTAGCAACTTGTGATTATCTGTAATTAGGATATAATGTGGTTGGTGAATGCGGTTGTCGTGTTCGCAAGTACCTCAACAAAAGGAGAGCTATGCTCGCCGAAGAAATGTCATCAATCACCGCAGCAGGGTGGTATCTGTGTGTACTAGCGCTCATCGCAGAACTTGGATGGTTCGCTTGGGCAGTGCTCACATCCCCGCGCTACGGGCTCAAGCACGTCCCGCGACCCGCAGAAGAAGAGCCTGTTGTCACGAGACGATCAAGGCTGAAGTACCGCAGCTTGCTCTGCCTGCAGGGCAATGAAGTGCTAGCGAGTCTTACCGGCACCTTCATCTGGTTTGCACTAATAGACTTTGGTCTAATAATGCTTCTGGCGGCAGTTTGGATTTTCGGTGACGACGTGCTCAAAGCTAGAGACGCGCGCCGAAGGAAGGGGAAGTGACATGATCGCGTTCGACACAAGCCCTCCGTTTCTATTCATCGTTTTCTTGTTCGCCTTGGTATTGGTTGTAGGGACGATCGATGGATTCAGAAATTGAGAACTATTAAAACAGGGCCGAGAGCCTTCAACAAGCTCTCGGCCCTAAAATTTATCAAGACGTTTTTT
>JBBTYV010000032.1:0-1032 GCA_038061635.1 Patescibacteria group bacterium
AAACTGATCTTGTATTTATCGGTGAAAAGCTTGATGAAGCAAAACTAAACAAAGACTTGGCGGAACTAATTGACAAGAACCCGGACGATATAGCCGGTAATCTTCTCGACCTCAATCTTTATAAGTAACACGCCTTCCACGCTTGAGCTAGTTTCGGTGCGACCAGGAAGCACGGAACAAGGTGTAGGTAATACTACTCCGAAGTGAGTACTGGACTGGTCAAGCCGAAAATAGCCAAGAAACAAACTGCAAAGAGCCGGTTCTGCCAGTCTTTGCAGTTTGTTGGTGTGGGAGGTGTGGCTAGTTTAAGGGGCCGTTGGGGTTTGGGATGATCTCTTCCCCCGGACTAGAATCATCATAACAATCGTTCAAAAACTCTGACGGGATCGCAAATTCAACAAGTGTCGTGCAGGGTACGTATGACTGAAAACCAAGCTCTTCCCAACCAGCAGTTGTTAAGTACCAGACTGTTGCAGCTCCTCCCAAACATCCAATGCCTCCAGCTACGAACCGTGGGCTAATCTTAGTGATTGTGTAACCACCACTAGGACTTTCCACAAAGTCACAGTCAAAATCATTCAAGCGGGCAGCTATATATTCTTTAAAAGTTGCCGGGGTTTCAGCTGGCAATAGATCCTCGTAACCGGAACGTTGAAGCAAAAGTTCGACGTCCAGGATCGTTTCGGTGGTGTCCTCTTCTTTCTCAGCAATTATAGGAGTAGTTATTGTGGTTGAGTCCGATTCGGTGTCAGCATTATCATTCTTATCGTCTTGACGACTCCACAAGAACAGACCCGCACCAATTACAGCCAGAACTACAAGCACGATGATAATAATTAAGTTTGCATTCCCTGACTGCCGCTTATGCATAAGGATTATTGTAAACCTCGAATAGCCAAAAAACCAGTACCGTAACCCTCCCCGTCACGGATTTCGCACTTAGGTCAGTTTCGGCATACCTAGGAAGCACGGAACAAGGTGTAGGTAATACTACTCCGACGAGAGTACTGGACTAGGTAGGCTGAAAGTGAC
>JBBTYV010000032.1:1042-1571 GCA_038061635.1 Patescibacteria group bacterium
TGACTGCCGCTTATGCATAAGGATTATTGTAAACCTCTAGGAATCAAAAAACCAGTATCCCTCAGGATTAGTCTTTGTGTCTGGCTTTAGTCCAATAACCGTACTTCACATTGTTGGAGACATAGTCACGCATAGAATCGAGTAGCTCAGCAAGCTCCATTTGTTTTTTATCGCTCAAGGTGTCAAACATTGGTGCGTAGTGCTTTTCGAGTCCAGCCATTGACGACCTGGCAAGCTTTTCTCCTTTGGTAGTTAGCTGAGTTACGCGCTGACGATGGTCGTTACTGTCGCGACGGCTACTTATTAACTCATCGTCGACCATCGACTGGATCTGCCGGCTAACACTTGATTCAGTTTGACCTAAATACTCGGCGATACCACGTTGCTGAACATTAGTACGTCGCATCAGTGCCATTAGAATTTTGAACTGCGAGAACCCTATCCCGAAGCGGTCCTGCAAAAATAAATCAGATTGGCGGTCAAGCATAAAGCTAAGGTGGTGTAGGGTAAAACCGAGACTATTATTAGT
>JBBTYV010000033.1:0-2330 GCA_038061635.1 Patescibacteria group bacterium
AATTGATGACAGTGTCGAAAAAATTGTACCGAGATTACTCAAGAAGCACCCGAATTTAATCGTAATCCACGTTTTTGGTAGGCTAAACGAGAAAAGCCTCCATAGCCGTTACCAGAACTTAGATGATCCACTAAAGAAACGATTAATGTTAAAAACATTTTTACCAGATATATATAACTACGCAGCAGCAGCAGACATTATTATTACCAGAGCAGGTGCAACATCACTGGCTGGTTTTGGTATCTTGGGGAAGGCTTGCATAGTTATTCCGGCACGCCATCTGGTTGACGGCCATCAGATAGAAAATGCTTTAGCTTTGGAAAAGAAATCTGCGGTTGCTCTAATTACTGAAGATAGGGCGGGGGAGGAGCTTGAAAAGCAAGTCGAGTATTTATTACAACATTCAGCAGAGAGAACGCAATTGGGGGAAAGACTTCAAGAGGCGACACCAAGCGATGCTGCTGAACGACTTGCGAACATTATAATCACTGAGGCGACCCGTGTTTAGAAGACGCAAGCAAAGGGACCAAACTACCAAGCTAAATACCTACTCGTATTATAAAACTAATGGGAGTGGTGGTAGCAAAAAAGATTCTACCAAGCGAGGTCTGTCGCGCTTTGCGCGTGCCGTAAAGCCTCACTTTTCAGTGTTTAGAATGGTTGTTGTTCTGTCTGGGTTGATCTCGGTAGGCTTCCTGTTAAGCGTCGAAACAACACCGATTATTCGTTTCACGTCACCAGGTGTTAACGCCAGGGACACTGATATATATAGAAGCGGAGCGCAGGGCATAATTAAATCATCAGTTTTTAACAGATCGAAGCTCACTTTTGATTATCGCGGCGTCGAAGAGAGCTTAAAGACTAAATTCCCCGAGATTGAGACTATCAGCATCTCTTTTGACGTTATAGGACGAAAACCGGTCATCCAGATGTTTATGCATAAACCGACTTATCTGTTTAGTACGAACGGAACATCGTGGGCGATAGATGACAGAGGGGTGGCTATAGGACGTCAGAATGATCTAAAGGAGTCTTTCACGGGGTCGCTTGATACTATTACAGACGAGATTGGCGTCCAGGCAAGCATCGGTGATACATTAATATCTCCATTGCAGGTTACATTTTTAACAGCGATGATTGATCTACTGTCAAAACAACAGGCAGTTGTCGAAGCCATCTATATCCCCTTGAACCCTAAACAGATAGATATAGTAGTTCGTGGAGAGGGTTGGCGCTACAAGCTAAATTCAGAAAGTACTGTTACTTCGCAGGCGGGGACTGTGCTAGCTGCTCGGGCTACACTATCTGCGAACGGGAATACACCTAGTGAATATGTTGACGTACGAGTGCCTGAGAAGGTTTATTGGAGGTAGAGGAAGTAGACTTCCCCTCACTCTCCTCCCGCAGTTCGCTTTTTGTTCACTAAAAGTATTTATGTGTATATACTAAAAAACATATTTGTATATCACATTATCCAAAAGTCAAATATATCATAGTAGGCAAGGGTAGCAGGGAAATAAAAGCTTCAGAACAAAGTAGGCCTGAATGCAAGTATGGTGGCTGTGGATAAATGTTTCACGGTACTAGAATTCCTATGGTAGTCATATATACAGCGAATAAGCCTTGGGTAGCAAAGAACGTAGTGCAGAGCTTACCAAAGTAGCACGTTATAAATCTGCATGCTCGAATCTCCCCTGTTTTACTTGATACTACGAGGCATCTATTAAGTATATATCAAAGTCGTAAAAGATATATTGTGCGACATTCAATCTGTCTGTCTGGTTATCCCTGTCTCCAGCTATCTCCCCGAACCTTTCCTAATTTTTTTGCATATAATTTATTACACCCCACTCTACCCACCGCCACTAGCTTTCAGAAATCACACATGCTCTAAAATAGTAATTTTAATAACATTGCCTGTTCGCAAAATGTTCTGGTTCGGACAATTTTTGGATATGACTTATCGTAGGTTAATAGTATTGTCGTTGGTCAAGTTGCCGCTTTGTTGATTAGTCGGCTGGATGATCTGGCTCGTTAGGAAGGTCTCTGGGGCCGTACCTTCCCTTTTCTTTCGCCTTGACCGTGTTCTCTTTCGTTTCTTTGGCTGGCTACTGTCATCGCTAGCTGATTGCTGCCCTGGCTGACTAAGACCAGGTAGTGGCGCTCTGAGCGGTGCGTGGGGGCTCGTTGGTTGTCCAGATGGCGACCTCTGAGCTGATTGAGGTGCTTGGGTAGTAGGTTGATGATATTCAGCACCTGTTCTATAACCCTTTTCATGATTGGTTTTAATAATCTCTTCTACCTGAGCTTTTTGGAGGCTGTAGCGCTGA
>JBBTYV010000034.1:0-1075 GCA_038061635.1 Patescibacteria group bacterium
TTATGACAATGAGCGCCCAGCTAATGGCGGCCGGTGCGAACCAACAACTTATCGCCACACAACTAAACACTAAACCGGTGGTCGTACCACCGATTGCAGTAAAGGTTGAAGACGCGCCTGCAAGCGCCGAACTTTCAGTGCCACACCCAGAGGTAGAACCAGCTCCTAGTGCAAGTCTGGCCACTCTGCCAGAACCTGCGTCTGAAGAAAAGTCTAAAGAACCGACCGGCCTTTCTGCACCAGCACCAGCTGTGGAGCTCGAAAGCTCTGGTCAACCAAACGATGCTCTTGAACAGATTCGTATTGATAAAACCGGCTACCTGCACGATGCCTCGCCTTCAGCCGAACTAGCCAGAAAAGCAGAAGAAGAGACCAAGAGTTCTAGTCAGGGTTCGTCGGAGCCACTAATGCATGGGCCAGAGAAGGTCATTGCTCCGTTATCTGATACATCTCAGCCAAAATCGGCGAATAGTGGCTATATTTACGAGCCACCGGCTAATGGCGGGACATTTACGGGTTCAGCGATGGATGATGCCGAAAAAGAGGTCCCAGCCTCTGGGTCCGGGCCAACTTCGTCCGAATCTACACCAATATTAAGTCACGACAAGCCTGCAGCCAGTGAAGATTCAGCGCGTCAAGCCGTCGTTGACGCCGTTAGTAGCGCTAATTACACCCCTGTTGCTGCAAGTCCTATAGAAGCGCTGAATGCTCAACCGATGAATCTCGACCCTACTTTGGGCGATCCGGCTGACGCTATTAATCCAAGCTTAGAGCAACCATCAACTCCAAAACCACAGAAGTTCGCACCACCGGTTATCATGCAACCGCCAGGGCCAACCCCACCGTCAAAAGACCCAACCGACATTACAATGCCCACACCGGGTTAGATTTTAGGGGTAAGATTTGAGATTTTAGTTAGGGGTTTTGCTAAACATCCTTCTCCTTTAATCTATAATCTAGCTCATGGATGGAATCTTACTTATTGATAAGCCTACTGGATGGACATCCTTTGATGTTGTCGCCAAAGTTCGAGGCGTTTTGTCGAAAGAAGCAGGGCATAAAGTTAAGGTCGGAC
>JBBTYV010000035.1:0-2597 GCA_038061635.1 Patescibacteria group bacterium
TAACTGCCAGAGCCGTAAGGTGCTGCCATCGCAGAGGTCGGGAATAAAAGCGACACGAGTAGCAGTAGCGCCAATACCTGTCGAAATATCGACGACCTAACGACCGTAAGCACTTTTACCATAACCGACGGATCTTCGATTGTTTGAAGTTTTTAGGCTTGGCTGGACATTCTTGTGTAGATTTTTGATGAAACTAGAAATGCCCATCATACCTAGTAAGGCCACGCCGATGTATTTAATAAACTCAGCCCGAGTTACCTCGTGCTTTAGGATGTTGTCGACTTTTTCTAAATATTTCTCGTTCATTTCGCCTCTATTTTATACTTAAGCATAATAATACTCTGCTAGCGAGTATTTGCAAACAATTTTACGTTATCTTAGGTTGACGGAATAATGTCCATGAACGTCAACCTTGGCTGTACGGGTTTAGCCAAAACAGGGACGTATTCAGTTTCGTTACTGATTGGGCGTGGAGTAGCAGGTACGGCCACTTGGTTGAAAACTGGTGAACTAACTAATGATGGCTTGATGGTTGGAACAACGTAAACTGCTTGGTTTGGAGCTGGTTGGTTATCCTTCTTCCTCGAGCGTCGGTTCTGTACCCAGATTAGGCCAACCGACAATTGATACATCAGAATTATTGGTGCGGCTAAAATTAGCTGATTCATCGGGTCGGGCGTAGGAGAAATCACTGCCGCTAAAATAAAGCTTATTAAAATAACCCAACGCTGGTGACGCATTAGACGACCAGGCTTTTGGGGTTTTACTCGGTTAATGAATAACATAATTAACGGCAACTGGAAAAGTAGCGCTAGCCCCAGCAAATAGCTAAAAACAAAGTTTAGGTATTCGCCGACAATAATCATTGGTTGGACATTTTGGCTGTCGTAATTAGTTAGGAAATTAAGAGACGCCGGTAGGCTAATGAAGTAGCCAAAAGCTACACCAATTAAAGCTAGTAGCAGCGACCAAATCATAATACTAATTGGTCGCTTAGGGTTTAGGTTCTTAAAGGCTGGAGCCAAGAACTGACAAATCTGGTAAACCAAAAATGGGATACCCGCCACCAAACCAACAAGCACCGATATCTTGATCATGGCGTTGAAGCCGCCGACTGGCGTGTTGTAATAAAGCTCCTGCCCTAGTGGGCTTTTAAGTAATCTAAACAGAGGTTCATGCACCACGTACCCTAGTAACGAGCCGACAACCACGACAGCGGTGCCGATCATTAACCGCTTTCTGAGCTCCTTTAAATGCTCGCTGAAAGTCTGAGTTTTAGAATCAGTTTGCACTAGCCCCCCTCGTTTAGGCTTTTTTAGACTTTTTGTCCTTATCTTCTGAGTTTTCTTTGCCGTCAAAACCGTCTTTTAGGTTTTTTGCCGACTCACCGATGCTACGCGTAAGTTTTGGTAGCTTTGTGCTCCCGAAAAGTAGCAATAATATTACTAGAACGATAACTAATTCTGGCCATCCAAGATTCATAACTGTTTCTCCTCCATGAGATTATGTATCTATAATAACACCTATCCAAAAAATCGTTGGCGTTTTTTTCGTGGCAGAAACTAGATAACGATACCGTGGTCGTGTTCCAGGTGCCAGTGGCATTCCTCGTGAATCAACCGTACTTCAGCCTCAACCTCCGGCCATGTCCGGTCCTTTGTCATAACGAACAGCGCGAACTCGCGGGCAGCCCGTAGACTTTCATGGAGACCATCAATTTCGGACATTGCTAGATCAAAGTGCTTCTGATCGCCAAATTTATAGGTGTCGGCGGCTGGGAGGGCCGGACCTTGATGTTTCCCCGTGCCAGGATCCGGAAGGATTGGCGGGTTAGTCTGGCTAGTGTCCGAGCCTAGTGGTGGTGGGGTTGGCGAATCCAGGTCAGGTGGCGGGGGCTTTGGAGTACCTAGGTCTGGTGGTGGTGGGGTTGGCGGGTTAGTCATGATGATGGTCCTCTGTTTCTATATGATGATGGCTCTTATTCTTGGCATGGTGATGCTCCTCAGCGTGATTATGGCCCTCGTTTTCGGCGCGTTGATGGTCCTTGAGTTCGAAATGTTGATGGCCCTCGAGTTCTACATGAGGCAAAACTTGGTGTATGTAGGTGAAATCAGGGCGAGGTAGAGACTGGGCGGCCTTCCACATCTTTTTTACCTCGGCTCGTACTTTCGCTGTTGGTAATTCTCGCCAACTACGACCCGAGGCGACAACCTCCAAAATAGCGGGGTCTAACACGTTGCTCCCACGATTGTCCCATAAAATGTTTGCCAGGCCGTATGTGATTGCTGAATATTCGTACCTACCGATAAGATGTTTACTTATATGCATCCTGTCTCGGTAGATAAAATATAAGCAGGCCTCGGCAAGTACTGAGAACTCTGACGGTGGTTCACCGCGATGCGAATCCAATTGTATGTCCCAAGGTATCGACCTTGTTCTGTCGTCGAATTTCATGTCTGTATCTGCCAGTTTACCACCCCGTGGGCGTTTGTAATAGTAAGCGCTGTGTTGGCGAAGCCGCCGTTGCCAGAGGTGCCGGTGAAGTTCGGTAGGTCTACAGTGTGAGTGTGGGTTGCCGACTCAGCACCGCTAGGGCC
>JBBTYV010000036.1:0-1857 GCA_038061635.1 Patescibacteria group bacterium
CGTCCGCGATCCGTTCGCAATCATCTATGAATAGAGTTGTTTGTGTGAGGTAGATAAGCTTGTCAGCCTTAATACCTGCCGGAAGGGATACAGATTCCGCCTCTTTTAGGTTATCGACCAAAACCATGCAGTCCGGCCGAATGCTCATAGCTGCTTCTGCTTCCGGATGGCCTTTGTGACCGATATAGAATATTGCATAGCCTTCGTTTGCGAACCTGTTCACTTCCAGATGAACCTTTGTAACGAGCGGACAGGTCGCATCGATAACCGTTATATTTTTCGATTTCGCCTTCTTAACAAATTCTGGCTTTGATCCATGTGCTGACAAGATATATACTGCCCCTTCAGGAACCTTGTCGACATCCGGCTCAATACCTACTCCCATGTCCAAAAACTTCTGCGTGATGTGCTTGTTATGGACCGCTTCGTGGTTAAGAAATATCTTCCGGTTAGGAAACTGCTTGACAATGAGTTCCACTGTATCTACAATGCGAACGACGCCCGCGCAGAAACCTCTCGGTTCCACGAGCGTTACTTTCGGTGCGTCCACTGAATTGTTAATAGTTTCTTCCATTAAACCACATGAGCTGTAAAAATAAACTAGGAAAACATAGATTAAATACTTTTCCACGACTCCACAGATCCTTGCATGGATTTGTGGTGTGACCTGCCAAACATATGCGTTTTTAAACCGCAAAAGCTAAGGCAAGTTATGGCCCGTTATAACGGCTTTTCTAGAGAGAAGATGTTCGAAGAGTTTGAACGTATTCTCACTACAACAAAATTAACTGATTTTTCACAAAGACAACTTACGCAGCGAGTCAGAGTCGGAGACGTAGAGATTGGAGGTGGAGCTCCGATTGTTATTCAATCGATGACCAATACAGTTACCAGTGATGTTGACGCAACGGTTGAACAAACGATGCAGTTGAACAAAGCGGGATCGCAGCTCGTGCGCGTAACAGTCATGAATCAAGCTTATGCCAAAGCAGTACCTGAGATAAAGAAACGATTGACTGATGCAGGTTACAATGTGCCAATAATCGGTGACTTTCACTTCATCGGACATAAGCTTCTGCAGGACGTTCCGGAGTGCGCCGCAGCGCTGGACAAGTATAGAATTAATCCAGGCAATAACGGAAGCGATGACGAATTCAAAACGTTTATCAAAATCGCTGTCGACAATGGCAAACCCATACGTACAGGAGTCAATAAGGGATCGCTTACCAGCAGTCCGCGCGCGATAGGAACACTCGTTCTTAACGAGCTGATGAGTCAGAATGCAAAACTACCGAAACCGTATTCTGCTGAAGATATTATCGTGCTCTCGATGGTCGAGACTGCTCTGCGCGCGGCCGATATGTCGCTCGGATACGGGTTGCCGAAAGACAAACTAATTATCGCAGTCAAAGTTTCAAAGATTAGAGAAATGGTTCTTTCCTATCGTCTCTTGTCAGCGCTCAGCGACTTTACGCTGCACCTCGGACTTACCGAGGCTGGTGCGAGAAACAAAGGAGCTATCTATTCAACTGTTGCACTTACACAACTGTTGGCTCGAGGAATCGGCGACACTATTCGAACATCGCTTACGCCATCGCCCAATGAGAGCAGGACGGCGGAGGTCGCAATATGCCGAAACATTGCACGCACTCTCGCTGATCGTGCAAAGAATGCTAAAAACAAAAATGATTTCGGTTCTTATCTCAAGCTGCATAATGAGAAAACGGCCAGAAGTCCACAGGAATTGGAATATGCGGATGCTGTCAGATACGCCGTACAGGGAGCATTCGAACCGGAATCTATTGTATCTGCCAGTTCAATCGATCCAAAACTAAGGGATATTGTAATGGAAGCAAC
>JBBTYV010000037.1:0-1931 GCA_038061635.1 Patescibacteria group bacterium
GCTGGAATATCGTCGTTGGAAGCACGTCTCGCGAAAGTCCTCATAGCATCTCTATGAGGTTGGCGCGAGAGGCCTTCACGCCAACGGCTGTCAACATCCAATAAAACTACCTGATTCTCTGGCACAGACGGTATCATTTCGTCTGGAATAACACGACCAGATGAGGCAAATGGCACCTTGACCATTCTAGGTAGATTTCTCTCACTAGTTGTGTGCGATGTGACAACCCATGCTACTTTCCACTTGTTATCAAACCGCTCCTCGAATAAATCAAACTGGCCTTTTGCTCGCCGCAGACCAATGATTGCACCTTGGTAACCATAGATATCTATAATCGTCCGATAAGCTGCGATACGGTGCGACACACCAAACCTATTTGCGATACGAGGAATATTATTCAACGGCAGAACGGTGGGGTCACAAATTACATCAGTGAGCCACATCTCTATCTTTCTGCGTGGCATTAGCAGGGAGTAAGCAAAGCGGTCACACAGATTCTCTATAGTGTCATCACGACCAAATGAGAACTGGAGTGGGCTAAGAGGTTTCGCACCGCCTCCCGGGGCAAACCAGTACGTGTGACCAATTTCATGTGCTATCGCAAACCGAGTCTTCTCCCGGGGTAAACCAGCCAGGAATTGGATTTCATACCTATCTCCAACAGGTCGTATAGAAGCATGCTCGCCCAGCAGGCTCCCGGGAGTTATAGCCTGCACACTACGATCTTGGAGCAAAGGAGGCGTGAACTCAATCTGGTCGCACATACTCATTCCAAGCGAACCAAGGCGCTCACCCTCTGTATCCATCCACGCAAGGAGATGGTCGACGCACAGTCTGCGCTCAAGATCCTTGATAAGTTCAACGTTGGCCATGAGGTTAACTAGCGATTTATGTTCAGGTTGAATATTTTAGGCGCCGCGAAACCGTTTCTTGAGGAGGCTATTCAGCTGCTCAGCAAAAGTGCGGCCATCGCTCGCAGCCAACTTCTGAAGCTCGTTCGCAGCTTCTTGCACACTTTCTTTATGTGCCTTCATATTTTCAGGGCGATACTCCCGTCTCCCTACTAGCGCAACTTCGATAAGCTTCGCTAAATAAGAAGTTTGAGCTTTTTCCTCCTCCTCCATGGAACATAAAAACTCAGCTTTAAAAGCCTCGACGATCAACTCTCTCTTTTCTACATCAGCCTTAAGATGCGGACTCACCATCAAACAAATATTCCATAGCTTACGATGCGCAATAAGTATTTGTTCAAGTCTTGGCTTGATGACTTGGTCGTCAATATCACACAGTTTGTGCTCCACACCTTTCCAGATCACATTCATCTGCGCAACTTTGTTGTTCATTTTCTCTGGTGGGGCGTACACGAGAATATCTCCAGGGGTTGCTCCAACTTGGGACGCTACCAGATCCTCCCATGCCTTACGTTTCTGGGGGTCGCTAAGTATCCCTAGCGTCCGTAATTTCATAGAATTCTCATGGTCATGGGATTGAGGGCCAGAAAAATCTTCCTCACCGAAGAATTGGATGATCTTGTGTAATCTTCTATTCCGCACGTGCTCACCGATTTCGCTGCCATTGGCGCGCGCTTTTTCCGCCACGACCCTCATGAGGGTATCGTCCGAGTGGTCATAAAGCATAGATTCATCAGCCCTATCGCCTGGATGTCCGAGAATCAGCGACTCTTGAATGGCTCTGCCAAACATAGCTCCGCTGATAATCTTCGCATGATGAAAGTAGGCTCTTTCAGCAATCAAATATCGCGCATCTAATAAACGAGCTAGGTCGGATAACGTGTCGCGCCGTGGTACCTTCTGGCGATGCTTCCACAGCCTAACAAATACACGTCTTTTATTACTGTTGTTCTTCGGGTCACTATGCAAGTACAGGAAGTTCAAAAAACGATACTCCAAAGAAATGCCGAGATTGCAAAA
>JBBTYV010000038.1:0-9953 GCA_038061635.1 Patescibacteria group bacterium
AATGGGTGGAGTTTTGTTTTAGCCGCAATTTCTGATTCTCGCCCACCGGCCGCCCGAATCAAACTCAAAGTATGTAGTTGCCAACCCAGCATTCCGATAATTTCGTTGGCATCAACGCGTTTTTTGAGCAGTTTTTCGTAAAGCTCCATAGTCTTTTTGGTATTGCCAGCAACCAAGCTGTCTAACATCTCAAAGACGGTGTTCTGAGGCAATTCTTCTACAAGTAGGTCCACGTCTTCAAGCTCAATTTTTGGTTTGTAGAGCGCCAGTTTGTCGATTTCTTTGGCGAGTTGTTGCTGATCTATCCCTACCCTATCTACGAGTAACTTGATGGCTGGTTGAGATAGGTTGATATTCTTCTCTTTGGCGTAAGTTTTGATCCAGGCTTCAACTTCATAAGGCCTAAGAGGCGCAAATTCGCGCATTTTGGTCTTAGTTTGCAGGAACTTATAGAAAATCGTTCGCTTGTCGACCGTTGGCTCGACGATTAAGACATCAATAGAGTCAGCCTCGGTCATCCAGTCTGGTAGCTTTTCGGCTAGGGCCTTATTTGTGCTCGGCTCTTCAAGCACGACAAGTTTTTTGGAAACCAAAAACGGCAGATTGGTCAGTGCGTCGTAAATAACTTGAGGCTCGATGTCCGAACAGTCGAATTGCTCAAGCGCCATG
Organism: Patescibacteria group bacterium; assembly: GCA_038061635.1. Classification (GTDB taxonomy): domain Bacteria; phylum Patescibacteriota; class Saccharimonadia; order Saccharimonadales; family JAGQMS01; genus JBBQBM01. The sequence continues at coordinate 670 of JBBTYV010000038.1, forward strand.
TCGGTGTGTTCGGCCACAAAGTCAGCCACTAGCTTCTGCTTGGCTTTTATAAGTTCAAAGTTGTTCTTTCCGGTAAGTGTGACAATCATTTTGGCTCCTTTTGGCACTGCGGGCAGGTGTGTGTACCGCGCCCTGCAACTCGAGTTTTGACTATTATGCTACCACAGCGCGGGCAGGCCTGATTTTCGCGCCGAAAGACTCGCGCAAAACTCATGTAGCTGCCCTTTTTGCCTTCAGCGTCGACATAATTTCTATCTGTTGAGCCACCCTTTTCAATCGCCAACTTCAAGACAAAAAGTAGCTCGGCGTGTAGGGATTTGAGCTTTGATTTTGGTATCTCAAACACCCTAGAACTAGGGTGAATTTTAGCTCCCCATAGGCTTTCGTCGGCATAAATATTGCCGACGCCAGCTAGAACCGTTTGGTCCAAAAGAACAGCTTTAATGACGGAGTTTTTGCGTCGCACCAGCCGTTCTATAAATACTTGGCTTGTGAAGTCCGCGCTCAGTGGCTCGGGTCCGACCTTTTTGAAAAAGTCTAACTCTTCGATTTGCAAGGTAGGGATGAGCCTCATCCAACCGAACTTCCTTTGATCATTAAAAAAGAGCGCTGAACCGCACTGGCCAGATTTTGAGCCAAGCCCAAAGCTCTGCCAGTGCTTCTGGTCGCCTACTTTGTCAGAGCCTCTAGTACTCGCATCGCCGTACTTTTGTACGTCTTGCTCCGTGCTTCGGTTCTTTCGCGCATTCGACTCAGATTCAGACGCTCTTTCATTCTCTTCAAAACATATAACCACTCGAGTGGACTTGTCGGGGAGTAGCCCGATTAGTGAGCTGGTCGGGTGACCGGCACCGAAACTTTCCTTGCCGCGAAAGACCAGTTGGCCTGTCATCTTCAAATGAATAACTAGTGAGTATTTGGTATCAAGGTCTATAATCAAGACCTTTGCCCTTCTGCGCACACCAACGATCTTTGAACCAATCAGAAATTGCTTAACGTCAGCTTCGGTATTTGGAAAAGATTTTGGGTTATCGTTGGTAACCGCCTTTATTTTCAGCCCTGGAATAAGTCGAATAAGCCCCAAACGAACAGTTTCGACTTCTGGTAACTCCGGCATGTAGGAATTCTATCAGAGATAGAATTAGGAGCTAGGGTTTAGTAAATAGTAGTTAGGCGTTCCCTGCTTACTAATTACTAATCCCCAAACCCCAGATTGTATTGATACAATCTATATGTGGACTCATTAAAAGACCTACTTATCAGCAAAAACCTCGACGAACCCGGTGAGGTTAGCTCGCTCAAAGACTACTTCCACACGACTTTTAAGATTACGCCGATTATCAAGGTCAGCCCAAAAGCCATTGTCGTCATTGTTCCTAACAGTAAGCTCGCTACCGAGATCCGTGGGCGGACCTTAGATATCGAACGGCGCTGTCAGCTTACTAAACAACTCTTTGTGAAGGTCGGTAGTTCCTGATCCCACGGATTCCACACTTGAGCTAGTTTCGGTGCGACCAGGAAGCACTCAAACAAGGTGTAGGTAATACTACTCCGAAGTGAGTACTGGACTGGTCAAGCCGAAAATAGCCAAGAAGCAAAAACTAAATAGCTGGCTTTGCCAGTATTTCAATTTTTGCTGGTGTGGGATGCGTGGCTAGCGAGCGACGGTTGAGCCGGTAGTAGCTTCGAGGTAATTCGGGATTTGATTCTTGAAGAGCGTAAGTACAGTTGCCATATTCCCCCCAAACGATCTTGTAGTTGAACAAGATGTAGTCCAAAGATCCTGGGTCACTTTTGAGCTTTGCAATACTTCTAGATGATAAACGCGACCTAGAGCACATTCGCCAGCATATTTTGTACTCTCTACTTCAGAGTTAACGCTTGTGTAACCAGCTCGGTCTAGTGCTTGGGCAAAAGCCTCGAAAGCTTTTTGGTTGTTGGTGTAAGTGCTTTTCTTAAATTCGACTCTGTTATAAGTTTTGAATAGTGTTACCGTGCGACTTGTCGAAGTGATGTCGATCTGCATTGACTGATGTTTTTCGTCAGCGATAACTGGTCCTTCGACAAGCAGACGAAGCGCTGTACCCTCTTTTATCTGGCTAACGACTTGTTTGGTTGTTGAGGCCTTTTGAGTCGTCGAATTGTTATCATTAACGATATTTCGAATAAGGATAGTGCCGACAACAACAGCTATCACAATGGCGATGAGCCCAAAAAACCAGGTAACATACTTCATGGAAACTATATTATATCACTTTTATGCGGTTTTAATCAACTATGCTCATGTATACATCAGACAGTGAGAAGGCTTTGTAGTTTTTCTGAGCAGGCTTGGGTGTCCTCAAAGACAATCCCCTGCATACCGAGTGCTTCGGCACTGTCTACGTTGCGCTGAGAGTCGTCGATCATCACGCACTCCTGCGGTTCGATTCCTAGTTCTTTTGTCACGGCAAGATACGCCTCAGGGTCTGGCTTCATCAGCTTAAGATCCGAGCTAACAAATATCTTCTCAAATAATCTATCGAGGCCGAGATGCTTCATTACAGGTAAAAGTTGTTCAGCGCTAGCATTAGAAAACAGTACAACCCGGTGTTTCTGCGCCAGAGTGCTAATAAGTTCAACGATGCCTGGTTTTATTTTGTGGTCGGCGTAACGCTCCATGACTTTATCGACCGGCTGGCCGATGTCCTCGGATACTGCTTCGCAGAAATCTCGCCAAGAAATCTTGGCGAGATTTACTTCTTCATCCAGTTTTTGAATGCGTTCGCTCTTATGCTGAACTGCCTATAGCCCCTTAACTCCATACCAAAAAGTATCCTGAGCAATCACACCGTAGTAGTCAAAAATAATAACTTTTATCACCTACAACTCACCCCAGTTCTTGCCTTGAGATACGTCGACTTTTAGCTTGATGCCGAGAGTTGGGTAGATATTCTCCATAGTTTCTTTTAGAATCCTAGTCACTTCGTCGGCTTTGAACTCGTCGCACTCTACGAGAATACTGTCGTGGATTTGCAGAAGCTGTCGGCAACCGTTAGTTAGCTTATTATCAACTTCGATCATCGCCATTTTCATAAGATCAGCTTCTGTTCCTTGAATAGGCATGTTGACGGCCTGCCTGTATGCACCTTCGCGAACCATAAAGTTACTCGACCGGACATCCGGCGTTGGTCGGCGGCGACCAAACAGGGTTTCGACGTAGCCCTGCTCATAAGCTTGTTCACGTAGCTTCTTGATATATTCGCGGAGCGGCTCGCGCTTTTCAAAATACTTGTCAATAAACTCCCGAGCCTCAACAAAACTCATGCCAGTACCAGCCGCTAAACCGTGCGGGGTTTGGCCGTACAAAATTCCGAAGTTAACAGCTTTAGCCTGGTAGCGCATGTCCTTTGTAACGTCTTCAAGCGCCACGCCAAACACTTGACTGGCGGTCAGTGTATGGATATCGATGCCACTGTTAAAAGCCTCAACCATGTCTGCATCACCAGCCATGACAGCCGCAAGCCGAAGCTCAAACTGCGAGTAGTCAGCGCTAATTAAAACTTTTCCCGGGCCAGCCACAAAAGCCTCGCGAATCGTTTTGCCAAGCTCCGTACGAACCGGAATGTTCTGAAGGTTTGGTTCGTTGCTGCTGAGCCGACCCGTTGGTGCGACGTTCATGTTAAAAGTTGTGTGCAAACGGTTATTCTTGTCGACTTGTTTTGGCAATGTGTCTACATAAGTGCTCTTAAGTTTAGTGTATTCACGGTACTGGGTGATGCAATCAATAATCGGATTAAATTCGCGTAGCTTATCAAGCACGTCAGCGGCCGTGCTGTAGCCAGTTTTGCCCTTTTTGACGCCCATTGTGGGTAATTCGAGATCTTCGAACAAGACCTTACCCAGTTGTTGGGGGCTAGAGATATTGAACTCCTGGCCGGCGTGGCCAAAGATAGTTTGCATGATGTCGCTGATCTTGTTTTCAAGATCTACACTCATTTTTTCGAGATATTTGCTATCTAGTTCGATACCTAAGACCTCCATTCGGGCAATAACTGGAATAACCGGCCATTCGATTTCTTTTGCGAGCTTAGAGAGCTTTGGTGCTTCCTTAAAAGACTTGGCTTGCTGAGTATGAAGTGCCCGGATAATGGCCGTAACCTCGCCAGCTCGCATTGTTAGCTCTTCAAGGGGCTCGACATCAATGTCCGAACCTTCGTAACCAAGGTCGTTGGTGGCTAACTCGCTCAAGCTGCCATCACGGCGTAGGCTGTTAACTAAAAACGCGCCCATTTGGACGTCATGCTCAACTGCAGGTAGGTCGACCTCCGCTTCAGCGAAGATTTTGAGTGTTCGCTTTAAGTCGTAGCCAACTAGCTCTGCGCCGACGAACAAATCTAGTGTTTCTTTCAGGCCTTTTTTTAGATCAATAGTCGATACTTCGCCAGGCTTAGTACTTACTATTAGAAGCTCTGGGTTTTGGCCGTGCGCTCCAGCGATACGAGAATGAATGACTACCTCGCCGGTGACAGGCTTGCCAGCAAACGGCACGACTTTGTCGGGGCTAATCTCGCCGTTACTAGATTCAAATAGTGACCTCGTCTCGTTTTCGGCTACCTGCATCGATGTCGGCAATTGCCTGAGCAAACTTCGAAATTCGAACTTGCGCATTATCTCCGCTAGAAGCTTAGCGTCGAGTTTTTTGATGTCCATTTCTGCAAGATCCAGATCAATCGGGGCGTGGTCATACAGCGTTACTAGCTGCTTTGAAAGCACCGCTATGTCACGTCCGGCAACCAACTTTTTAGCAATCGTTTCTTTGATGTTCTCGATGTTTTCATAAACATTATCTAGCGTTTTGTACTGCTTCAGTAGATCAAGGGCTGTTTTTTCGCCGATGCCAGTTACCCCTGGAATATTGTCAGAGCTGTCGCCTTTTAGGGACTTTAGATCAACAAATTGCTCCGGTCCAATGCCATACTTTTCCTCGAAACTTTTTGGCGTAAGTTCTTCAATATTACTTAGACCCTTCTTTAACAAATAAACGTGGGTTAGTGGGCTAACGCACTGCAGTAGGTCAAGGTCGCTCGATATCAGAATCGTTTCAATCCCTTTAGCCTCGGCCTTTTTCGCTAGCCCACACATAATGTCGTCGGCTTCGTAGTCGTCGAGTTCATAAAGTGGCCAGTTGCAGGCTTTTAGGTATTCGTGAAGCAGTGGGATTTGAATATAGAAGTCTGGCGGTGCCGGCTTGCGTCCCGCTTTGTATTTCGGATAAAGTTCCAACCGTTTTCGAATGTTAGTTTTGGGTTTGTCCCAGGCGACACAGACATAATCGGGCTTTAGGCGTTTAATAACCTCGAGAGACAGCACTGCAAAACCATAAACCCCGCCGGTTGGCGTGCCATCTTTTGTACTCAAGTTCGGCATGGCGTAATAGCCACGATAAAAAACTGACTTACCATCAATGATAACGAGCCTCTTTTTTGCCTCTGCCATACTGCTAAAAGTATACCACCTCTGTTACCAGTCTGTAACTAAAGATTACTCGGACTTGCCGCAAAGAATCACGGCTACTTTTTCTGGTAAATCATAATCCATCAAAAGTGGCGCAAAAGTCATCGCGGCGGTCGGCTCTACTTTTTCACCCAATAAGTCTTCAAGTATCTTCACGGCCTTCTTTGTGATGCCCTCCGGCACGGTGACAATTCGCTCGACTGTTTCCTGTATAATCGGAAAGGTTTTCTCGCCCAAAATCATAGTACGCACCGAGTCGGCAATCGTTTCCGGAATGGAGGTAAGCGATACCCGCTCGCCTTTTTCCAGACTCTGCTGAGCATCGTTAGCCACTTCCGGCTCAACGCCAATGACCTCTATTTTTGGATTTAGCTGCTTCACTGCTGAAGCTACACCTGAGATTAAACCGCCGCCACCAACCGCCACTAAAATAGCCTGCACATCGGGTTGATCGTCCAATATTTCTAAAGCCAGCGTCCCCTGCCCGGCAATAACCCAGTAGTCGTCATATGGTGGGATGAATTCATAGCTAGTTTGTTCTGTAAGCTCAGCGACTTTCTCGATTCGATTGATGATCGTAACGCCATTCGATACTACCTCAGCTCCATATTCACGAGCTATTTTTTTCTTGTACTCAGGAGTGTCCTCGGGCATGACGATGACGCATGGCTTACCGGCTAGTTTGGCGGCATAAGCTAGGGCTTTGCCGTGATTGCCAGATGAAAAGGCGATATACCCAATGGCATTTGGAGCCAGAAGTACGGCGTTTAACGCTCCCCTTATTTTGAAACTACCGGTCGTTTGGCGGTTCTCGGCCTTGAAGAATACCGATTTTCCGACAAGTTTATTTATCGCATCGCTGCTCAGTAGCAGCGTACGTTCTATCTTGCCCTCGAGGCGTCTTTGAGCTGCCTTTATTTCCTTAAGATCGATCATTTTACTTTGATAATTATACCCTGGTAAAAACAAATTCCTTTACCTTTTGGCAGAAGTTCCGAAAGACGACTAAAGCCTCGGGGCTTTCGTCTATGCCTTTGCCGTCGACCCTGAAGCTGTGTTCAGCGCCGTGGACGTTAACAAATGTGTCGGCGCGCCCAAGCGCTTTGCGAGCTTCATATGTTTGGTTGTACCAGTCAATCATCTGCGGATAAATCGGTCCGCCATTCTCCGTCGAATCATGTTCCACCCATGCAAACATTACTTTTCCGTCGAAAGCTTCCAGTGCCTCAAAAACGCTGAATCCACTTATGGGCAAATCGTGAGAGCCAGTAATAGCTTGGCGAAAGGCCTCTCCGAAAGTAGCTGTTTCTGAACGATCCGGATAAGCAGCAGATGATACAACTACCAAATTGTCGACTTTCACATTTCGCTTCGTCAGTTTCTGAGCTGCCCTGATGATAATGTGAGCGCCCATGCTTGAACCATAAAGAGTCACTGGTAAGTCCGGATGTTTGGCGTGCGCGGCCATCGCTACTTCAACAACTTCATTTGCTCGACCGTCAAGGGACAGCTCAGTTGTATCGCCTCCTGAGTTACCCAGCCCGGCCGGACTATGTGCAGTTGCTACCATTCCTTGTTCGGCAATGAATGGTGCGAACCTGTCGGGTACATAAGATTTGTCATTATCTTGGCCACGCGGGATGCCAAAGGTCGTTACGACCAAGGCAGTTGGTTGCGCTGGTTCGAATATAACCGCTTCTAGGTTATAGCCAAGTTGCTCGGATGAGATATCGAGTATTTTACGATCAGGAAGATGTTGGTGTTCTATGCCCATGCGTCACATAATACTAGAAATGATGCGCAAAAACTCCCAATCTGCACAACGACGCTATGGTATAGTCGCTGGTATGAGCATAGTTCTTGACTCTAGCGTAGTACTTGATGAAGTTAATAGATTTCATGTTAAATTAGCCAATGGGGTATCATTCTGGGCTCCCTATTTGGCTAATCATTACAATCATAGCCAGGACCCAAACATACCGAGAGGTCTAGGCAAAGCATCATCGGATGAAATAGAAAAGTCTGCAAACTACATAGTTTCACTCTTCCCTAATGCATCGTCAGAAGAAATCAGACAAAAGTTGATTGACGGATCGCTAGCTCAAAAAGAGTTCAATTATAAGGGAGTTGACTGTTCAGGTTTCGCTTATCACGTCATGCACGCCTTATATCAGAAAGTTCTTGGCAAGGAACTCATGGATGATTTATCAGTACCGAAAGACGATGTTTTAAATGGAGCGCAAAAGTTTGAGGAATGGAAGTCCGCATATCTGTTAAGCAACCAAGAAGCCGAAGAGCTACAGGACGATGTGCCAATGCGTTGGGTGGTCGAAACTTTTAAGCGAAAACCGGTGAATTTGTGTCGAGCAGCAGGTCTAATGAGTGATTTTTCTTCTATAGAGGTACCAGTTAGCTCTATGCAAATCGGTGACCTTGTCGACCTATTTTCAAGAGAGGGTTATGGTCCTCATCTAGCTATAGTCTGCTCGTTAGACGATGGGGTCGTTAGTTTAGCGCATTCTGGACGAAAAGATCCGTCCGATACTGGTGGAGTTTTAATTGAAGAAGTTCCTTTCGACAAACTAAAGATAGACACCAGTAAGCTACAAGTTCCTCGTGATTTTCGAGCTATTCGAAGATTAAAATCGTTTAAATAAGAAGAGTTATTGCACCAATTTTCGTTTCGCTACTCGCAAGTATCTCGAGTGGTGCTTTTGTAAGTTGCACCCTACCTCCGTCGCGCTCATCGGCGTTAGAATAAACAAGATTATGGTCTTCAATATCCCAAGCGATTACAGAATGGGCCGCCATTGTTCCTTTGGGACTTTTGATTGTTAGTACTATAGGTGTCGACTTAATAATCCGCTCGATAGTCCTACCATGAAGTAGTTCTAGATATTGGTCTACCTGTTCGTTGGTGTCACAGTAGCCCGATTCAATCATATTGCGCCTTGATTCGTCATTGAACGGTTCATTCAACCATCGTATCCCGCAAGAAATAATCGGCACTCCATATTCCATTCTTGTAAGATGAGTCAAAACCGGCCTAGACCAGTTTTTTGAGCCGGTTAAACTAAAAGAAGCCCACATCTTATCGATATATTCCATTAGAGGAACGTCTTTGAGTAGCCCCGCTGATTGCAAATATCTATGCATAGTTATCGGCAGACAACATCGAATCGCCATTCGTTCACCTAGCGTGGTTTTTAAGTTAGCTGGTCTCGGAAAGATGTCGTCAAAATCGCGAGCTAGATCTGGGTGCTTTGTTTTTAGATAATTTTCAAGTTCTTCGGCTAAATCTTGCTGATACACAAGATCAGAGCCAAGTGTAAATCTCCCCCGGCTTATAGGTTCAACCTGCTTCATTAAGGTTACGCTGCGACGCCATCTGGTTGGGTTTTACTGCTACAAACTTCTCCAACCCACTCTAAAGATGTTGCTTCACCCATAGGTTCTGGAGCGTCACCATCGTCTGTAAAGCCAAGGTTATTGCCTTCTGTGCCTTTATTCGTAACTTGAACAGATCGGGTTGGTTCTCCGTGCTTCAAGGCACCGATGAGATCCGCTTGGCGTGCTTTGCTATCAATCGTAACTGTTACACCACCAACACTGAGGTCTCCTACTCGGAACCTGCGCAAACCATTATCATCCGACTCGACCATTTCATCATCGGCGAGTTTTTCTAGCATCGTTAAAGCCTGTGAACTCGATAACTTTTCCTGGTTAACTGGGTTTGGTGCTTTGTCGGTCATATTTGTTTTCCTTTTACTTATTGCATCTTAACATAA
>JBBTYV010000039.1:0-1760 GCA_038061635.1 Patescibacteria group bacterium
TCTAATTGGATCAAACCAACAACAACAGGCTGTACCGCTACTTCGCCCAGAAGCACCAATCGTAGCTTCAGGACTTGAAGAAGCAGTGGCTCGCAACTCGGGGCAGCTAATATTAGCCGAAGCAAATGGTGTTGTCGAAAAAGCTACGGGTGACGATGTTGTTATCAAATATGGAAAGCACTCTGTTCACTACCATCCACTGCACTACGTTCGTAGCAACGAAGGTACAAGTATTACTCAGCGCCCAGTCGTTAACACTGGCGACAAGGTTAAAGCTGGGCAGCCGATCATCGAAGGAATGTCCGTCGAAAACGGCGAACTTGCGCTTGGCAAAGACGTTACTGTGGCATTCATGCCATGGGCTGGCTACAACTTCGAAGATGCCATCGTTATCTCTAACCGCCTAGTTTCTGAAGACGTTCTAACCAGCATCAACATTGTTGACTACATGACCGAAGTTCGCGAAACCAAGCTTGGGCCAGAAATCGTCACTCGTGACATTCCAAACGTTTCAGAAGACGCTCTGCGCCATCTTGACGACGAAGGAATTGTTCGAATCGGCGCCGAAGTTCACCCTGGCGACATTTTAGTCGGAAAGATTACTCCAAAGGGTGAACAAGAATTATCAAGTGAAGAGCGCTTGCTCCGAGCTATCTTCGGTGAAAAGGCCAAGGAAGTCCGCGATACCTCCCAGCGTATGAGCAACGGCAAGCACTGAAAGGTTGTTGGAGTTAAGATTTTTAGCCGAGCCAATGGTCATGAACTTAAGGCTGGTGTTTTGATGCAAGTTCAGGTTTTCGTTGCCCAAATGCGCAAGATTCAAGTAGGAGACAAGTTAGCTGGAAGACACGGCAACAAGGGTGTGATTGCCCGCGTGCTGCCAGCTGAGGATATGCCATTTATGGCCGACGGAACACCAGTTGACGTCGTTTTGAACCCACTTGGTGTGCCATCACGACGAAACATTGGTCAGCTGTTTGAGGTTCACCTAGGAATGGCCGCACATGCCCTCGGCATGAAGGTAGTTTCGCCTCCATTTAATGGCGTACCAGAAGAAAAGATCAAAGAACTCTTAAAGAAGGCCGGGCTACCAGAAGACGGTAAGATTCAGCTATTTGACGGTCGAACCGGCGATCAATTTAAAGAAAAGACCGCTGTTGGAATGATGTACATGATCAAGCTTGATCACATGGTGACAGACAAGATCCACGCTCGTTCAACTGGACCATACACCATGGTTACTCAACAGCCGCTTGGCGGAAAAGCTCAAAACGGTGGCCAGCGCTTTGGAGAGATGGAAGTCTGGGCTCTTGAGGCTTATGGCGCAGCCCACACTTTGCAAGAAATGCTCACCATTAAGTCTGACGATGTTTACGGACGAAGCAAAGCTTACGAAAGTATCATCAAGCGCACCGAAATTGAAGGACCGAAAGTTCCAGAGAGCTTCAACGTGCTTGTTAAGGAACTCCAAGGCCTTAGCCTGCGTGTCGATCTAGTTGATTCTAGAGTTGGTCAAGTAGTTGACGCCGAAGAAGTTCTAGAAGCTAATATCAAGGACGAAGCTGCTCATGTTGCAAAGGTTGAGATGCCAAAGGATTCAATTAACGATATTGATGTTACCGAAACTTCTGTAGCTGAAGAATTTGAAATTATAGACACCGATGCTGCTGGAGTACCGATAATCGTAAACGACGACGATGACTCGGTAGTTGTTGCCACAGATAAAACTGAAGGGGAAGAAGAATAATGATGCGACGCTA
>JBBTYV010000040.1:0-7227 GCA_038061635.1 Patescibacteria group bacterium
CAAGAACTGTGATTTTTGGCTCATGTATTTCGACACCACCAGGCGCACGGTCTTCCTTAATAACTTCACCCTCAATTGAAAGCACTGTCCCAATTTGCAGGCCACGGAGCTTCTCAACTTCCTTTTTGTCTTCAATTAGAATCTGGATCACACCACCGCGGTCACGAACATTGATAAATGTTAAACCTCCGAGTAGGCGCTTTTTATGAAGCCAACCAGAAACGGTAGCTGACTTGCCAATATGTGACTCTATTTCGCTAGATAAAACTCTTTGCATAATCTACTGAAGATTATACATGGTTCTCTCTGGTTTCCTGTTTCTCGGCCAAAGATTTCGCAACCGCCCGCAAATCGTCGTACTGATCAAATTCATCAACTATTTTCTTGCCAATTATTCGCTCCAAAATATCTTCGATAGAAATCACGCCAACGACATCCTCATATTCGTTAACAACCATAAACAAATGGTGCTGCGTCTTCAAAAACGCTTTTAGTGCCTGGTCTAGTAAAGCCGACTCGTTCACATAATAAACATCTTTTCGCATGATGTTTTTAACCGAATGGCTTGTGTCCATATTTACGGCATCCTTGAAATAAAGTGTGCCGACGTAAGTATCACCATTTCCCTTGACCGGAAAGCGCGAGAAACCACTATCGTGAAGCTCATCAAGCATTACTGGTGTAAGAATATCCTTCTCACTAACTGTCTTAACAACCCCTATTGGTGTCATCGCACTGCCAATATTCTCGTCACCAAAAGTTAGCGCGCTTGTGGCAATTAGGACTTCGTCTTTACTAACCCGTGTCGCCATCTCCGAGTGTTTCAAGATTTCTATAAGCTCTTCTTTGCTATGCACTCTGCCGATAGGGTCTGCATTAATCCAGCGACCAATCATTTTTGAAACAATCGATAGAATTGGCTTTAGGAGCCTAAGTTCGGCGATAAGAAATGGGCTAAAAGACGCCGCAAGGTTAAGACTCGGTTTTGGACGTTTCGACCACGGCAAGACAGCATGTATCAATATAAGGAGCGGTACATTAAGAGCAATCGCCACCCAAGTTGTAGTTAGGCTATCAAGCAGAAGGACAGTTCCTGCAGTACTCAGACCAATCGTCCCCCAAAGCAAAACGAGAAGCTGAATGCCGTAAACGCCTCGCACAGCATAAACTTTTGCGGCTTTGATGTTGCCTTTTCGAGCTTGGCGTTTTAGTTCGCGGACGCTCATATACTCGAAGCTTCGCACCAGCAGTATGCTCACGGAAGATAAAAGTACCAAAGCTAGTAGCAGCATTATTCTCATACTGCTTATATTAAACCCTATTGCCCTCTAATGGCTAGCAGGTCGATGTGATTTATCGTATAGTTACGATATATGGATAAAAGATTTGGTCTTATTCTGCTTGCTATCGTTGCTATTATTGGCGGCGTATTTTTCTTTACCCGCGACAAGTCTGATACGAAAGATCTGGTGTCTGGCCTAACTAGCAGTCACACGACTGGAGCCGGAACGGCGGGTGTTGAGCTGATTGAATATGGCGACTTCCAATGCCCAGCCTGCTCTAGCTTCTTCCCAATTGTCGAGCAACTAAGAATCGACTACGGCGACAAGTTAAAGTTCACTTTTCGTAACTTTCCTTTAGTTACCATACACCCCAACGCAGTCGCCGCGCATCGTGCAGCAGAAGCAGCATCTTTACAGGGTAAATTCTTTGAAATGTACGAATTACTTTACCAGAACCAATCGTCATGGTCGTCACTATCTAGCCCTGTAACGCTGTTTGAAGGCTACGCCACAACCATTGGACTCGATTCGGCAAAATACAAACTTGATTTTGCTAGTGAAGTCGTCAATGACACGATCAATGCCGATATTGCCGAAGGAAAAAGCAAATACAAGGTCAACTCAACGCCGACCTTTGTGCTAAATGGTCAAAAACTCGACAACAGCGAAATAGGCTCACTAGAATTATTTAGTAAGAAAATTGACGAAGCTATAGCCACCGCCAACCCCTAGAGCGGACCCCACACTTGAGATAGTTTCGGTATGAGACGGAGGAACGGAGCAAGGCGTAGGTAATACTACGTTGATGCGAGTACCGGACTTCTCAGACTGAAAATAGCCAAGAAGCTAGAGCAGACCCGGCTCTGCCGGGGCTACGCTAACTGGTGTGGGATTCGCTACACGAGAAATTTTTGCCAATTCGGCCGTATCTTGCGAACCGCAATTCGCTTGCGATGCGAACGCACCACGAGTACTTTAATACTCATAAGAAACCTCCCTTTTGTGTCTGTTTTTTAACAACTACTAATTTTGTTAGTTGCTAACTTTTTATTTTCCTCTGCGACTCAGAAAGAAATTAATCTCTCCTCACAAAATTGACACGTGGGTACTATTCTACTTTAAGCATAAGAAACTTGTCAACCCTGTCAGAAATAGGAAGCTTAGTTTAATTCCTTCTCTAGGTCACTCTCCAGCTTCGCAGTGTCCATCGGCTTCAGCATAGCCTTTAACTCCGGATCATCGACTTTTATCCCCTGTTTTTCTAAAAGTATTAACATTAGACTTATCAGCTTGGTAGTCTCGCCTTCAGCAAGTGTGCTAATTTGAAGTTCAACCTCTTCACGGAGTTCGCCTATTCTAGCCTCGCGATTTTGCGAAATAAGAACGATAATTGCAAGAAAAATTGCCTCTAGCGAGACAATCATCGTCAGTAGTCCAAAAGGAAATGGGTCAAAATCATTGATTGGTGTAAGCCGCGTATTTATAACTATCCAAACCGTAAACCACGCGGCATTTAATAACAAAAAAGTTACAGTACCGAACTTCGCAGTGAGCACATCTGCAAACTTTTCGGCTACCGTACGCTTAGCGTCAGCTTTGGCCTTAAAACTTTTAATCACCTTACGGCGTTCTTCTACATTTTCCTTATGAAGATGAAGTACTTGGCTAAAATCTGGCATATAGTTTGTCTTTTTTTCTTCCATAATCCTATAAAGTATCCGCTTCTTTGCCTTTTTAGTCTATTATTCTTATGATAACAGTAATTATGACCAAGAAATAAAAAATGGAAACGCACATTTTTTCAGAACTAGCTTTAGTTATAGGGATCGGCACGGTTGTAGCGCTGGTCATGAAGCTACTCCGCCAACCGCTGATTATTGGCTATATCCTGACCGGAATCATAGCCGGCCCAGCAGCTCTAAACATCATCAATACACATGGCACAACCGAAGCCTTTTCGAGTATTGGTATCTCTCTACTGCTCTTTATTATCGGTCTAGACCTGAGTGTTAAGATCTTTACGCGCGTTGGTAAAACTGTTCTTATAACCTCTGGTGTTCAAGTCAGCCTAATTACGGTTGTTGGGTTCTTCGTTAGTCGCTTCCTAGGTTTTGGCAAACTAGAATCTGGCATTATCGGTTTGGCGCTGGCGATGAGCAGTACGATTATTATCGTTAAGCTTCTAAATGATAAAAAAGAAACTACCCGGCTTTACGCCCAGATTACGATCGGTATACTTCTGGTTCAAGACCTCGTGGCAACGGCCGCAAAAATCATCATCGCAATCAAAAGCGGGAATGACGGCAGTGCCATAAACATAATCTTGCTTCTACTTAGGGGCTTAAGTATTACCGGGTTGGTGTATTTTGTTAGTCGCTACCTGATACCAAAGCTAACTCATACACTGGAAAATTCGAAGGAGCTTCTATTACTTTTTGGTCTCGGCTGGGGGCTGGGCCTAGCAGCCCTATTCGAATCAGTCGGTTTCTCGATCGAGATCGGGGCTTTGTTTGCTGGTGTCAGCCTTGCCAGCTTACCTTACAGTAGCGAAATGGCGTCTCGGTTAAAACCGCTACGCGACTTCTTTATTGTTATTTTCTTTATTGCTCTCGGTCAGACAATGACACCGAGTTTATTAACCGGCGTTATAGCAACGGCTTTAGTTTTAGCAGCTGTTGCACTGCTTCTAAAACCACTAGTTATCATGGTTACTATGGGGCTAATTGGCTACACCAAAAGGGCCAGCTTCAAGTCCGCCGTTTCGATGAGCCAAATTAGCGAATTCTCGCTAGTACTCATGTTCGCCGCTCTCAGCGCCGGGCTAGTTAGCCAAAAAGCGTCCGACACTCTGACCTTTGTAGCTCTACTAACCTTTGCAGTTTCAACTTATCTAATGAAGTACGACGACGAGCTTTATACCCGTTTCGAACGCCAACTACGATTTTTTGAACGAAAGACTACGAACCTGGAGCAACATGAAATGTCTAACCACTTTTCGATTGCGTTGTTTGGTTATCGCAAAGGTGGGATCGAATTTATCAAAACTTTTCAAGCTATGAATAAGCGGTTTGTGGTTGTCGACTACGACCCAGAGATTGTCGATATTCTTGAAAAACAACACACTCATTATTTATATGGCGACGCAACCGACCCAGAACTTCTCGAGGAGATGCATCTTGGTAAGATAAAACTAATTGTCTCAACTATTAGCGACAACAAAACCAATAATTTCCTTGCCCATTGGTTAGCTACAAATAACCCTGACGCTGTCTTTATCTGCTCCGCCGACAGTATAGAGCAGGCTTCTGATTTGTATGCCTACGGCGCGTCGTACGTTATTTTGCCGCACTACATCGGCACCGAAAAGATTACCGCTTTCATTAAACGCAATGGTTTCAATAAAACAGAATTTAAAAAGTACCGCGAAAAGCACCTTAGCTCACTTGTCAGCAAGTCTCAGGACGAAGAACCGCCAGAAGAAGCTTAGGCTGCTCGAGCGTACTTAAAGTACTTTTCTCTCTTGGTATCGATCTTGGGCTTAGTTCTACTCTTAACCTCGTTCGCCTCTAGCTGTTTACCAGTCAAGATATACTCTTCGCACCATACCTTGTTGCAGCCTCTACAGAAAATACCACATCCAAAAAGGTCGCCTTTATCACCACAAGCAACACAGCTACCACGCCCCGCTTTTGTATTTACAAGCGTTGCCGTTTCGAACATCCTATCCATAAAAGTACCTGGCGCTCCGCCTAAAAGAGATTTCATATCAGTTGTACCACCACAAGCTGTAAACACATAGCCACCAATAGCCGCGCTTTGGGCTGAGTGACGCAGGTCTTCCGGAGTCACTGACCCGTTAGTTATATCATTGCCCTTATATCGTTCGATCAACTTGTACCACGCTCCGCCTCTTACGACTGCGACAGCGTTGAACCAGTCATCCTTATCTAAGGTAGAGGCAGCTACAAAACTGTCAAATAAGGCATTGAAGATATCTGGTTGGGTAACTACATAATCCCAAGAGTTGGTTTTGGCGAGTTCTTTAGCTACCCTTCTTTTAATTATCACGCGGCCAAGTGCACTCCTAGCCAAATTCTTGGCGGTGAAATTGATTGTCGAGCGGATGTATTCAGTTTCTATCTCTCTAGACAATGCTTCGAGTCCGCCTTCACCCAAACCGACAGTCTGAGGCGTAGCAAGCATTTCTTCTGCGTCCCATATATCTGAAGCTTCCTTGTTAACCAAGCGACGACACCGGTTAATAACACTCAGGTCTGTAGTTTGCAGAATAACATTCAGTTGGATGAAAGCCACATCACTGACACGGGCAGTTATTCTAAAAATCGTATCATCGGGGTAACCTTGAGCCTTCTTTTCCTCTTTAGTCCATGTTGAGTCAACTGCTGACGCCTCAACCAGTGCAGAACCGACGGGCAAAGAAATGATCTTACTTCGGTTATCGCGTTCAATTTTGCGACGCCTCAGCTCCTTAGAAGCCCCTAACCTTCCTTCAATAATTTGGGCTTCGGCATCGATAACACCAAAATCCAAAACTTCACTAAGTGGTTCGTCATCTACACTAAGTAAATCTCCATTTCTGAGGCTATATTCTCGTGGGATAATTCCACGTCCCGTGAACAGGGCTAATACCTCGGCTGCATGAGTCTGCTCTTCGGCGATAGTTGGCCCGCGCAGTCCTTCGGCATCACCGCCAGAATCTATCTCAGTATCAATCTTCTCGATATATCGAGTCTCGGGTCTTGGGCGAAATGAGTTTGGTGTATCCTGCATAGTTTTTGCAGGAATAATACTTGAATTACTTAAGTATTTTAGCCGTTCCTGCTCGGGTTAACGTTTAAAGAATGTTGTATCGGACTCGCTACCTTCTTCGTAGAACACCGTTGCGGCACAGTGCAGGATTCTCACCTGCTTCCAACCATAATTTGTTAATGCCCTTATTCTATCATGCTGTAAATCTATAATATCAAAATCGGCTATAGACAAATAAGCAAAAGTATGATAAGCTATCAAAGTTAAGATAAAATAAAAACCATGACAGAAGCATTCCCAACTCAAGACAATCACGACTCCTCTCCTATTGCCCTAGAACAGGGTACTGATGGGCATGCTGAAAAGGCAGATTTTAAACCCGTTACTA
This sequence comes from Patescibacteria group bacterium, assembly GCA_038061635.1. GTDB lineage: Bacteria > Patescibacteriota > Saccharimonadia > Saccharimonadales > JAGQMS01 > JBBQBM01. Next base: position 6,442 of record JBBTYV010000040.1, read on the forward strand.
CAATCGACGTCCGTAGACACAGTGAATACGAAGGTGGCTTTCCGAAAGCCGGTTGGGGCAAGCCAACTGATGAAGAAAAATTGACTCTAGGCCATTTAACAGAAATCGGTGTAGAGAATGCTCGACGAGTAGCTCGTGAGATTGTCGAGAAGCGACTTGCTGAAGCAGGTGGTCAAGTAGACTTTCTAGTACTTGCTAGCCCAACATATTGGCTAGGTGACGAACAACTAGGTCAGAGAGCAATAGAAACCGCCAAGATTTATTCAGAAGAGGTTGAAGCACAGCTTAAGGCTCACGGTCTACCACCGGAGCATCTATTAAACACAGTCCACAGTGAGTCTCTCCAGCACCCGATCGGTAATGTTAGGAAAACGCGCAAGATGGTTGAAGCTCAAATGTTTGATGACCCAGTTGCTTTGGAAGCAGTCGTTGATGGACTACGAGAAAAATATAAAGGTCAAGGCGAAGAGTTTTGGAATGCGTGGTATGACGGAGTAGATAATGAAGCTCTGAAGTCTGTCGGAGCTGAAACATCAGCCGAAGCAGCAGACCGTGCCGACAACGAACGCTGCATGATACCGCGAAATCGAGCACTTTTTTTGTTGCAGAAAAGCGGTCGATGAGGGGTACGTAAAGCGGAGGTGTCGACGATAATGGCGATCCTACTGCGTATGAGGCATGAGGAGGACGGAGTGCCCATCGGCGAGATCGATGCGTATGAGCAGGTTGCGCTATATTTAGGCCGTGCGAGCAATAGAGAAGCGGGAGTGAGGCCAATTGGGCGCT
>JBBTYV010000040.1:7237-7769 GCA_038061635.1 Patescibacteria group bacterium
GTGCCGATCGACAGATGCAGATACTTGCTAGATACGGAAATATGCACAATAAAGCAACCGGGCGTAGCCTTGAAGTAATTGTCCTCACCCACCACGAAGTCCTTCAGCCATACGCTTTACACAAGCTTGGCGTATCGCCAGCAGATTTTCTTCCTGGCAAAAATGAAGGACTAGAAATCCGAGTTGAAGACGGTAAGTCTGTAGCGACAGTAGCCGGACGTCAGATAGAAGCTACTAAGTCACGCTCACACCTCGCAGAAAAAGTTTAAGAAAATTACTACTGTGGTAGATTCGATAAAATCCAAAAAGCTAAAATTCGAAAAAGCCATGGAGATTAATGGTGTCTCGCCGCTACCCCATTATTTTGAGGAAATTTACACAAACCAGATAGGCCTTCCGGCAATTGGTATTCGCGGTGATAAGAATTATTTGTTTTATAGTATCGACGGCCTAGGCAGTGGCTACTACGAAGAAACTGAGAAGCGCTTGTCGGCTGACTCTGTTTATGACTATTTCGCAAAGCCCGGGCAAC
>JBBTYV010000041.1:0-4015 GCA_038061635.1 Patescibacteria group bacterium
CGCTTGGGCCGACATTAACGCCTACCCTAAAAAACCTGAAGCCTCAGCCTTTGAAGTAGCGAGCGACGAAAAAATCTTAGATATTGGTCCGTTCTCGGCGGCCTTTATGGCTGGTGTGGCGAGGTTATCTAAAACCGCTATTTGGAATGGCACCATGGGCATGACAGAGGTCGAAGGTTTAGCTGGTGCTGCGACGCCATTTGGGCATGGTAGCAGAATATTGCTTGATGGATTGATTGGAAGTAACGGTGGTGAAAAAAATCACCCGTTTGTAGTTGCCGGTGGTGGTGATACCATAAGCTTTATAGATTCTATGCCGGGTGCAAGAGAAAGGTTCGGACATATCTCGACTGGTGGTGGGGCATCGCTCGACTTACTGGCCGGCAAAGAGCTACCAGGCATTGCGGTGCTTCAGGACAAAGAAAGTAAAAATGACTAGTCACAAGACAATAACTATCGTAGGAAACTGGAAGATGCACCTTGACGCGGCCCAGGCTAGTTCACTGGTAAATCGATTGCACGAGCGGATTAGAATTCATAATGACATTGAGGTTGTCTTGGCGCCGAGTTTTTTGCACCTCCAGCCGCTAAGCCTGCAAATTGATCGGCGCAAGTTCCGACTGGCGGCTCAAAACGCCTATCATAAAGACGAAGGAGCTTTCACTGGTGAAGTGAGCTTTACGATGCTCCGCGACCTGGTCCAGTACGTAATAATCGGGCACTCAGATCGGCGCTACAAGTTTGGCGAAACTCTCGACGACATCACTGCTAAAGTTTGTGCCTGTGTTCGTAACGGCATGACGCCAATTTTGTGTGTCGGAGAACGTCAAGAAGAAAAGCACTCCGGCGAAACCAAACGCACAATTCACGATCAAATCGTAACAGCAGTCTCAGGCCTAACGGCTCCGGAGGTTGCCGGTATGATAATTGCCTATGAACCTGTTTGGGCTCTAAGCTCTGGGACAGATTATGGGACTCATGCAGTTGCTGCACCAGATGAGGTTGATGCTATCGCCAGTTGGATGCGCGGTGTCATAGAAGATTTGTTTGGGAAGAAAACTGCCTCGCAGGTGAAGATTCTCTATGGTGGAAGTTCGAATGCCGAGAGCGCTCGCTCGTATCTCGATAAACCAAATATTAACGGATTGCTAGTTGGTGGAGCTAGTCTCAATTACGAAGACTTTGCTGGGATTGTTGAAGCTGCCGACCGCGCACTTAGTAATGAAACAAAGGAAGAGGATAAATAATGGCAACCAAAAAACCAGCTATAGAAGATACCGCAGTTACTCATGCTGAAAATTCAAATGACGTAAAGGTTACTGTTCGCTCAACGCCTTTAGTAGTCAAGACAGCAGAACCAGAACCAGTAAAAGCTGGCCTGACAGTGCATCATGAGCTAACAATTACACCACCATCTGCTTCCGCCCCAGAACCAGTCACACTCGCTGAGCCGACAGTTGAAGAAACGCCAGCAGAGCCTGCGCCAGTCGAACCTCCAAAGCCTGTTGAAGCAAGCGACGAAGTCGCGCAGTCCAGTACCAAAGCTGAAGCTTTTGGTGCTGAGGCTCCGAAACCACCAACCGACGATGCTCCGAAAACTGATCCTAAGCCTCCAACCGATGGAGCCGCAAAAGCCGAGGAGATGCAATCACCGAAAGTTTTTGACACTAAGCAGTATCATCTACCGATAGATGAAGGTGCGGTGCACGGCAAAGGAAAATTTCTAATGATCTTTCTGGTTTTTCTACTACTTGTATTGGTTGCTGGTGCGATAGCAATTGATGCGGGCTGGATTAAGCCTGGATTTAATTTACCATTTGATCTAATAAAATAAGGGAGGGAAACTATGCGTTTAAACAAAAAAGGCTTCGGACATATTGGGATAATTTTACTAATCTTAGTGCTACTCGTTGTTGGCGGAGCCGGCTACTATGTTTGGGACCGCAACCGCGATAAACCTGGCGTCCAAACAGCTAGTGAAGCGGCTACGGACGACGCTGACACAGAAGGTGACAGCGATGGCGACGGCGCTTGCACTGCACCAGAAGGTTACTTGGTCTATAACAATACAGATGTGCGATTTTGTTTTGTCTATCCTGAGGAGTGGGGAACAACCAGTGTGAGCTTGGGTGTAATTGACGCTAGCAATGAAGTGGGTAGTGGTTGGTTGGGGACATTCTCGACCGAAAGTAATGCTAGTTTTGCATTCCTAGCCGACGATTGGGATTATATCGGACCCGGCCGAGGTGGTCCGAACAACGCAGTTGGTTTTTTGACCTACGAAATATTCGAACCTACTCCAGGAGACATCACAGATTTTGATATTAAGATTAGCACTGCAGAAATGCAACTATACGGAGCTACCTCGGACTTTAACATTCAAGGAGCTATAGTTATAGCTATGCGCAGGTTTGTAGAATCAGAGCCTTATGCTGGAATCCAGTTTCAGCTAAATGCTCCAGCTACCGGAGCATTTGATCTCGAAACAGCCGTAGTTGGTGACTTCGTAACAGCTGCCCAGTTTGACCAAATGACAATCGTTTTGGAGTCAGTCACAGAGTATTAGTCACGCATTCCACACTTGAGCTAGTTTCGGTACAAGAAGGAAGCACTGAACAAGGTGTAGGTAATACTACTCCGATGTGAGTACTGGACTTCTTGGACTGACAGGATTCTTTTAGACAAGTCAGGCAAAGCCTGAACTTGCACTAAAAGATCACGACACAAAATAGCCAAGAAGCTAAAGCAGGCTCGGCTTTGCCGAGATCTGTCTAGCTGGCGTGGGATGCGTGAGTGTTAGAATAGGGATAAGTGAAAGGTAGCGAACTAAACCCCGAACAACAGCGGGCCGTCGAAACAACCGAGGGTCCGTTGCTTATTTTGGCTGGCGCCGGTAGCGGCAAAACTAAAACCTTAACCTATCGGATCGCTCATATTCTAGCCAAACGGCTGGCGACTCCATACGAGATCTTGGCCGTAACCTTTACCAATAAGGCGGCCAAAGAGATGCGCGTTAGAGTTGCTGAGCTAACCGGCGATAATTCAGAGAGTCGTTCGTTTATGCCGTTTCTTGGTACTTTTCATGGTATCTGCGTTCGTTTACTTCGGCAAAATGGTGACAGTGCAGGGATTGATAAAAACTTTGTAATTTACGACGAAGCCGACCGGCTAAATCTAATCAAGCAGCTAATGGCCCGTGAGCATATCGATGACAAACAGTCGCCACCACGGGCGATAGCTTCGATCATTAGTGGTGCCAAGAATGAGATGTTGTCACCGGCCGAGTTCGGCGGTTCAGCTAGCGGGCCGGTCCAAAAGACTGCCGCCAAACTATTTCCACTTTACGAACGAGAACTTCGGCAGGCCTCGGCTTTAGACTTTGACGACCTGATTGGAAAAACGGTTGACATGTTAAGTATTGACTCCGAGATTCAGAAAAAGTGGCAGGCCCAGTTTAAGTATATTTTGATCGATGAGTATCAAGATACCAACGCTGCGCAGTATAAACTCATTAAACTTCTAACCAACAAGCAGAATAATCTTTGTGTGGTCGGTGACGACTGGCAGTCGATCTATTCTTGGCGTGGTGCTGATTATCGAAATATTCTTAACTTCGAGCGTGATTATCCGAAGAGTGCAATCATTAAGCTTGAGCAAAACTATCGAAGCACTCAAGCGATACTCGAAACCGCACACCGAGTTATTAGTAAAAATCATCAGCGGTCTGACAAAAAGCTTTGGACTGCCCAAGCCGGTGGGACACCAGTTCAGGTGCTGCAAGCATCTAGTGAACGTAACGAAGCCGAGATGATTATCCGTCGGATCCGCACTCAAACCGACATGCGGGCCAGGCAACTTTCGGACTTCGCGGTTCTTTATCGAACCAACGCCCAAAGCCGTAGCCTCGAAGAACAATTTGTACGTCTTGGTGTGCCGTACAAGATTTTTGGCGGAGTTCGGTTTTATGACAGGGCCGAGATTAAGGACATCATTGCCTACCTCCGACTTATTTATC
>JBBTYV010000042.1:0-4392 GCA_038061635.1 Patescibacteria group bacterium
AACTTTAGCATAGCCTCAATCTGTTTGTAAAGGGTTAGTTTCTATAACTACGGGAGTTTCTGCTTCGACTTCTGCTACATTCTTCATGCATAATGCACCATAAACACTAAAGGCAGCCATGTATCCCGCATCTTTATAATCTAGTGTTGTGTCCCTATACCACGGTATGTCTAAGTAGGGTGACTCGAAGGCGAAACCAGCCGCCGTAGTAACGCTCACCGCTGTTGCAAACGCCCACTCGCGCGCTCGTTTTATGTTTTCCATCACGTACCGAACACCAAAACTGAGCACAAGACCGCCACCGATGTGCTTGGCGTGCTCGTTTAGATTAAAGGGCTCGTCCAAATCAGGAAACGCGTGGACTTGTGAGCCTCTAAACAATAACGCTGAAACAACGAGTGATCCTAGTAGTAGTGCTGTTCGAGTTTCAGCTTTTGGTCTTATAGAACGCTCAGACATAGTCGCGCTATTACAGCACAACTAACATGGATTACAAAATATACCGATCCTCTACTTATCTATCGTCGTCAGAACCACTATTGGAGTCATCCTCATCACTATCATCATCGTCCTCGTCGGTATCTACGTCATCTTCTTCGTCGGCTCCATCGTCATCTCCTGGTTCTTCGGCCGAATCTTCATCAGTGTCAACATCGTTTGAGTCATCTGAGCTCGCGTTTGCACTATCCGAGTCCTCTTGTTCATCTTGACGATCACGGCTTCTCGTTACACTACTGGTGGTCGCATCAACATCAACCCGTGAATTGTCTGTAAAACGCACACTATAAACCACCACACCGTCCTCAACCTCAAGTTCAATCTTGCGTACGGTTTTGCCAGGCATCTCGGCTTCTGCAATCTCCCGTGCATCTGCAAAGGTTACAGATGTCGTGAAGCCAACAGGCAGAGCATCAGTGTCCTCAGCGTCTGGTTCTGTAGCCGTCTTGTCAAGAACCAGGCCAGTTAAGGCGTCAAAATATGATGCTGTTCCGTCTGAGAATGTAATTCTATAAACCAATTTATTGTCTTCAAATTGAAGTTCGACCTGTGCAATAGTCTTATCTGTTACTTTAGTGCTCATTTCGTTAAATGCCACTACTCCAGATATATCTGTTGGTAGCGGATCGGTTAAGCTTTCTGAGCTTTCGGATGAAAGGTTAGCAAGAATATCGCTAGCCTGTTTCTGGCTATTCCTGCTATAAACGTAATAGCCGGCAGTCCCGGTAACGAGCATTATAATCAAAAATATTCCCAACAGACCAAACCCTCTATCTTTTTGAACTCTCATGTTTCTCCTAGTGTTAAATATACCTATACCATATTAACACTTATTAACTAAAGCGGGATAGCTACGGTACAGTTTACTTGCCGTTTTTGGCGATGATGGCTTCGGCGACGTTGCTTGGGACATCGGCGTAATGATCTAGCTCCATCGTACTGGCGGCGCGACCTTGGGTCATGCTACGAATGTCTGTAGTGTAGCCAAACAGCTCGGCCAGTGGCACGAAAGCTTTGATAACTTTGGCGCCGAAGCGATCGTCCATAGATTCGACTCGGCCACGGCGGGCGCTTAAGTCGCCGATGATGTCACCCATAAACTCTTCTGGGGTAACAACTTCAAGATTCATAATTGGTTCGAGAATAACTGGGCCAGCCTTTTTGACACCGGCCTGGACTCCCATGCTGCCGGCAATTTTGAAGGCCATTTCTGAGGAGTCAACGTCATGATAGCTACCGTCGTAAAGCTCGACTTTAACGTCAACAACCGGGTAACCCGCTAAAACACCATTAAGAAGTGCTTCTTGAACACCTTCTGACACAGGCTTGATGTATTCGCTCGGGACAGTTCCGCCCTTGATAGAGTTAATAAATTCGAAGCCTTTGCCGACTTCGTTTTGGCTGAGCCGTAGCCAGACGTGTCCATATTGACCACGGCCACCAGATTGGCGGACAAACTTGCCCTCAGCCTCGACACCGTCTTTGCGAATTGTTTCACGGTACGCTACCTGTGGAGCACCGACGTTAGCAACAACGCTAAACTCGCGCTTCATGCGGTCCACGATGATCTCAAGGTGTAGCTCACCCATTCCAGAAATGATTGTCTGATTAGTCTCAGCATTTGAAAAAACTCTAAAAGTCGGGTCTTCTTCAGCAAGGCGCTGAAGAGCGATACTCATCTTCTCTTGGTCGGCTTTTGTTGCCGGCTCGATAGCGATACTAACTGGTGGCTCGGCGAAAGTAATGCTTTCCAGAACAATTGGGTGCGCTGGGTCGCAAAGAGTGTTGCCAGTAGTTGTGCCCTTAAGGCCAACAATTGCGGCAATGTCACCAGCACCAACTTCGGTGACGTCTTCACGTTGGTCGGCAAACATACGCACAATTCGGCCAACGCGCTCTTTGTCGCCAGTTGAGCTGTTTAGGATATAGCTACCGGCTACTATTTTTCCGGAATAAACTCTAAAGAAAGCTAGCTTGCCCACAAATGGGTCGGTGGCGATCTTGAAGGCAATGCCGGCAAAAGGCTCATTCTCATCTGGTTTCCGTTCAACTTCATCGCCAGTTTTTGGAGCTTTGCCCCAGGTCGAACCGCGGTCTAGTGGGCTTGGCAAGAATTCGACCATGGCATCTAGTAGTTTTTCGACAATTACGCCACGACCATCGCCACCTGTAACAGGATAGAAGTTACCGTTTAGGGTCGCAGTACGGACGGCCTGTTTGATTTCATCGACAGTTAGAGCCTCCTCACCAACTTCGAGGTATTTTTCGAGCATGGCTTCGTCTTCCGAAACAGCGTTTTCGATAAGTAAGCTTCGGTAGCGTTTGACTTTGTCCATCATGTCAGCTGGGATTTCGCCCTCGACTAGGCTTTTGTCTGTAAAGTCTTTATAGTTGTAGGCCTTCATAGAAATCAGGTCGACTACACCGTTAATTGCTTGTTCAAAACCTATTGGCAAATGAATCGGGTAAGCATTTCTGTTAAGACGAGCGTGAAGCGAATCAAGGCTCTTATAGAAGTCACCACCAGTTTGGTTAATCTTGTTGATAAAACAGATGCGCGGAGTGCGATATTTGTCGGCCTGGCGCCAAACAGTCTCAGTTTGGGCCTCGACTCCCATCTTACCGTCAAAAACGACTACAGCGCCGTCTAGGACGCGTAGAGAGCGCTCTACTTCAGCAGTGAAGTCAATGTGACCAGGTGTATCGATAATGTTGATCTTGCGGTCTTGCCAAAAGCAGGTAACAGCGGCGGCAGTAATGGTGATGCCACGTTCGCGCTCCTGTTCCATCCAGTCTGTAGTTGTCGCACCGTCATGAACAGCACCGATTTTGTGCTTTAGACCTGTTCGGAACAAAATACCTTCGGTAGTTGTAGTTTTGCCGGCATCAATGTGAGCAATAATTCCAATGTTGCGTACGTCTTCTAGTTTGTATTTTTTATCTGCCATTTTCGTTTCCTATTTGGTTTCCTCTTTTAAAAATACTTCACCGGTCGCTCCACATTCGTACCCAACCACCAGCCCTTCGTTTCTTACATTAATTATCCCGCTACCTTCACTGACCGCGCATATAGATGCCTGCGAGTTCATCGCGTCTCTAGCTTTACCAAATTGCTCTAATAGTGACGCCAGATTTGGATCTTGTAGCGAGCTAACGGATATAACACACTCATTCTGTGCTCCACTACTTCTAGACTCTACGTTGGGTTCATCCGAAATGAGAGAAAACAAGCCTCGAGCAACACCCGCGCATGTCTCAGCGTTCTGGCACCCCTTGCACCCCTTACGTATCCGAGGTTGAAGAATGACTTTTTTTTCTTCTCTTGGTTCCTCAAATTCGTTCCTTGTAGTTACAACAGGCCATCTTGGAGCATCTGCTTTTCGCATTCTCGGATCAGGGCTCCACCCTCGCCCTTTACCAGAATAGTCATTACTCATATTATCGTACCCCTCTACGGAACTATCTCGCGAAGTGAGCGAATGCTCGGTTAGATTCGGCCATTTTGTGAGTGTCTTCTTTTTTCTTTACGGCAGTACCTGTGTTATTGAAAGCATCGACAAGTTCGACTGCAAGGCGCTGACTCATTGGCATACCTTTGCGTGATCGCGAAGCAGCAACAAGCCACATCATGGCAAGGTGCATTTGGCGCTGGCCTTTAACTTCAAAAGGAATCTGATAGTTAGCGCCGCCAACTCGGCGCGAACGGGTTTCTAGCGCTGGGCGAATATTCGCTAGAGCCTTTTCAAAAACTTCGAGGGGATTGTCTTGCTTTAAGCGCTTAGCAGCTTCCTCGATTGCGTCATAAACAATTGCTTCTGCAATCTGTTTTTTACCAGCAAGCATAATTTTATTGATAAGGCGCTGAACCATGACCGACTTGTATTTTCGATCGGG
>JBBTYV010000043.1:0-4147 GCA_038061635.1 Patescibacteria group bacterium
TATTCTGCCAGTGGACACCAAGACTTGGCACGAGTACATCGAGAAATATGTTCATGACGACCGTCATTTAGCTTCCGCTTATGACATGGCGCATTCCTGTCTAGTCGAACTGTCGGCTGACGAGTTGGGTCGCTTTTCTATTGAATGTGAGCGTGAGTTTGTTCCACTTCGATGGGCTCTTAAACGGAGTCAAGAGTCGTATGAATTGACGATTGTCGATGACAGCGGCAGTGAGGAACCACTAAGTATTGCTCGATACGAAGCACATTCACCTGAAATTGCTATTCCACTAGATAATACTGATACAACATTTCGCGTCCCGCACGATGGCGGTTTGTATACGGCGAATTTGAAGGATATTGCCGCCGCGATACTGGTGCCGCCTTTCGAAATACGAAGAATTCAAGACCTCGGCGTCCAAGCGAAGGTGTCTGTCACCGGTCGTTCGAATACGAAATTAGTGTCTCTCCTGTCCGTGGCGGAGACTTGGACGACAGCAAGGCTTTCCGGCGAGAGCTTGCTTGCATCTATTCACCGACGTAACGATGTCGTTGATGCTCTGATTCGGGTGATCTTATGTGAAATAGGCGGAGACCAGTGGTGTCGTGCAGAATCGAGATTTCGAAAACATTCAGATCATGGTGCATTGCATGTACTTAGCTACGCTATTACCAATAAAAAGCACGAATCGGCTTTGAGTGTAATTCTTGAAAGGGACTTCAGGGAAATTGCAAAACTTAGTCCTCGCAATCGTGCTGCACAATTATCCATACTTGCGGAGAAGTTTCTTCATGTACCTAATGCTAAGTGGCTATCTGAATTCGCCTTGCGCTTGGCGTGCGGATGCGCAACTGTATGGGCCGGTGAAGAAATTCATAAAGGTATAGAGCAAATACGGAACTATCCCACCCTCGTACGCGCCGCTCGTTTCCTCGTGCTGAGTGTCGCAACCTGTTTTCAACAGAGGGCCGTCGAGGTTGGCCCCGTTTATCTGGAGTGGAAATGGGAATAATTGCTTTAACTTCGACAGACGTCCGTAGCCGGATGGTTAAGAATTTGGGTCTTAACCCATCCAAGTTTAACTTGGTTTCTGTAGAGGCACTTGCCGCAGCATTGCGCCGTGCAGCTGGGTTTCACTGCCCCTGTTCTCCGGCAACCCTCGTGCGTACAGTACTGGCGCCCTTGGAAGGTCTTGTCGACGACTTCACACCAGTAAGGGAAGCAGTGGAAAGTACGCTTGATGCCATTACAGGATATGGCGATTTACTTGAAAGCCGAGACGTTGCCTATGGCGACGAGGAAGTTCGACGCAATCTGTTGTATATCGCGCCACCAGCATTTGTTATGCGCACGAGCGGAGCAGCACTACTTGTTGGCTTTGCGCCGGAGCGTGCATCGCTGCTTCCCGACGATTTTGATGCACCAGTTGAATACGTGGGTCACACACGTCGATTGCCAGTGGGAATTAACGATCTTCCGTCTCGTCTCGTTGAATTTGGTCTTATAGAGATTTCCTCTGCTGCTTGGTTGAAAGCGCCACCCTTACAATCACCACAGGCCCACCTTGCGCAATTTAACAGAAGCCTTGTTGCAGGACCATCCACTACAGACATACCAGGTCTGAGATTGATCGATCCTTCGACGTCGGTACGATACTACCCGGGTCGTTGGGTAGAAAAACTAAAGGTGACTGGTTCCTTCGTTGGGCGTAGGCCACAAGCCTACGGCGCAGATCTTTGGTGTTATGTCGAATTAGAAAATGGTAGCCCGCGTCGATTGATAGACTTGCCATTACCGAAGAGTCGAAATCGCGGTTGTGATGAGGCGTGGCAACTACAAGCTGCGATTGATGCACAGCGGGGAGATCACCAGCGCTACCGCATTCGATCTGCCAATGATGGTTCAGTGATGCTTGATTTGTTTTCGCCGGTTCCGATGTGGGCGCGACGAAGGTGGGACGCGCTCGGAGAACCAGTGTTAGCCTCGGGCTGTTTGTTCTCTTATCGCTTTGCGCAAAGAGATATCGAGGAAGAAATAATGTTTGCGCGTAAAAACCTCTGGTTAATTGAAGTGCAGGCGTCGTAAAGGAAAAATATGACAACAAGCATTGGTGAGACCATCGAAGAATTGCGCCGCGCACTTCGCGATTACATAGAGGCGACATATCACATCAGCCACCCCATGTTGATAAAACAACGCGCCGCAATCTTGGATGAGGAAGGTGTAATCTATCAGCGGCCGTATTTGGAAAGTACACCGCGTTACAAAACAGGCAATCCGTTCGCTGAACTGGGCCTCTCATCGGCAGCTCTCGAAATATTTACTGCTGTCTCGGAAGCATCGGGTGACAGAGAGCGGCTAATTCATAACCCTCCATATCAACATCAAATGGAGGCAGTCAAAGAGTCGCTTATTAATCAGCGTAGTCTTGTCGTAATGACAGGAACTGGATCAGGCAAGACTGAATGCTTCTTATTGCCTATCCTCGGCAAGCTGGCAATAGAAGCTAGTCTAGCCGGTAAGGAGTTTGGAAATACGGCCGCTGTGCGCGCAATTGTGCTCTATCCAATGAATGCCCTAGTCAACGACCAACTTGGTCGGCTACGGCTCTTGTTTGCCGATCCGCGAATTGTAGACAAGTTCGTCAACTGGTCCGGTCGGCCAGCGCGATTCGCACGTTACACAAGTAGAACACTTTATCCTGGCGTCCGCGACGAAGATAAGGATAAGAGCCGTCTGATTCCCATCGGTAAGTACTACGTCAGCAAACTAGAAATTGCTCAGGGAGAGCCTTCTCCCGAACAAGCATCAGCGCAAAGCCTCGTCATGGAGTTGCAAAAGCGCGGCAAGTGGCCCGCAAAGCCCGATCTTATTGAGTGGTATTACGGAGCAACAAGAAAAAAGGGGAGTCGATGGAAAGACGCGAAAACTGGGGAGTACAAGCGCTGTGTCACCTTACCTAGAGATCCTGAATTATTCACAAGACATGAAGTGCATGAAGCGCCACCGGACATCCTGGTTACCAACTATTCGATGCTCGAATACATGCTCATGCGTCCACTAGAGCGGCCTATTTTTGATCTTACCCGCAACTGGCTTGAGGAAAATCGTGACGAAAAACTCCTCTTAGTAATTGATGAAGCACATCTTTACCGAGGAGCAGCAGGAGCAGAAGTAGCCCTTTTGTTGCGGCGTTTACGTACTCGTCTTGGTATACCGCCTGAACGACTTCAGGTAATTTGCACGAGTGCTAGCTTTAAGGACGCCGAGTACGCTGCGCAATTTGGTTCACAGCTAACTGGCAAGGATGCGCGTGATTTTATTGCAATCCGTGGTGATCTCAATCTCCGGTCAGGGTCGGGAAAAGGTAACTCACGCGACACCGAGGTGTTGGCTGCCATCGATCTGAATGCTTTCTATGAAGCAGAATCAGACGATGCGCGTCTGGAAGTAGTGCGAGAGTTTCTCGAGTATCGCGGTGTAAAAAAGCCTTGGGACCTCGAACGTTCACTCCATGATGCGCTCCATTCATTTGCTCCGATGGCGTTACTCATAAACTCCACGATGGAAAAGGCGCAGCCTGTCGCCGAACACGGTGCCATGCTTTTCCAAGGCGCGGTGGCGACTGCAGCGGCTCGCGCAGTTACCACACTGTTGGCTATGGGGAGTATTGCCAAACCGCAAAAAGATCAGCCCGGTATGTTGCCGTGCCGTGTGCACTCATTTTACCGTGGACTTGCAGGCCTTTGGGCCTGCATGGATTCGCAATGTACTCAGATTGCACCAGCCGATCGAGGTGGTCCAACGGGAAAATTATTCAGTCAACCACAAGACAGTTGCGAGTGTGGAGCCCGAGTATTAGAACTCTTTACCTGCTGAAATTGTGGAAGCGCATACGCCCGAGCCTACACCAATGACGTGATTGAACCAGATTTCCTTTGGGCAGAAGCAGGCGGAGCATTCAGGACACTAACTGGTAATTACGACGAACTCGAGCCTATCGACTTATTGTTGGAGGATCCAGTTGTCGAAGACGATTCCGAGCCTGCAGGCTACGATCTTGTTACTGGGCGCCTGAATCCAAAGGCGACTGAGGGCGCTCGGATTCGAGGCGTCTTTCTGCGCGCAGATCGTTCTGCCCCTGTGG
>JBBTYV010000043.1:4157-5187 GCA_038061635.1 Patescibacteria group bacterium
GGAGGGCGCTGATCCGAGGCACTGCCGTCCCGGGCAGTTTCGACCGTGCGCAGTGTGCGGAGAAAGCGCTGCGTTCGGTCGGTCTTCTGTACAGGATCATCAAACAAAGGGTGACCAACCATTCCACGCGCTAGTCAGTAAACAAATTCAGATTCAGCCACCTGGTGTTGCAAGGGCAACTCGTCTTGCTCCGCTTAGGGGGAGAAAAGTTTTAGTCTTTTCGGACTCGCGTCAGACAGCAGCCCGATTGGCGCCCAATCTCCAGTCAAATTCTTTGCAGGATGCAATGCGTCCATTAATCATTGCCGGATATAGCCGTTTGCAGCGATCGCTAATTGTTGAACAATTATTATCTCTAGAAGATCTCTACTTAGCAGTTCTCATTTCAGCGCATCAATTGGGCGTACGATTGCGGCCCGAATTAAAAGTGGGGGAGAGTTGGCATGCCGAGGTGATGGTGGAAGACGCAATCAAATCGGGCGCGCTCGATCGAGATACTGACCTACTGCGTCTGTTCAATCGTATCGCACGAGAGTCGCCGCCAGAGTCGTTACTGAAGTCGATAGTCAAGTGTGTATCAGATCGGTACTATGGTTTGGAATCATTAGCACTTGCATCGATTGTCGAGCGTCCTGAACATTCTGCAAAACTTGTAGCGCTCTCTGATATCACAGGCATAGCAACAACAAACGATCAGAAAATCGCATTGGGCAGAGCGTGGTTGCGTAGTTGGCACCGTGTCGGTTTTTGGTTAGGGCGTATGCCACCGACATGGTGGCTGAACGAAGTTCGCGCTCATTCCGGGAAATTCGTGGAAATGAAGCGCCTGTTTGTGGACAAAACCGCAAAGACTCAGTTCGAGCGCGACTGGGTTCCTAAGTTGTTATCGATCTTCGCGGAACCGGTACCCAGCGGTAATTTCAGGTTAAAGGGTGGTGAGCTGTCTTTATTGGTAGGCGGTGAATGGGCGTACTGCCAGTCGTGTCGCACAACACAGCGCCCTTTCCCTGGACGCAATACTTGCGTCAAC
>JBBTYV010000044.1:0-19348 GCA_038061635.1 Patescibacteria group bacterium
TTTTAGGCACTAATGTTAATCCACTTATACCGATTGCGGCGCATGTTGGTCTCGGCTGTGCCGCCGCCTGGGATATCCACAGCCACGTTCCAGGAGAAACTTTCGTGTCCCCGATCACCGAAGAGGATAGCGATTAGTTATGATGTAGTTGTGGGATATCGTAGTCAACGCCGAGTAGACTGAGGTTAGCTTTTGGATCGACATCGACTCGGACGCCAGGATTAAAGATTCCATAAGGATCAAAGATTTGTTTGACTCGATGCATTAGTTCAAACAGAACGTCACCGAGTTGTTCGCGGGCAAAAGCACCACGTGTTCGGCCTGCTCCATATTCACCAACTATTGAGCCCTGAACTGACAAAACCAGTTTGTAATAATCGGCAGTTAAGCGCTGGAGTTTTTGACGATCCCCGAGTTGGCTCAAATCAATCAATGGATAGGCATGAATAATGCCCTCGCCGACGCGGCCATGTACGGACACAGAAACGTTGGCCTTCTTGAAAAGCTGTTCGGCAAGATTCAAGAACTCGTCGACCGAGCCCTGCGGAACCATAGCATCGTCGATTCCCGGCACTAACTGAGCGACACCAAATTGCTGAGCTAATAAAAAGTTTGGAAGTGCTTTCAGTTTCTCAGCCACAAAATCGACATCTTTGTCCTGTTCGATCAACACTACACCACTATCAGCAAACACTTTGTAGTATTTCTTGACTAGCTTGTCGAGTGTGCGATTAGACATTTTCGCAAATTCCGCCAATAGAACGCCGGCAGGTAGTTCTTCGCCTATTTCATTTGCTAAAAATGTAGTGTGTTCGCGTCTGGCGAGTTCAATCATACTTGCGTCGACATATTCTATGTTAATAGTTTTGTCAGCCAGAAGCTTGGCTGACAAAGTATCAAGTGATGATCGATCCTTTAGAATGAATATTAACTTAGAGATATCAGGCTTATAAACTTCTGTTGAAACAACTGCCTGAACAATAACTCCCAATGTCCCTTGAGAGCCAACGAATAGTGGAGTTAAGTCGACCGAGCCGTTGTCAGCGCGAATTGACTTAAGGTTATAACCAACTCCTCCTCGACTTGGTACATCGTAAGACGCCACTGTGTCAGGATTCTCGCTAAGCAGACCATCTACGGCTCGATAAATCTCGCCCTCAAATGTTGACAGTCCTTTTTTTCGAGAAACTTCTTTTTTAGTGATGCGGCCAGTATTAATAACATCACCATTAGCTAGTACTACCCGAAGCGACTCAACAAAATTAGACATTGTGCCATAGCGCAAGCTACGTTCACCACCGCTATTGTTCGCGATTGCGCCACCTATTGTGCTATAGGCAATAGATGTTGGATAAGCTGGTATGAAACTGCTATGTGAAAAGGTGAGAGTATGTTGAAGTTTTCCGAAATTAGCCCCTGGTTCGACCGTCACCCTATGATGCTTGTCGTCAAATTCCAAAATTCTACTAAGATGGGGTTCTGTGGCTAATACTATCTCTTGGCCAATCGATGCGCCACTCATGTCGGTGCCAGCCCCACGTGTCACAATTGGTAAAACCCTACCTCGTTCAGCAAGTTGCCAGGCAAAGCGTGTTATCTTTCGAACATCTTGCTCATCAATTGGAGAAATTATAATCTGTGGCAACTGTCGAAGCGCCGAGCAGTCGTCGGCAAAATGTCGACGCTTTTGCGCGCTAACCGAAACATCTCCACGAATATGGTCTTGTAGATACTTGGCAACTTTACTCATTTTACCCTTAAAAACCCTCTTTATTTACGAACTTAGCATATCATAACTAACACCCGTTTACCTCTATAGCACAAAGCTTGCGCTAAAATAATACTTAACATGCCCGGGTATTATTTTAGCGGTTACTAACAAGCGGTGCGTCTTCGGTCAGGTACATCCATTTATGAACATTGGCGTAGCGTTCGGTCGAGGAAGCAATAGAACTCACATCAAAGTTATAAAGCTGCCCGTTTGTCACGAATAGTAAGCGTGGTTGGTATATCCCTATCGCCGGCGCGTCATCTCGCCAAGCGTCTGAGAAAGTTCGATACTTAGCAGAACGCAGACTCTGATCTTGGCGACTACGTGCCGACCCTAGAGCCTCGTCGGCTATAGCAGATTTATATTCCGAAAGATTAAAGCGTTCGCTCAAGGCCTGCGACGAATGCCAATACGGAAAAACATCTGGATCAGTGCCAATCGTGATTCCGTAAAGTAATGCATCGTAGTCATGTGTTTGCAGTGACTGCTGAAATTCACGCCCTGCTTTGACCTGAACGGTTATTTTAACGCCGATTTCTGCGAACTGCCTTTGCAACGAATCGGCTAACCGAGCATAGTCGGCTTGGTCTTCTGTTAGTAAAGTAAATTCCAATGCCAACCCTGCTTTTTGACGGACGAAAGTACCCTCGGCCTTTGTCCAGCCGGCTTTATCGAGTAGGTTAGCTGCTTCGGTGATGTCTGACTTTGTTTGAGTATGCGCAGGATCATATGCAAAATGCTTTCTAAGGATTGGCCCTGACACATCAATTACTGGATAATTGAGTTGGGCACGGAGTGCCTTTGTATCGATACTACGAACTAAAGCATTGCGCAGTGTTTTGTCACTCAAGTTCGGGCGAGAGTTGTTGAAGAATAGGTACACACCACTCATTAGCGGGACATTAAATTGGTTAAACTTCAAGATGTCAGCCTGAGAAACATCCTCTAGTGACGAAAGGCCAGCAGCGTTTATTTGCCCAGCCTCTAGAGCTTTGACTATTTCTGACTGAGAAGGATATGTTTGAATAACGTAACGGTTTAGATTTGGTTTTCCTAGATGATAGTTTTCGTCGGCCCGAAAGGCTATTCGTTGATGCTCAATGTCGCCACCCGTTTCTAGACTAATTACTCCACCCCACGAAAATGGTCCAGTGCCGACCGGCAAACGACTATTAAACTCCGCACTACGCAATTGGGCGAGTGGCACACTTGCCAGCCGATGTTTTGGGACAATTCCTTGTACCAAAGAACTACCAAACGAAGCTAGTGGGTTCGGCAAAGTCATAACAACAGTTTGATCATCTAAGGCACTAACCGAAACACCCTGCCAACTTAAGTTATAAGGAGATTTAGTATCTGGATTTTGGATTGCATCTATCGTATATACAACGTCGCTTGCGGTAACTTTTTCGCTATCGTGCCAACGAACATTAGGCCGAAGCTTAATAGTATAAACTGTGCCTGTAGCATCAGTTGACCAACTTTCGGCTAGGTCACCAACTAAAACTCCTTTTTCGTTGTAGCGTAGTAAACCACTAAAGAGTAATTTCGACACGCTGGTATCAACACTTGATGTCGCAAAAATCGGACTGGCATTGCTAAATAGTCCTTCCATTCCTTCAACGTACTCGCCACCTGCGACAGCTACTGGTCCCAAATAATACCGCCCAAGTGCACGCGCTTGGATAGCCACCCCACCGAGCAGTACAACTAGAAGGAGTAACCAAGAAACCACAAATCGCCAAGCTGCCGAGCCTAAGGAACCGTCAACATGATCAAGTAGGTGTTTGTCGAGTTGTCGACCCGCTTCATCGGTTAGCTCACCGACTTGCTTTCGACGTTTTTTGAAGCGTCTTTTGAATTGTTTTGTATCTGGTCGCTCAAGCATTATTATCCGCCACCCACTCTCTTATTTTGACTAATCTAAGATACTAAATATTAAGCTCAGTGCAAAAGCTACTACAACTACTATAGTTATTTGGTGCAAAGATCTTTCTGCTCCGCGACGAACAGTATTAATTTCGCTACTACCACCAAATCCCGCCCCCATATTAGCGCCGCGGGTTTGGATTAATATAAGCAAAGCCGCTAAGGCTGCTGTAATGACAATTAGATAATCGAATATTGAGTCCATGCTTAAATCTCCTTCGGTTCTACAACTTTAGTAACTAAAAAGTTCACAAGACCAATAACGAGCCCTGTAACAATTGCCGCACCGAATGATTCTATGTTGAGTTGATCATAAAACTTGCTTAGTAGCGAAACCATCAGGCCATTAACTACCACTACGAAAAGCCCGAGTGTCAGCACAATAGCTGGCAAAGACAAGATAACCACAATTGGCTTAATGAAGGCGTTGATTATTGCTAAAAACAGTCCTGCCCACAAAATTACGCTAACACGCTCCTCATCAAAACTCACTGAGCCAATCAAACTAGCGGCAATCCAAAGCCCGAGGCTGTTAATCCCCCAACGCAGAAGAAGGTTAAATACTTGCTTACGCATATCTTATCCTTAATTATATCACCCCTTACGAATACCACACCAGCTAGAGAGGTCCAGGCAAAGCCAGGCCTGCTCTAGCTTCTTGGCTATTTTCAGTCTATCCGGTCCAGTACTCACTTCGTCGTAGTAGTAAATACGCCTTGTTCTGTGCTTCCCGGATATACCGAAACTAGCTCAAGCGTGGAATCCGTAAGAATTATTGCTGAGATTTATAGGCTATGAACACCCCGAGTAGACCACCTGCCAAACCGCCTAAGATTCCCCATACTCCAAAAAAGTTCCCGCCGTCTAATAAACTACCCAAAAAGGAACCAATTGCACCGAAAATCGATGCTCCAATATATACGACTTTTTTATCCATTACTCTAAAGCTTACCATTCTTATTAGCGCGCAGATACTGACGCAAGATAGTCGCTTTGTTGGCGCCCAGCACCTTTTCGAGTTCATAGTCGCGAGCCTGCTCAACACCACGCAGACTACCAAAAGTTTTTAGTAGCTTCTTTTTTGTCGTTGGACCTATGCCTGGTACCTCGTCGAGTAGACTGGTCGTTTGGCGCTTAACTTTCAAAATACTGTGATAACTCACCGCAAAACGGTGCGATTCATCACGAATACGTTGCAGGAGCTTAACCAAATGACTATCGTGAGGAACATTAACGAGATAAAAATCATCACTTTCTTCTATGGTGCCCCTGATCTTTTTGGCAAACTTCTCATTAAGCCTAACTTCAACACTGTCTTTAGCGACTACGATTTGCTCAGACTGCTTAGCCAGACCGATTGCTGGCAACTTCACCGAATATTCACTGAAAGCTGTCAGTGCCGCGCTCAACTGCCCCTTACCGCCATCGATTAAGAATAGTTGCGGCAGTCCCCACTGTTTAACGTTTTTCTCACTAACCCTACGTGTAATAACTTCATGCATATGAGCAAAGTCGTCATTTCCCGGCACCCTCATCTTAAACTTCCGATAAGCGGCTTTATCAGGAATGCCGTTGCTAAACACCACCATGCTAGCAACGGTGTCGGTTCCGCTCATGTGCGAAATATCAAACCCCTCTATCCTTCGCGGAACAACTTTTAAGCCTAGAAGTTCTGTTAGTTCATATAAACCAGCATCTTTGCTGAGATCCATAAATTCGCGGTCAGAGAAAATAATCTGATGATTTAGACTTTTCAGTACTCGTAGTTGGTTGCGATAGATTGCCGCCACCTCAAAGTTCTTGGCTTTCGCAGCAGATTTCATTTGCTTTTCGATTTCCTCAACAATTTTTTTGCGACCGCCCTGTAGGTATTTCATTAGACGCTTCAGGTTGGCGCGGTAATCTTTTAAGCTCGTCCTCCCCTGCTCCAAACCTGGTGATAGACCAATGTGATAATCCAAGCTAGCCCTCTTGGCGCTGGCTTGGGGCTTCTGCCAGTCAAAAGGAAAGACCCGGCGTAAAAACTTTAGAGCTTTCCTAACGCTATAGGCTGAAAAGTACGGTCCAAAGTATCTAGCTTTATCGTCGAGTGGTTGATGAACAAGGCTAACCGTCGGGTGCGGACTGTCGATATCGATCCGCACAAAACTCAGCGATTTATCGTCACGAAGCAAAATGTTATACGGCGGTAGATAACGTCTAACTTGCTCTGCTTCTAAGAACAGAGCATCCAGCTCAGTCTCGACTTCTATCCAATCAACATCTGCAATTTCAGCCACCAAGGCGTCAGTTTTCGGGTCTCGTAAGCGACTTGCTTGAAAGTACTGCCGTACGCGGCTATTGAGCCGAGCAGCCTTGCCGATATAGATAATCTTGCCTGTTTTGTCCTTATGAAAATAAACCCCCGGTGTTTTTGGGAGGTCCTTAAGTTTGTTTGACAATGCTTGGTTCACATTATCTATCATACACAGTTTAGGTTTTGAGGAACACGGTGATTGGCACTCGGCCAGGAGGGGCCCCGTAAGGGGCCTCCTCCGCCGAATAAATCCTCGCTGTCAGCGTCTTTGCTGAGCGGTACGCTTGAACGCCGAAACCGCAAAGAAAAGCGCCACAAAACAGACAGCCCCGACTCCTATGAAAGGAAGTGAGAGCCACGCCTGACCAGACTGCGTATCTGCTGTCTGGTTGATGTGGTCAACTGAAGCTCCGAAATCCGCCACCTCTTGCTTAGTCATTCGCCCGGCTTGGACAAAGGACAGACAGCCGACGACGATCGACAAGATCATCGCGCCGATAAGTCGAAGTTTCCTGTGTCTCATTTCCTACCTACTGACGTTTGCCGTGCATACCACACATGATCCAACAGAATCATTGAGATTGCGAGCATGAGGGCGATATTGTTCTTGAACAACCGGTTCACTAGGATCTCTTTTCTGTAGGGGTCGATTTCTCGACCGTTATACTTACTCAGCCAAGCAGAGCTAAGAGGGGCCGTGTTCCCCTAAACTATATACGATGTGAACGAGCGCTAAAGATAGTATCTCTAGCGTCTACCATCATAACACTTATGCTAATCTTTGTCAAGTACTTAATCTACTTATCTATAACATCTTCTTAAGATACTGACCTGTGTAGGATTTGTCGTTTTTGGAGACTGTTTCAGGGGTACCGGTAGCCACTATTTGCCCGCCAGCGTTTCCACCTTCTGGACCCATGTCAATTAGCCAGTCGGCAGATTTAATAACGTCGAGGTTGTGTTCAATAATCACCATGCTGTTGCCGGCGTCGACCAGAGCGTGAAGAACCTCGAGTAACTTCTTAACATCATGCATATGCAGCCCGGTGGTTGGCTCGTCCAAAATATACAGAGTTCGACCTGTTGGGCGACGGCTGAGTTCTGTTGCTAACTTGACTCTTTGGGCTTCGCCACCAGACAAAGTCGTGGCCGGCTGGCCGAGGGCGATATAGCCAAGACCCACGTCAACCAAAGTTTGAAGTTTGCGAGCAATCTGCGGCTGAGCCTTGAAGAAATCAAGGGCTTGCTCGCAGGTCATGCCCAATATGTCACTAATGTTTTTGTCCTTGAAGTGAATCTCGAGAGCTTCACGGTTGTAGCGTTTACCAGCGCAAACCTCGCAGGTGACATAGACATCTGGTAAAAAGTGCATTTCTATCTTAATAATGCCGTCGCCCTGGCAGTTTTCACAGCGACCACCTTTGACGTTAAAGCTAAAGCGTCCGGATTTGTAGCCTCGGATTTTTGCTTCTGGAGTGGCAGCAAACAACTCACGAATTGACGTGAAGAGCCCGGTGTAGGTTGCTGGGTTGCTACGCGGAGTACGGCCAATCGGCGATTGGTCGATAATAATAACTTTATCGAGGTGTTCCATCCCTTCAATCTTTTCGTGCTTGCCTGGCACAACACTAGAATGGTGCAAGCTTGCCGAAAGCTCGTTAGCCAAAATGTCGTTAATGAGCGTACTTTTACCAGAACCGCTGACTCCGCTGACGACAATCATCACTCCAAGCGGAATAGTGGCGTCAACCTCTTTTAGGTTATGCTCGCGGGCTCCCCTGATGACAAGCTTTTTGCCGTTACCGGCTCGACGTTTTTTTGGCACTTCGATTTTGGCTTCGCCTCTTAGGTACTGACCCGTGATACTACCTTTGGTCTTAGCTACTTCATCTGGAGACCCGGCAGCGATAATCTTACCGCCATGAATGCCAGCGCCTGGACCGATGTCGACCAAGAAGTCGGCTGTGCGGATTGTCTCTTCGTCGTGCTCAACAACCAGCACAGTGTTGCCGAGGTCGCGGAGGTGCTTAAGGGTTTTAATCAGCCGAGCGTTATCACGCTGGTGCAGGCCAATTGACGGCTCGTCTAAAACATAGAGCACGCCCATTAGACCGGAGCCGATTTGGGTTGCCAAGCGGATTCGCTGAGCTTCCCCGCCGCTGAGTGTCGTTGCGCCGCGGGCAAGGTTTAGATAATGTAGGCCAACGTCGTCTAAGAAACCGAGCCTGGCTTTGATCTCTTTTAGAATCATCTCGGCAATTTGCGCGTCAGAACCCTGAAGTTTGAGTTTGTTATTGAAAAAATCCAATGCATCGTCGATGTTGAGCTCGGCGATGTCGACAATCGACATGTTGGCAATCGTAATCGCCAGAACCTCTGGTTTGAGACGCTTGCCAGAACACATATGACAAGGGCGCTCGACCATGAACTTTTCAATGTCTTTGCGCATAAATTCGCTCTCGGTGTCTTTGTGGCGACGCTCAAGGTTCGGGATAACTCCTTCGTAGGTCGTGTCAAAATGCCGACCCTTCGACAACTCGACCGTGAACTTGGTGTTGCCAGTTCCGTAGAGCAGAATCTTCATCTGTTCCGCTCCTAGGTTTTTGACAGGCTCGTTGAGTGAAAAGCCGTATTCCTGAGCGACGGAAGCAATCTTCTTCATATACCAAGCGTCGATCGCAAAACGGTTCCATGGGCGGATTGCACCTTCAGCAATTGTTAAGTTACGGTTAAGTAGCAGCTCTGGGTCGACTTCTAGTCGTGACCCTAGACCTGTGCAAGTTGGGCAAGCACCGTGCGGGCTATTGAAGCTAAACGTTCGCGGCTCCAGCTCCGGAATTTGGACATCGGGGTGGTCGATGCAGGCATATTTGAGACTGTACTGATAGTCCTCCGCCGTGTCGGCGTTATGAATAACCAGCTTGTCGTCTGCAAGAGAAAAGGCCTGCTCAACAGATTGGCTAAGCCGGCCGAGCGAGTCAGGGTTATTAACAATTCGGTCAACGACTATTTCGATGAGGTGCTTCTTTTGTTTATCTAGATCCGGGAATTCGTCAAGGGCATAGATAACGCCGTCAATCCTTGCCCTAGCAAAGCCCATCTTCATGTACTGCTCTGGAATATGGACAAATTCGCCTTTCTTGTCAACGACGATTGGTGCTAACACCATAAGTTTTGAGCCTTCTTTTAGCCCAGCGATTTGGTCAACAATGTAAGTCGCTGTTGTCCGAGTGACTTCCTTTCCGCACTCCGGGCAGTGTGGAATGCCAATTCGTGCGAACAGAAGTCGCAAGTAGTCATAAATCTCCGTAACTGTCGCGACCGTGCTTCGCGGGTTACGGCTGGTCGATTTTTGGTCAATAGAGATTGCCGGGCTCAGGCCATCGATTTGATCAACATCAGGCTTCTCCATCATGCCTAGGAATTGGCGTGCATAGGAACTGAGAGACTCGACATAACGGCGCTGACCTTCGGCATAGATCGTGTCGAACGCTAAAGACGACTTACCCGAACCAGACAAGCCGGTAATGACGACAAGTTTGTCGCGGGGAATCTCAACATCAATATTTTTGAGGTTGTGCTCCCGCGCCCCTTGAACTTTAATAAAATTGCTCATAAAGACCGCGAGATTGTAGCAAAAAAACGCTAAAAAAGCCAGACTTGCTACAATAGAGTACATATGGCAAATTTAGGCGCAAAAAGAATACTAACCGATATGGCTGGCTATGGCTGTTTAATAGCCGCTCCTCTAGTCGGGTGGCTACCTGGGCCTGGTGGAATCCCACTTATCCTTACCGGACTTGGACTACTTTCCATAAACAACCCTTGGGCAAAACGTTTACTTCACTACGTCCGTGAAAGAAGTCAGTCATTAAGCGAACTTGTCTTTCCAAAAAAACCAATCATCCAGTGGGCTTGGGACATTTTCGTTATCTTGCTTATCGCTACCGGAACACTAATTAGTGTTTACTCTGATAACAACATAGTGCGGGCCAGCTCGGTGGTTTTTTACGCTATGTCTACAACCTTGTTTTTGTTAAATCGCCAGCGATTGCAGTGGCTAGACATTAAGATTCGAAAACGTAAGCAATAACTCTTCCTTGACTATCTGTAAAAAAGGTGTAGTCTATGCATAATTATGCCAGCTTTTGTTATTCGTTTCATAGTTCTTGGCGAGATCCCAGGCACAAACCTGGTGATTACTTTTTGGGCAATGATTTTTGTTCTTACATTTCTTTTAGCACTTTTCTTAGCAATCAATAAACTCAACTTAGCATTGCGATTCGCGAGGGCGATAAACCCATTTTTTGGTTCTGCAAAAGGGTTGGCTCGAGTAGACCTTATCTCTGTCTAGTCACCAGGAGTAATTGATTCAACATAGAGTTTTAGCTCCTCGAGTAAATATTGTTGGTTCTGCGTGAGGCCCTTTAAGCCCGCGGCTTCTTGAAGCTTTACTGCAAACTGAGCTATCTGGCTCTTATCGCCACCTTCAAATAATCGCTTAGCAACATACATGTCCCACGCTTCACGTTC
This sequence comes from Patescibacteria group bacterium, assembly GCA_038061635.1. Taxonomy (GTDB): domain Bacteria; phylum Patescibacteriota; class Saccharimonadia; order Saccharimonadales; family JAGQMS01; genus JBBQBM01. The sequence continues at coordinate 10,530 of JBBTYV010000044.1, forward strand.
CGCTGAACTCAAGCTCTTTGGAAAGTTGCGGGCTTTATACAGCGGGAACAGTCCGTTTAGCCGTCCGTCTTGGAAGCTTAGCGTAAAGTCGTTAATCGTATCCTTATTCAGACTTCGGAGGTGATTCGTTAGCTCTCTGTCGCTGTCCGGCAAAAAGCCGTCATAAAGCCGCTCATCCGGATCGCGTTCGTCAGGCAGAAGACCTGTTTGAAATGCTTTTTTCTGGGCTTCGAATAACGCTTTTGCCCGCTTGATAAGCTCTGTGTTTGTAGTTAATGCTTCAATATTCCTGTTGATCTCGTCGATGTGAACACCGAGTCGTTGCTTTGAATTCTCGTCCAGCACCGACCTTGGCGCGATACTCGGGCAACGGTTGTACTGCAAAATCTTAAACGGTAATCTATCTCCAGCTTCGGCCTGCCAGTCACTTAATGCCTCAGATAATTCCTTGTCAGTTTTCTTTGCCCAAAGGTTGGGATCGTAACGCAGGTCATAAACTATCACTCCGGAAGAATCTTCTAGCTCCGCAACTGTCACAGCAATTGTCATTTTCTCGAAGCGAGTTTCGTAGCGCCCACTGACATACACAAACGGCTCTTTGGCATTAACCATCGACCTAATCTTCTTTTTGTCCCGAACCCCCAGCATAAAGTCAAAAAGTTTTGGGTTGGTGTCCTTAATAAGTTTCGCGACAGCGATTGTTGCATTAACGTCGCTTAAAGCTGTATGAGCATCAACGTGTTCTATCTTATTAGCAGTCGTTAGCGACTCCAGCCTGTTCAGTGCTTTACCGCTACTGTCATTCGGCCACTTAATCCCATCTGGGCGCAACGCACGGGTGATCCGCACAAGGTCCAAAACATCCCAACGACTGCAACCGTCTTTCCATTGCCATTCATAAGGATCATGAAAGTTCCTCCAAAACAAAAAACGCATAAACTCGTCGTCAAAACGAATATTGTTAAAACCGATAAAGATAGTATCGTGCTTTCGAATGTTCTCGTCGAAATACTTAACAAATTCGGCCTCGGTTATGCCGTCTTGCAGGGTTTTTTGCGGAGTGATGCCGTGTATCAAAACTGCACCCGGGTCTGGCAAGACATCACGGTTGAGTTGGATTAGCAGATCATCCGGCTCCCCGACAGGTTCCAGCTTGTCGTTTGTTCGCTGACCAGCAAACTGCATAATCCGGCTCTTGCGGGGAGTAACGCCACTGGTTTCTAAGTCATAAAAATAGAAGGTCTGACCCATGGTGCTATTCTACACCTTTACTACACTTCTAATAATACTTAACATGTTAAGTATTATTAGAAGGTAAAGCTTCCGATGTTGTTTTTACCGACTTGAATACAATCACCATCTTTTAGGCCCTGTCTTTTTAGTTCTCGCAAGATACCAACTTTCTTGAAGATGTCTAAGATTCGCCCTATCGAGAAGTCGTTGTCGAAGCGAGTTTTGACCGCGAACTTCTCAATCTTTTGACCCGTGACAGTAAAGCCGTCGTCTGTTTTCGTCACCACCCAAGCATCAGCTTCGAAGTCTGGACGTATAACTATTTGGTCGTTAGCTTCGGCGATCTTGACTGTTTTCTTGGCCGAGGTATCGACTAGTACTTTCAGTTCATAAAGTACTTGCTTGACGCCTTCGCCACTTTGAGCGGACATTGCCATAACAACTGTCTTCCTTGGCAATACTGCCGTGAGCTTGGATATTTGATCGGACGCCATTTCGCTGTCTAGGCCATCGATTTTTGTAACAACGACTAATTGGGGGCGCTTACCAAGTTCCTTAGAGTAAGCAATGAGTTCGCCTGTAACGGTCTTATACGCCGTCACAACATCTTCTTCGTAAGCATCGATTAGGTGTAATAAAACTTTTGTTCGTTCAACGTGACGCAAGAACTCATCCCCTAAGCCTTTTCCTTCGCTGGCGCCTTCTATCAAACCAGGAATGTCAGCAAGCAGAAGCGAACTTTGGTTATCTATATCGACAACTCCCAGATTCGGGATAAGTGTCGTGAACGGATAATTAGCGATTTCTGGCTTAGCGTTACTAACTACGCTCAAGAAAGTTGACTTGCCGGAGTTCGGGAGACCAATAATTCCAACGTCGGCAATACTTTTAAGCTCAAAAATTGCCGGAAAGGATTCGCCTGGTTCACCTTTTTCGGCAACACGTGGAGCTTGGCGAGTCGAACTAACAAAGTGGGCGTTGCCGAAACCCCCCTTTCCGCCTTTGGCGATTAAAACTTGCTGGTCAACTTTGGTTAGGTCGGCTAGTACTTCATCATCACGCGTCACGACTGTTCCAACCGGAACTTTAACAATCATGTCTTCGCCAGACTTGCCGTGCTTTCGCCTTTCAGAGCCTGGTTTGCCGAGTTCAGCCGCTACACGCTTGTCGTGCCGAAAACGAGCTAGGGTGTTTTCGCTATTACTTGCTACTACAAAAATACTGCCACCGTGACCGCCGTCACCGCCATCCGGGCCGCCCCTATCAATAAACTTCTCATGCCGAAAACTAACCTTGCCGTCACCGCCATCTCCAGCCACCACCGTTACTTCTACTTTGTCTACAAACATATCTGTTAACAGTGTAACTTATCGTATCTGACTGCACCAGCCGACGGGAGCTACTTACACTTTATCTGACAGTGCTCGCGAATGTTCTCGTCGTGTTCGGCCAATGTCTTGCCATAGTATGTCTTATCGTCGTCGCCTGAAAGGAAGAACAAATAGTCGGTGTCAGCCGGATTAGCTACGGCCTCTAGTGCGGTCACGTCGAAGTTGGCGATCGGACCAGGAGGCAGACCACTATATAGTCGTGTATTGTACGGATCCTCAAGTCCAGGCCAGGCAATTCCTCCGTTAACAGCCGAGGCGTATTCGTAGGTCACGTCTGAACCAAGTTGGATACCTTCGCTTAAACGCTTAAGGAAAATCTGAGCAACCACCAGGCGGTCTTCGGCGAGGTGCACTTCTTTTTCAATAATTGAAGCAACAATAACCGCTTCGTGTGGTGAAAGTCCCTGACGACTAAAGGCCTCGATGCGGTCAGGTGTTAGACGCTTAGCCATTTCGTCAAGTGATAGACCGACTATAGCTTTTGCGGTTGTTGCTGACGTTCTTTGGAATGATTCAGGATATAGATAGCCCTCTAAGCTATCGCCTTTTGGCTTTGAAACAAGCGCCGGGTGGTTTTCGTACTGAGTTGGTTCTAAAGCTGCGTCGACTTCGACTTCCGAATAACCGTTTTTAATAAATCTAGCCCTTACCTGGTCTAGTCGAAGTCCTGGCGGAATGGTGAAAAGTTCACTAGCCTCTTGACCACTAACTAAAATTTCTACAATCTCCGGGACTGTTAGGCTTGAGTCGAAATCGTAGACTCCAAAGCGTAAGGCATCAGCTTTCTCGTTACCACGCACATAAATCTTAAAGGCCTGGGTGTTTCGAATAACTCCCTCTTTTTTGAGCAAATTAGCGATGTTATCGACAGAGCTACCTAGCGGAATATCGACTGTAATGATTCGACTTTCGCTGGTAAGGGCTCCCAAGTTTTGGTCATACCAAACCCGCGAACCAATCAGCGCGGCTGACATAAGGGTAGCAATAACTACCAACGAGATTATTGCTACTTTTCGCCAACGCATCCTGCCTCGGGGTTTCTTGGAGAGTTGAAATTTAGTCATGGTTTTGCCTGCGTGAAGTATCTCAGAATTTCGGCTGCAGCGATAGCGTCAAGTCCTTTACTCTTTATTTCATCTTCTGGATAGTTTTGTGCTTCAACCGACGACAGAGTTTCGTCCTGGAAAACTATCGGTGCACTCACCGCTGGCCTTATTACATTATTTACGAAGTCTTTGGTTGTCTTTGTCTGAGCTGTTTCCTGACCGTCCATATTCCTAGGCAATCCGACGACAATTATGTCGATAGACTCTGCTTCAATGATTTTCTGAAGTTCCGAGGCAAAAGCCTCACTATTTTCTAGAGTAACTAAAGGCTCTGGCAAACGAGCGACCGAATTAATCCGAGCCACACCAATACGCTTGTCGCCGATGTCAAGGCCTAGCGCGTTTGTATAATTACTCTGCTGCATCAAAGATTATTGTAATACGACTAACCTTTTTTGGCGTACTAAAGACCCAAAATGGATCGTACCGAACTTCGACCGAGGCAATGTCAGGACGAGCTGAAATAATCTGCTTTGTTGCCCCACCACTCTTGCCAGCAACTTCCTTTGCGATTGTGTCGGCATCAAGTTTTGGCCCAGCTATGCCAGTGCCTGAAAGGCTCATCTTTGCCTCACCAGCACTTGGGCGCTCTAACTGACCGATTTTAGCGGTGTCTATCCCAGAATCATAAATTTTTTGTTTCTTGGTATCGATCTTGGTGTTTTGAACAGTTGCTAGAAGCTTTTCAATTTCACCTAGTTTTACACCCAACATTTGATACGTGAACGAAATGCTCAATGTTGCCTCTCCGGCCTCTTCATTCAGCTTTGGCGCGCTGACTATCTCGCCTTGAGTTGAGGTAAAAGTTTCTACTAGCCCAAACTTTGATGAAGCCTTAAACAGAGCGCTGAGTTGTGATTTATATTCTTCTAAACTTCTGGCAACTATTATTTTCTTAGCAGCATCGATATCTTCTTGACTTACAACCGTAACGATCTTGCTAGTACCTCCACTCATGGCAGTACCGAACGCTTCAATACCACTAATGCTCGCACTGTAACTTCGAGAGTTTAGGTTATACGAATCACCACCGCTGGTCGCGACCACATTAACATCCTTATCTAGACCGAAGTCATCACTTCGACAATTTGAACCGCTGTATATTGCTGCGTCAAGCGTGGCGGCTTCAGTTGAAACAAATGTAAAGCCACTGCTTGTGAAACTGGTGCCAGCTGGAACTGTATGCGCCACACCGTCATCGATACAGTTAGTTAAGTTCATCTTACCAGTAGCTTTATTACCATTATCTTGTTTGCCTGTAGCCGTAAACTTTTCCGACAGTGTAGCTTTGACTTCTTTTTGTTCGGCTGGCAGAATCTTGGCTGTTTCGTCGAGAGCCACCTGAGCAATATTGGCTGTGAACTCCAGCTTTGTTTCTATGTTGCTCTTTTCAGTTTTAATAGTAATGGTCGCTCGTGGCCAAACGAAAGACGCAAAAAATAAAAAGATTATTAGAAAAAGTCCTAGGCCGCCAAATATAAAGATTTTTTTGCGGAACCTGTCAAAGCTTGGAACGGCTAATTTGCGGTCCTTTTTTGGCAATTTTTTGTCTTTATCGCCAGAATCTGTTTCTGGCTCAACGTTATCCAGCTCGATCGTATCGTCATCAAGTTTATTGTCACTTTCCGGAACAACCGGTAGGACCTTGTCGCCAGCTAGCTCGCCAATGCTTTTTTCGGGGTCAACTTTCGGCTCACCACTAGAGTCACTGATAATCGTTTCTAGAGCCTCAGCTTCTGGCTTTTCTGGTAGGTATGGTTTTGTGGTCAGAGATTTAGCGACACGAACGCGGGTTAGTCCGGCTAACTTCAAGATCGGCGCTTCGGTGGTTATTAAAACTAGATTCTTCTTGGCTTCTTCGGATGCACGTTTTAGAAGGCGCATATTCACACTGCTGTGAAGCATGCCGGCTCTTTTTGGCAGGACTGCAGCAACAATCGATTCTTTGCTCGAAACAACTCGGTCAATAATGCCGGTGATGTCATCATCGATGTCGATGTAAATTGTTTCTTTGCTGTTCATATTCTTAACATCCGATTTAAGCGGTCGCGAACAGAGACGCCTGGGTTATCGAATACACCTAGTGTATCAGCCGCTACCCTGAGCAGTCCCATGGCGGTTATGAACGTATGGTCTGGTTCGTGGTCTGTCGTATCGACAATCCCCACAACCTGGTCCGGCATAATATATTGGACAGTTGGGCGGCGGGTGAATGGCAATTCTTTATACCAATCTCGTTCTTTAAGTGCTTCAACTAAAACTTGCAAACTAGCTCCTCCGCCACATAGCAATATTTGGTGTGGCAAGTGATCGAGCCGATCAAACTCGCCAAGGGCTAGTTCGACTCCATTCAGCCAAACTTCGAGAGTTTTATTAAGCGCTGCTTCGACTGGCGCTCGCTGAGCTTCGGGAGTACGGTTGGTGCTCAAGCCAACCTTCAACGCCTCGGCCGTTACATAATCAACGTTCAAATCACGCTCGATGGCTTTCGTGAAAATCCGCCCACCGATGCTAAACATCTTCGTGCCTTCAACGCCGCCTTCATTCACAACCGCGATGTCTGTAGTGCCACCACCAACGTCGATCAATATCGCACTCATTGTCGAGTTGGTATCGTTGCCTATCACCGACCGAGCCACACCAAACGGTTCGGCAGCAACTGCCAAAAGATCCATGTCGAGTTCGTTGGCACATTTTTCTAGCGCCCCAATGTGTATTTGTGGCGCAAAGGCAGTGTAGAGTTGAACCGTGATGTCCTTGCCTTGGAAGCCAACCGGATTAGTAACTTTGTAGCCGTCGATCTCCATGCTGACGAGCGCACTGTTTACAAGCTTAACCTCTGGGGTCTTGCCGCCAGTCTCTTCTTGAATCTTAGCTTTGGCGCGCTCTGCGGCCCGTTCTTGAATAAGCTGAATCATTCGATCGATTTCGGTTATATCCAGTGCTCGGTTGGGATCTTTGCGACTAATTTTGATAGTCGTGGTATTGCCTTGGACAAGTTCGCCGGCAATGCCGATAACACAGGTTCGACTTGTAGCCCCAGACGACTGCTCAGCCTGGTTAAGTGCTGCGTCACAGTTGGCGACAACAGCTGAAATGTCGGCAATCGCTCCGGCTTGCATGTCAGCCAGGTTTTGACGAACTCGAGATGAGCCAATAATGTTTAGCTGATCGCCATGAATAGTCGCAATTAAGACTTTGACAAATTCTGTGCCAATATCTAGCGCTACGATTCGTTGAGCTTTATCGCCCCGGCCTTTCAGACCATGTTTTTTTAATCTGGTCGCAACAGCGGAAAACTTTTTAAGCATATCCGTTATTTTACCACAAACGGCGGTTAAAAACCCTTATGCCAAGACTGCTTTGATACGGCGGATTCCGGCAGCGGAGCTCTCCTCTTTGATGATTTTGAACTTTACACCACCTTCACCCAAAACTCCGGTGTGTTCAACATGTGGACCGCCACAAAGCTCCATTGTGTATGGGCTATCTTCGGGTCCTATAGTATAGACCTTAACCATCTCACCGTATTTTTCACCGAAGTGACCACGTGCACCAGTTGCTAGACCTTCTTTGGTAGGCATCTCTTTGAAACTAACAGGTAAATCTTTCTTGATTTGTTTGTTTACAATGCCTTCCACTTCTTTGACTTGTTCTGCGGTAACTTTTTCTGGGTGGTTGAAGTCAAACCTCAGTCGTTCGGCCGTAATATTACTCCCCCGCTGCGTAACATGATCGCCAAGAACCATACGAAGTGCCTTATACATCATGTGAGTAGCCGTGTGATACTTAGTAACAATCTCCGAGCTATCTGCCAAGCCGCCCTTGAACGTTCCCTTAGAGGCAGTCTGACTACGCATTCTTTGGTCGAGCATTGCGCAGTCAAAATCCTGATCTAAGTCGTCAGCTAGCTCTATGCCGCGCTTCTTAGCTTCTTCCTTGGTTAACTCCAAAGGATAGCCGTAGGTGTCATACAATTTAAAAGCATCATCGCCCATTAATATAGATTTGGTTTCTTTAGGTTTGCCTATCTTTGAGACTTCATACTTGAAGTTCACAATTCTATCGAACTCTTTGAGCCCTTTTCGTAAAGTTTGACGGAAAATCTTCTCTTCTTTACTTAACATGTTAAGTATTATTTCTAAGTTTTTGTTTAGTTCTGGGAAATCGTCTTTGTACAAGCCACAAACCACCGGTGCGACCTCGGGCAAGAAGTTGTCCTCGATACCTAGCTCGAAGGCATGACGGATCGCTCGCCTCAGCAAACGACGCATGACATATCCTTGCTCCTTGTTACTCGGAGTTACACCATCAACGGCAAGGAAGACAGCGCCTCGCAGATGGTCGGCAATCACGCGCATGCTCGCTTGGTTATTATCGTAGGTTTTGCCGCTCAGCTCCTGAAGTTTTTCGATAATTGGCCAAAGCAAACTGATCTTATAAACATCTGGGCTGTCAATTGATGCTGCTGCAATGCGCTCTAGTCCGCCGCCATAGTCGACATTTCTTTTTGGCAATTTTGCAAAGCCGTCTTTGGTTTTTTGATACTCCATGAAGACTGAGTTACCAAGTTCGATGTAGCGACCACAGTCACAGTTGATATGACAATGTTCACCGAATGATTTATCGTGCTGGACGTCTGGGTAGAGATAGAACATTTCAGTATCCGGACCGCCCGGTTCACCAACTGGCATACTGGCAGCACTACCTGTCCGGCACCACCAGTTACTGTCACTGTAATAGAATATTCGGCCGCCTTGTTCGCCTAGTTTTGAGCCGTTTCTGCTGTCACCAATCTCGATTTCTTTAGCTTCAATGCCGGCACTAGTAAAAATTTCTTTCCAAATATCGGCGCTTTCTGTGTCTTTCGGGATACCTGACTTTTCGTCACCGATGAAACAGCTAACAAAAATTCGCTGTGGGTCTAACTTTACTACTGTAGTTATAAACTCCCAGAACCAGTTGATTTGTTCCTGCTTAAAATAATCACCAAGCGACCAATTCCCAAGCATTTCAAAGAACGTTGTATGTCGGTTATTGCCGACTTCTTCGATGTCTTGGGCGCGTAAGCAAGTCTGCGAATCAGTCA
>JBBTYV010000045.1:0-14976 GCA_038061635.1 Patescibacteria group bacterium
TGGGCGTTTTCGGCCAGTGGCGCATTGGCGCTTTGCATTGCCGCTAGACGGTCCTTTTCAGCCATACCAAGATATAGTTTTAGTCCCTCAAGTTCTTTTTTGACTTCTACACCCTGGCGACTGCGTTTCGTCATCGCCGTTTGCAAACCAATAATTGCAAACAAGCTAATAAAACCGAGGACAATTGGGAGTGGCGTAAAAAGTGCGACGCCGATGAACGCCAGGAATAACATTCCGACCGTAATGCCAATTTGCTTACCAAGCATACCCTTGGCTTTTTCTGGTGATACTTCATACATACCCTTATTAGTCATTTCGGCACTGAGCGACTGAGATAATTCAGCAATTTTGGCGTGAAGCTTCGTCTTTTTAGTATCAAGATCAACGACCTCACCGACTTCGGTGGTATCAAAAAGCGCCGAAAGTATTGTGACTTCTTGAGATGTTAATCCATTCAGCGGTTTTAGTAGTTCAAGCGAGCGATTAGTCTTTTTCTTAAGTATCCCTCCGCCGTCGGTCTCGATAATCCGAACGTAGCCCCGAACAGCCAAGTCAATGATACTGGCAGAGATGTGTTTCGGCACTGTCGCATCATCATAAACGTAGGCCGATCCGAGAACGCCTAGATCTTTTGGTGGACCAAAGGCAACAGCAATGACTGGCGAGTCTGGGTAGTCTTTGCCAAGTTTTCGCCATTTTCTATAGGCCGAAGTAAATATTATAATCTGCGCAAATACGAAAATTATCCCCGGTATAAACATTATGAGTTTTTGCCAAAGCGGAACTGGCACGAAATAGCCCTTAGCAAACCCCGCGACGAACGTTAGTGTTTGATTTTGTTCTAATTCTTTTGTCGTGCTTACAATAAGCTGGTTGGCGCTTGCACTAAGTTCGCATGCTTGATCTCTCGAAGCGAAGTAGCCGGCATAACAAACTGGTTCAGGACTTTCCAAAAAGCTCAAATCTTCTGTAGTAGTTACTGTTGCTGTTACAGATTCGAAGTTTTGTAGCCACAGATCCCCGTTGACGTCCCAGTACAGTTCATCGTGATCATCATAAAAACTGATGACGTTTTCGACTGAGTATTTCAGTTCATATTTGTGTGAACCAGTAATGGTTAGAGCTGGATTGCCAATTTTCAAAACTAGATTGTTGTTTTCGCTGTAGGTCGTAAAAGGTTCTGCCGCATCGTCACGCATTACACTAATAACTTTGGGGTTGGTGTCGTCATCTCCATATTTATCAGGAATGGCGCGCAGTATTCCGTGGTTATTATCTTCAAAGGTTAGATCGATATTTTCAGTAATCGTCAATTTGCCCTGTGGGTCGTCACGGCTAAGTTCATATGTCGCGTCTAAAGAATGAATTATAAAGTCATCAACACTGGCTACGCTTATACCAGGTGGCAAAAAGACAAAAGCCACCAAAACCAGCAGAAGAAATTTAGATACGCGTTGCAGACAGCTTTTCATTTGCCCTCTTCGCAATTATATTTAACAAAATATTAACCTCTTCAGTTGTCAGAGTCCGCGACGAATGGCTGAGCCATAGACGAAGCGTGATATTTTTGTGCTTGGTGTCATCTTCTGCTTGGTAGATATCGCGATAAGTAAAAACTGGGATATAGCCGTGCTCGACTGATTGTTTTTGCAGTTCGTCCCAGACAAGGGCCACTAGTTCTTGGGCCGGCAAACCAGCTTTTACTTTAAAGGTTATGTCCTGCTGAGTTTTCGGAAAGACCGATAGCGGTGAATATTTCCGGGCGCGATCGCCGATGAATTTGTTATAAAGTTCGATGTCGAGTTCAAAGCCGGCAGTATAGTCCGGTAGCTTCAATGCTTTCTTGGTAGCTTCATTAAACTCACCAATCACACCAAAAACTTCTTTACCAGCCATAACCATAGCGCTGCGATTAAGTTCGTAAACACTTGTGATCGGGTAGGCATTGTTTGTTAATGGCACGAGTGTGGCGCGATCGCCTAGCAGCACATTGAGGTATTGCTCAGCCATGTAATACGCCGAACCGTGGTATTTACGTTTAGCAGTTTTTTGATCAGCCGAGAACACTAGTGCTAATCGTTCGAATTCGCCAGGTAACTTCTCTGCGTTATCGTGGCCTTTAACATGCGCCTTACCGATTTCGAAAATCGCAAAGTCGTTGTCGTCGCTTGAACGAACGCGGTCGCTTCGAATATTTGGGTAAACTTTTTCAAGAACACTAGAAATAAGACTCGTTCGATAATATTGCAAGTCTGGGCTTAAGGCGTTTCGAAGATGATACGCCCACTTGTCTGGGTCAATCCCCGAACTTTTCATCAGGTCGCCGTGAACGAAACTATAAGTCAGAATCTCGTTCGCACCAGCAGCACTGAGTTTTGTGCGGAGTGATTGTTTCAAATCAAGAAGCTCATCACGTTTGGTAGGCTTCGCGCTTCGGTCCGGTAAGTTAACCGGTAGTTTGTCGTAGCCATACAAACGCCCGACCTCTTCAACAATATCTTCTTTTATCTCAACATCAGTTCGCCAAAATGGTGGCAAAACACGTAAGTTACCGCTGTTACTTGTGACATCGAACTCAACGTTTTCGAGAAGCCGAACAATATCTTGGCTCTTAAGATCTGAGCCTAGCCGGCTGTTGATAAAATCTACACTGACTTTAACGACATCGGGTTTTTTGAGAATAGAACGCTCGTCCTTAACATCGCTAGCCTGAACGCCACCAGCAAGATCACTTATCGTCTTCATGCAATAAGCCAATACGCGGTCGTTCTGCAGCGGGCTTTGACCTTTAGTGTAGCGAGTTGAAGCTTCTGTGAATAAACCGTGGCGCATGCTGCTGCGACGTACAGCGAACATATCAAATGTCGCGCACTCAAGAACTATCCGTTTAGTTGCAAAGTCGACCTCGGTGTCTTGGCCGCCCATGATGCCAGCTAGAGCAACGGCTTTTTTGTCGGTCGCAATGACAATGTCTTCTTCATTAAGAGTCACTTCTTTGCCTCCGAGTAAGGTGATTTTCTCGTCCTTTTTGGCTTTGCGAGGCCCGATGACCACTCCAACACCTGATCGTTTCTTTAGCTTATCGTAGTCAAAGGCGTGAATCGGCTGGCCAGTTAGATGCATGACGTAGTTAGTTATGTCTACGACGTTGTTGATTGGCTTGATCCCTACTTTGGCGAGCGTAGTTTGCAGCCAAAAAGGACTCTTAGAAACCGAGACGTTTTCCATGGCGACGGCCATAAATCTTGAAACAAGTTTGCTTTCGACCTTTACTCGGAACGGTAGTTTGCTTGACGCAGAAAACTTTGGAGCTTTGAGGTACCAGTCAGGACTAACAAACTTTTTACCAGATATCCCTGCTAGCTCACGGGCCACTCCAAGATTTCCAAAACAGTCCGGGCGGTGCGTAAACATTTTGTTCTCACAGTTAATAATTAGGTCATCAAGTCTAAGAGCAGAAAAAGCTTCGCCTTTTTTTAGTTTCCGCCCGACGCTTTCGTCGCTTAGTTCTAATATCCCGTCATGGTCATCGGATATGCCAAGTTCACTTGGGCTGGCGAGCATTCCGTTGCTCTTAACGCCACGTATTTCACGAACTTCGAGTTTTAATGGGTCATCGCCAATTGTCGCCGGCACTACCACCCCTGGTGGTATCCACGCAACAATAAGTTTTACCCTAGCATTCGGCGCACCACAAACGACCTGAACTAACCCCTTAGCGTCCCTGTTGACGCCCTTTACCTTGCCACCGTCATCTATAAGACAAACCTTGAGTTTGTCGGCATTAGGGTGTTTTTCGCACGACATTATTTCAGCTACCACAATACCCTCATACCTTGGAGCCCAATCGCTGACTTCTTCAATCGCTCCAAGCTGCGTCCCGATGCTCTTCAAAAGCTCATCACGCGGGATCGACTTCAAATCAACATTCGAATAATCCTGAGCCAGATTTAAAGAGACTTTCATGAGAATTGCCTCATGAATTCTATTTTTCCGCTATTGAAATGTCGGATGTCCTCAATACCATGTTTTAGCATTACCATTCGCTCAAGACCGAAGCCCCATGCAAACCCAGCGTATTTATCACTATCAATACCAGCTTCTTTCAGGACGTTAGGATGAATCATGCCGCAACCGCCAATTTCTAGCCACTTTTCTGCTTCGGTGTCGTCTTTGCGCCACTTTTCAGGTCTCTCGACGGCAAATTCGAAACTCGGTTCCGTAAACGGGAAATAGAACGGTTGAATTTTTATATTTACTTCTTGTTGGAAGTATTCGGTCATGAAAGTCTTTATCACCGCGATTAGATTACCGACTGTTGTACCCTCACTAACATATATCCCTTCGATTTGGTGAAAGGTGTGCTCATGCGTGACGTCTAAGTCTTCGTTTCTGAACGACCGATCAATAATGAACACCGAGATTGGTTCATTATTTCTTAGGTTAGCTTTGTACTTCTTAAGCACACGGTTCTGCATGGTACTGGTATGGGCAGGCGCGATCAGACCTTCGTCGGTCATAAAAGTATCCCAGTCGTCACGAGCTGGATGCCCTTCGGGGAAGTTGAGGCTACCGAACATATGGTAATCGTCATCAATCTCTCTGGAAGCTTCATATGCAAAGCCCATTCTGTAGAAAATGTCTGCCAGCTCCTCCACCTCAGTCTTAAGCGGGTGCATTGAACCTAAGCCGCTAGACAGTGTTTTTGGTTTTTGGTCGCTTTTAGTATTAATATCCCACGGAGCAGTAATGTCTATTGGTTCGATACTGTTAATAGCTAGTTGTTTACTGTTCGCGGCGTTCTCCAGCTCGGAGCGCAAAGTGTTTACTTCTTGGCCGAAGGCTTTGCGGTCTGCAACCGGCAGCATTTTTATCCGATCGTAAAGCGCCGCCAACTCCGGGCTTTTCAAAGCCGCGGCGCCTTTACCGCGTAAACTCTTGGCAGCTTTTGCAACCTCCACAATTTTGTACGTCATCTTAACTAACATTATACAGCGTTCCTTATCTATTATTTAGTCGACCTCTGGGTTAGAACATCTCGTACGAGACGCGTAGCGTACCGTCTTTATCTTTCATTTTTCTTACTCTTACACCTCCTATATCGCCAAATTGACTAACGTGTGTCCCACCGCAGGGAACTCCGAAGTTACCATATAAAACTACGCGGCTGGGCTTATCTTTTGGCAAATATTCCGGCACGTGCCTGCAGAGCGAAGCCATCTCTTCTAAGGTTACAAATCGGATTTCGGTTTTTATGTCTCTAGTTAGAATTTCACTAATCTTCTCATCTAGCTTGGCAATGATTGCCTCAACTGGTTCGCCTTTAAGATCTGCTTGGTATTCAACATATGGACCATCAGGAAAATGATAGCCCTTACCCGGCTTCCAATCGTACCCAAGTTCATTGACCGCCATATCGAGCACGTGCCCCGCTGAATGCAGACGTGTATTTAGTAAGCGCCGCTCGGCGTCTACTGTGCATCTCACCTGTTCGCCCTCCATAAACCTGACATGTTCAAAGCGACCGATATGTAATACTTCTCCTTCGGCATATCGAACTTCCTCAACAACGAACTTTATGTCTCCCGAGGAAATCGTTCCAGTGTCGTAAGGCTGGCCGCCGCCTTGCGGATAAAACACAGTTTGATCCAAATAAACGACAGTCTTACCGTCCTTATCTTCGACTTTCTCAACGTACGCCTCACATTCAAACGCCTGCATATCTTCCATATATAGTAACTTTGTATTGCTCATGTTTTTCTCCTTGAATTACATTACCACTTGGGCCAGCTTCGAGGAACAAGTTCATCCAACGGTAGGCCAGTTGCCAACAGCCGGCTACTAACGTCGTCCTCTACCTGGTTTGGTTCTAACTCTGAGTCTTCTCCAGTACCCTGCACCTCTACTTCACTTTCGGTGTCCTTTATGGGAAGCTCTGAGTTAGCCGCTGGCCAATTCCGGTTCCCGACCCCTATCCACACATTTCTTTCTGACATGCTCATATTCTCCAATTTAAGTTTAAAAAAAACCGCCCTGGTGGCGGTTTAGTCAGTATTCTTTGGTTTTTAGCGCACAGAACAAACCGCCACAGAAGTGTCGGTAAAAAACAGGTTTTGCGCTTTTATTGTCATTCTGATGCTTATGTTATCATAATTCAGTAATATGGCAACATTTTCATTTGATATCGTTTCTGATTATGACAAGGGCGAGATGAACAACGTCTTCGACCAGGCTCAACGTGAAATCGTGGCACGCTACGACTTCAAAGGCTCATCGGCCACACTTGATTGGATGCCCGAAAAAACTGGTTTTAAGATTACGGGCGATAGCCAGCTGCATCTGGATTCTATCATCGACATTCTGCGTAAAAAAGCTGCGTCGCGCGGTATTAGTCAAAAAACCTTCGATTCCACCAAAGAACCGGTCACCACTAACCTCAAAATGTATTGGGACGTTCCTTTTGTTAAAGGACTGGACCAAGAAAAAGCTAAGAAGATAACCTCAAAAATCCGTGAGACTATGCCCAAGATCAAAACCCAGATTCAAGGCGAAGAAGTCCGAGTTATGAGCCAAAAGAAGGACGAATTGCAAGCCGTGATGCAACTTCTCAAAACCCAAGACTTTCCTTTTCCTGTCGGATTTACTAATTTTAGATAAACAAGAGCGCTACGGCTATAATAGGTAGCAATGATGGACGAAAACAAAGAGCTATTCGACAGATGTGTTGATGTATTGCACAAAAACGACAAGGGTAATCACACCAAGCCGGCCAGCGGTCTCTACCCACACCAGTGGCTATGGGACAGCTGTTTTATTGCAATCGGTCTTAGGCATGTAGATGTAGAAAGAGCGAAAATCGAAATTGAATCCTTGTTCAGGGCACAATGGGCTAATGGAATGATTCCCCACCTTATCTTTGAGCCCGACCACGCCTATAAAACCGAAAGAAACATCTGGAAAAGTTGGTCGTCGCCGTTTAGCCCCGACACTGTTTCAACTAGCGGAATAACGCAACCGCCACTACTTGCTGAAGCGATTTGGCTCATTGGCGAAAAAATGCCAAAAATTGATCGAAACATTTGGTTCAAGAAACTACTTGGTGGACTAATACGCCACCATGAGTGGCTTTATAACGAACGCGATCCGCACAGCGAGGGCTTGACCTTACAAATTCATCCTTACGAGACAGGTCTAGACAGTACGCCATCATGGCAAGTCCAACTCCACGAACATTCCAAGCCATGGTGGATCGAAGTGGTTGAGAAGCTACACCTAGACGGCTTAGTAAACCTGCTAAGACGGGATACCCGCTTCGTACCGCCGGGCCAGCGCATGACAAACATCGATGCCTTGCTTTATTGGGATGTTATTCGCAGGTTCCGCAGAAAAGGCTGGGACATTACGAGGATATTGCATCGCTCGGAGTTCTGCATCGAAGACGTAACTTTTAATAGCATTTTAGTTCGGGCCAACAAGCGACTTAACCAGATCGCCAAAGTCTGTCGAATAAAAATCCCCGAACACTTGAGCGAATCGATGCGAAAGACAGAAAAAGCCCTAAACACTTTATGGGACGAACAGACAGAGCAGTTTTATTGTCGAGACTTTATTACCCATGATCTTATTACCGAGCCAACTATCGGTGGCTTGATGCCACTTTATGCTGGAACAATATCAAAACTGCATATATCTAAACTTCACGATCTTTTAAGAGACCATAGGCAATACTGGACTAACCACCCTGTGCCAAGCGTGCCACTAACATCAAAGTTCTTTAGCGACGAACGCTACTGGCAAGGGCCGTCATGGGTCAACACTAACTGGTTGATTATTGACGGTTTGAAACGTTGCGGTTATCCAGATCAAGCTGAGGAGCTTCGTCAAAAAACTATCGAAACGGTCAAGAAGTCTGGAGTTTTTGAATATTTCTCGCCGGTCGATGGTCGAGGATTGGGTGCACCTAACTTCTCTTGGACGGCCGCACTGATTATCGATTTACTGTCAGAAGATTAATCTTCACTGGAAGGCTTTTCTAGGAGCATCGTTTCGTGCACTGGCTGAACTCCAGCGATTTTGACGATATCTTTATCTATCCGGCCTAGTTCCTTACTGGCATTATTGAAATGCCCAACTGTCGCACCTAGAGAATTGCCCAGTTTTTTATAATGTCCGTCATAGGCGATTAAATGTCGTTGCAGTTGTTCGACATTATTTCTAATAAGTTCGGTGTCTTTGTGTATCTCTAGGCTTCGTAGGCCCTGCACTATGACCTGAATCATAGCCGAAAGCGTACTTGGACCAACGATAATCACTCGCTTTTCGACCGCTGCATATTGCATAAGGTCGCGCCCTGAAACACCGGCTGCGCCGACTTTGTTAGCGAGTAGGTCATAATATATCGCCTCGCTCGGGATGAACATCAAGGCCTGCTCCATGGTTTTCTTCTTCGGCAGAATATACTTCGACGTTTCGTCGATTCGTTTTTTAAGATCTTCTTTAAAAGCCTTTTCTAGAGCTGGTCTGTCGGCGGTTTTGGCATTAACTAAACGGTTATAGTTTTCGAGCGAGAACTTACTGTCGATTGGCAGCAGCTTATCGTCTAGGAAAATGACGGCATCGACAATCAGCCCTTCGTCTAATTTGTACTGCAGGCTATATGAACTCGGTGGAAGGAGGTTTTGCAAAATTTGATCGAGATAAAATTCACCGAGCACACCGCGTTGTTTGGGATTCTGTAAAACGTTTTGTAAAACTTTTAGCTCGTCGGCTACATCAACCACCCGACGGTTGGTTTCGTCGAGCTTGGTTAGGCGTTCAGTAACGTCACTAACAAGCTTGGCACTGGCTTCGAGCTGTTTACCCATACTACGCTGATTACGATCAGCTTGTTCGCCGAGTTGTTGTGTGACTCCCTCGCGGAGCTTCTCCAGTTGGCGAGTCATGGCCGTTAGGTCTTGCTTTAAAAGCGAGGCGCTGTCGCCGCTCATGCCTGATTTACGACTAATCAGCCAAAACACCAGCCCAGCATTGATAACTAGAAAGACTATGATTAAAACTTCCATACTGTCCCTATTTTAGCCTAAGTTAAGCTTTTTTATTGAGAAGTTGGGCTTCTTCTTTTTCGTCAATGCCAAGAAGGTCACCTCCGACATCGATAAGATCGTGTCGGATTAAGAGTGCACCCATAGAGGCTTGCAAAATTGCGGCAAGTGGCAATGCTAGGAATGCACCGACTGCACCATAAAGGCTACCGCCAGCCAAAGCTGCGCCGATTGCTATTGCCGGATGAAGTTGCATGGTGTGAGCGGTGATGCGTGGGCTTAAGACATAGTTTTCGAATTGTTGATAAATAATGACGTAGATTACAAATATAAGTGCAGTCCACGGGTTTTCCAGTAGCGCAACAAGTAGCGGAACGGAGGCAGCGATGTATGTCCCGATAACCGGTATAAACTGCGATATTACTCCCATAAATAATGCGAGAGGTAATGCAAACGGTACACCGATAGCTAGTAGTAAGATTAGTGTAGCAGCTGTTGAGATAGCAGCGAGTAACAGTCGCGAATATAGGTAGCCGCCAGTCTTCTCGATTGATATTTCCCAGGTGTTTAATAGCTGCTTCTGTTGGCGAGGAGGTAAAAGTGACATAACCTTACGTCTAATCGTCGGACCCTCTGCTACAAGATAAAAGGTAAATAACAGGATGGTTACGAACTGAAACAGTGCGCCAGCAATCTTACCGCTTAGATTAATGATATTTCCTGCGACATTGCCCGCAGAACTACCAAGCGAAATATCAGCTTTTTGAATCTGTTCCAAGAGCTGCTTCGTCGTCACCTCTACCCCGAACCAATCCTCCATAAGCTGGCTAATTCTTGTCACCCAAGTAGGCGCGACCTTCACGAGTTCACGAATCTGATCTACGACTAGTGGAACCATGGCACCAATGAAGAGCAACATCAGAATAACAAACCCGCCTAAGATTAAGCCAGTTGCTAAACCTCGTTTCCAGCCTCGCTTTTCAAGACGATTAACCAGTGGTTCGAGCGCGAAGGAAAGAAACAAAGCAGTGATTAACCAGAAGACTAAGTCTTGAAGCTTTCCCAAAACAACTAAGCCGACATAAGTCGCTAAAACCGCACCAATAACTGTAAAAGTAGCTCGAAGCACCCAGGGTGGCATTTGGCTTTTTGAATTATCGTTACCCATGTTTTCTTTATTGTATCACTCTAAAGACTAACCAGAACTGATTCGTTTTTTCCGCGCCGAACTACAACGTAGCCGTGGATTGCATCTTTAGCTTCGAGCGTCGTCATATCCATCGGGATCTGAGATCCGTTAATGTAAACCGCTGACGAATCCAAAAAACGCTTGGCTTCTGTTTTACTAGAAGCGAGTTTGCCTTTAACCAAAATATCTACCAACGAATCCCCATCCTTAGCTTTTATGATCGGTAGTTCGCGGGCCAACTCAATATATTCGTTTTTCCCTAAATCTTTGTAATCCTTTAACCCAAACAGAGCCTCGCTAGCGTTCTTTACGCTCTCAGCTTTTTCAGCGCCATGCACAATGGTCGTGACCTCCAGAGCTAAACGTTTCTGAGCCGGCCTTTGGCCTGGATTCTTTCTTTGCTCGGACATTACTCTGTCGATCTCTGGCTTTTCAAGTTCCGTGTAGATTTTTAGATAATCTTCAACATCCAAATCCCCGGAGTTCAACCAAAATTGGTAAAACCGAAAAACACTGGTTCTCTCTTCCTTGAGCCAAACGGCACCGTCTTCCGACTTACCAAATTTCCGACCAGTAGTCTTGTTAATAACAAGCGGCGCAGACCAAACATGAGCATCGCCACCCTCCATTTTGCGTATCAACTCAACCCCTGCTATGCAATTACCCCATTGATCAGCCCCGCAAACCTGGAGCGTAGCACCGTATTTCTTAAACAAGTGCACGAAGTCATACCCCTGCATTAATGAGTAGCTAAATTCTGCGTAACTAATGCCTGAACCTTCTGATCCAAGTCTTGACTTTACAAACTCCCTGCCTAGCATTTGAGACAAAGGTGCATTTTTCCCGACAGTACGCAGAAAATCGATATAGGTCATATCCTTAAACCATTCATAATTGTCTACCTGAATAATACCTTTTTCTCCAAATATCTTCTTGTACTGGTTGGCAATCGACGCTTTATTGTTCTTTATAACTTCTAGCGCCTTTAACTCTCTTTCTACATCCTTGCCACCTGGATCGCCAATGATGCCAGTAGCTCCACCAACCAAAAGTATCGGCTTATGCCCATGTTTTATAAAGTGCTTAATCATCATGGCAATTGCAAAATTACCAGCTTGCATCGAATCTGCACTTGGGTCTACTCCCCAATAAAACGTTATTGGTTCTCCGTCTATTACTTTTATATCACTGTAGGTAGTTTGATTAATAAAACCACGCCACTTAAGTTCCTCTGAAAGCTTCATATTTGTCATATTACCTTTATTCTTATATATAGTATACGTTATTGCTATTTTACCCCAGGTGTTGTATAAATAAAGCGTAGGCGGTAGCTTATCTACCCTAAAAGACATTTCAAGCCGTTTTTCGTGCTAGTCAGGTCCATAAAGGAAATATAAGAAGAGTCGAAACCGCTAAATATTAAGCATGAAAGGCTTGAAATAAAATATGGCATTTAAGATATATGTAGGTGGATTGCCTTACAGCACCACTGATGAAGAGCTTCAGAAACTGTTCGCCGAGCACGGCGAAGTTGAAAGCGCACGCGTAATCGTTGACCGCATGAGCGGTCGTAGCAAAGGGTTCGGCTTTGTCGAACTTGTTAGCGACGAAGACGGTGAAACAGCTATCACTGCCCTTGACGGCACTGATTTTGGCGGCCGCAAGTTGATGGTCAGCAAAGCACGTCCACAAGAAGAGCGACCTCGTCGCGACTTTGGTGGCGGCGGTGATCGTGGCGGTGATCGTGGCGGTTACAACCGTTACTAAGATCCGTTAAAACACAAAAAGACCTCGGTTTTTCCGAGGTCTTTTTGTTTGTCAGCTATTATCAAAGACAAAATCAGCCATTTTTTCAGGATGGTATAAGTCCACATATTCTTGATAGGTTTTGGTCCAATGTTCCCGCAAGTCATCAGTATCAATCTCTACATCTTTGTCCCTTTTTCTCATTCGTTCTTCTGCGACATCTCTGGGTGCTTCAATCCATATTTTATAGTCCATATATTCTAAAATGCTTGGGTGGAAGGATGACACGCCTTCGATAATAAGGTAACTAACGTTAGGCACCTTCACGGGTTCAGTTAAGGTATTGGTAATGTATTCGAGTCTTTGATAAGCAGCCAACCGTCCGTTCCTCAACGGTCGAAGAACCTGCTCCTCAAGTCTTTTTCTATCAAAGTTCGTCTTGTCGGCATCGCTGGGCTTATCATTGATAAAAAAATCATCAGTCTCAATTACATAAGCATCGCCCAACACTTCTTTTAATTTCCGGGAAAATGTCGACTTACCAGACCCGCCAAACCCTTCAACAGCAATTATTACAGGTTTGTGGTTAGTCGGAGTTTTCTTGATTTTGCTTGAAATATCACTAACCGTCATACGATCAATAATAACAAAGCCCGCATAGCGCACGAATGCGTATGTACATTTTTTAGCAGCTGCTAATTTATGTATAAAATTCCGGCGAAGATATAACTAAATCCGAACTAGAAAACAGTGTAAGTTACATATTTTAGCACGTGCTAAAATATGTAACTTACACGCACACTACCCTGTTTAATCTTTAGGGGTGATGAGTTACGAAAGTAAGAGCTTTGCCTTTTTTGCCAGCGCGGCCAGTTCGGCCGATGCGGTGGACATAGTCTTGGTAGGTGTTTGGCTGGTCAAAGTTAATGACGTGGCTAACGTTTGAGATGTCCAAGCCGCGAGCTGCAACGTCTGTCGCCACAAGTACCTGGACGTTACCCTCTTTGAAGGATCGCAGTGCTTTTTGGCGCTGGCTTTGGGTCTTATTACCATGAATCGCTTCGGCCTTGTGACCATCTTTTGTAAGAGTGTCGGCAAGACGCTGTGCTCCCCATTTGGTTTGCGAGAAGACCAGGACTTTATCAAAGTCCGGTGCTTTCAATAGCTCAACGAGCTTGTCATACTTCTCTTCTTTCGTGCCAGCAACGATGATATCTTGGTCGACGTGCGATGCAGTTTCGCCCTTTCGAACCGATACGGTTTCGGGATTCTTTAGAATCCCGTCGATGAGACGATTGATTTCTGGAGTAATTGTTGCGCTAAAGCATAGCGATTGACGAACTTCTGGTAGCTTAGCCATAATGAACTTAATGTCAGGCAAGAAGCCCATATCAAGCATTCTGTCGGCCTCGTCAAGCACTAGGCCGTCGCACTTATCAAGTCGCAAAGCGCCTTGTTCGATCAAGTCCTTAAGCCGTCCTGGCGTACCGATAACGACATGTGGATCTTTTTGGAGTGAACGGATTTGGTTATACATGCTTGTGCCACCAACGCAGATAGCCGAATAAAGTCGTAACCCTTGGGCAAACTTGCGCCACTCTTCTTCAATTTGCTGAGCCAGCTCGCGGGTCGGAGCCATAACTAGCACTTGGTAGATCTCTTTTTTAAGAATCCTGTGAATTAATGGCAGCAAGAAAGCCGCTGTTTTGCCAGTTCCGGTGTTAGCTAGGCCAACAAGGTCCTTGCCTTCAATTATTAGCGGGATAGAGCCGTCTTGAATAGAAGTCGGCTCCTCAATGCCCATGGCTTTAAGGTTGGCGACTACTCGCTCGTCAAGGCCCATTGAACTAAAGCTGTGAGTAGGCGTAAAAACCTCCTCAGCAATTTGTTCGACTGAAGCTTTGTTAATAAATTTCGAAGGGTGGATGTATTGTCCCCCACGGTTATTTGGTGCACGACGTTGCTGCGCTGGGCGCTGCCCAGGTCGACGCGACATTTTGTATGCGTAACTCAAAAGAATCCTTTCATTTAATGTTGTTCAGGCAATGAACAACGAGAAAATGTAGGTTAACAGATACACTCGGTATTCATTTTTGTTTCAAAACTAGCCTATTACAATAATTATAGCATATATATTGTGCTTATGTCAATACTTTCTATTTGACGACTTAATATCTGTATGTTTTAGTACTCTGATGGAAATAAGAGTGGCTCACTGGAATGTTTTAAATGATTGGAATGCGCAGCCGAGCAAAAAGCTAGCAGGGTATAAAAAACAAGTCGATAGATTAGATGATATAGCCAGGAAAATCGCTGAGGTTCGAGGAGAATCGGCAAGATTTTTAATCTTCTTATGTGAGATTATAGAACCAACACACGCAGAATATCTCGCAAGAAATGCGGGCTTACTTGCCATAGGTGACCCGACGGTCTACATGACATTCGATGACATAGACCAGCATGGCATTTTCCTTGCAGACGAGGAAACTAGAAGTATTGCCGTGCAGGAAGTAACCGCCATTAATGGTTCCCCCGACAAAATGATAGGAGTTGACGTCGGCGGACTTGGGGTAGTCGGTTGCCATCAGCGACGGCTTTGGACGCGAAGTCTTATAACAGACATTGGTTTGCGGAAAAGCTCTGCCGACGAGATTAAGAAGCGCGCTCCAGATATAGTGGTAGGAGACTGGAATGCACTTCCGTTTTTCCCGCTGAGACTAGGTCTCGTACGCGCAGGTTACAGCGAAACCCACAGAGAAGATCGACCTATTTTCCCGAACGAGTACTTTAGAGGAAAGAATATTCGTTCATCGTACCCAGATATCAGTATTGATGCGATGTATCACAGAGATAGTGTGCGGCCGCTTAGGTCAGGGTATGGATATAGCACAGGAGCTGACCATCCAATTCTCTCAGCCGACTTTGAGTACCAGTTGGACGTTGCATAAGCCATATCTGTTAAAATAAGCCACTGACCATGCAGAAAATTATTCTCTATTA
>JBBTYV010000046.1:0-1227 GCA_038061635.1 Patescibacteria group bacterium
TCGTAATAAAAACGTCTAGATTCCCATGCTTTGTATCGATCGCTTTGGAGTGTGGAATAAATGGCGCCCGAAGTCCAAAGCTTATTTCCGATCCATACTTCTTTACCTGGGGCATATTGGGATAATGTAACTGGCAGCCCCTGGGATGGCGTATATCGAAATGCCGGACGAAAACGCGTTGACCTGTCCCGATCGAAGACATGGAAGGCCGCGACATCCGTAGGAAATGCATATCGGGGCAGCACTCCTTTGTAGAGCAATCGATCCAACAAATTGTCTGCAGTGGCTTCCCTGCCTGGCCGCTCCTCACCCACTTCATCAGGAAGCTCTGGTGAGGATGCAGTGCCACCCTCAGCTGGCTGCGCGATGGTTGCTGCGACATCCTGCACCTCTTGGCTTGCCGGGACGTACTCAATGGCGTCATCAATCGGCTTGAGAGTCTCCTCAACGAGCAATTCCAGTATCGACTGCCGGTCGGCTGAAGTAAGTTCTTCTGGTAACCATCCCGCAATATCAGTCTTAAGTCCGGCTTCGCTGTCACGTAGCCACCGCTCGAAATCCACGCGATTTAACAGCTTCTTCGGGTCTCGAAAATCCGTTACCGACCCAAGAACTGCGAATAAGTGCGGCTGATCTTCAGGATTTATTGCAGGCAGGCGAATCTGATGATATCGCTGCAATAGATAAGCGGTAACGTGGCGCCGCACTATGTCTCTATTATCGAGCGTGAGCTTCGGATCATCAACGTCGCCTCGGATCATTAGATCTGGGTTGGAAAAATAGTGCTCGTCATGGCTATCGGCACTTCCAAAGGCGGTAACTGTTGCGACGGCGTTTCCCCGTCGCCCCGCTCGACCAGCACGTTGTTGATAATTTGAACGCGCTGGCGGCATATTGCGCAGCGATACACCAGTTAGCGCACCAATGTCGATTCCGACTTCCATCGTGGTAGTGCAGGACAGGATATCTATAGCGGCACGTTCTAACCCATCGTCGGCTTGACCGAGATCGACGTCTTGGAAGAGAAGTTCATTTTCCTCTGCTTTCGAGAACACTTCATGTGATTGGGCAGATCCGATTTGCGCCGTGTGTTCTGCAGCTATTAGTACCATTGGCGCCTTTGGCTGAGGTCTTAGTGCATCGATAGTGCTCGCCCGGTAATATCCCTTTCGTGCAACGAATACTGGGTCTGTTTCGGGATTAATAACAACGGCAGTATCCTCATTG
>JBBTYV010000047.1:0-1379 GCA_038061635.1 Patescibacteria group bacterium
CATCGAAAACATCATTCAACTTTCAACCGACAAAGTTAGACCTGACTTATATACATCCGATGCAAATGGCTGGAATATAAATGTTGGTTACGGTCGCGTCAATGCTCGCAAAGCACTAAACTTGCTTCGTGCGCCAGTTGCGTTTACGCAGGAAACTGCTTCTGGTGGTGGAACCGTAGCACAAACCATAAACTATGCAGGTTATTTTTATGGGCTTCCCGGGGCACCTGATGGCTACTATATCGGAAAGCGATATGAAATACAAAAGGCAATCACATTTCCATTAAACAGTTGGCGCAAGGTTTGGGGACGTGGAATTGCTACTACTGGATATAATTGGTCGCCTAACAATACCAATTTTACAATGGGATATTGTGAAGTTGTGCCCGGTACCTTAACTTCAACCGGAGCAACGCTTCGAACCTGGGTATATGAAATATCAAAAACAAACGGCTCTAATTATGGTTACTACCCAACAACTCCCTCAAACGCCACTTTTGCTTATACAGTTCTAGCCGTACCTACCACAATCAGTACCAACAGCACTTTGGACGGCAATTTTGTTTTTGATGACATCGTTACGGTAAATAGTGGAGTAACACTCACAGTAACTCCCGGCTCGGTAATATCGTTTGCCAGTGGAAAGTCGATGGTTGTAAATGGAGTACTCAATGCCAATGGTACATCATCACAACTAATCACCTTTACAGCTACAGCCGGCACTACTCCTGGCAGTTGGGGTTCCATTATTTTAGACGGCTCGGGTGCTTCTGGTTCAAATCTCAATTATGTCAATATCGAATACGGGACGGGTATTCAAATTCTCAATGGTGCTAATGTTGTAGTGCAAAACTCAACAATTGAAAATAATACATATGGTATTTACTTCTACAACTCTGCTCCACAAATTCTCAACAATTATATTCGGTATAACAGCCAGCATGCAATAAACGGAACAACCAACGGTTCATCTCCAAAAATATATGATAACACAATCACGCGTACGGGGACAAAAAATTATGCAGGCATCCTTTTGACAGGTACTCATGGTAATATAATTCATAATGATGTGAGCGGATTTGATGTTGGAATGTTTTTTCTTGGTGGTTCCAACCCGTACTTTACACGCTCAACAGGAACGACGCCAAATCCAAACAACAGAATTCAACTGTGTAACAATGGAATAGAAGCGGCGTGGGGAAGCAATCCCATTCTTGGTAATTTTGAAGTAATTCCGACATGGGGAAGGAGTAGCGTTTATAACAACAGTAATACTAATATTTACGCACGCAACTACAGTTATGTTGTAGCAGATTTGAATTGGTTTGGATGTGAAAACACAAATCTTCATTTTGATAGCACATCTGAAATTTATGCAC
>JBBTYV010000048.1:0-4357 GCA_038061635.1 Patescibacteria group bacterium
TTGCAGGGGTCTATCATGAGCACGTCAGCCACAAAGACACCGGCGAATTTTTAGAAGATAAGGTATTTTTCATTATGCACGGCACAAACCCCAAGGGAAAGTTAAAGGAAGAATTCGAAGGTGGGCGGAATAAGTGGCTCACTCGCATTGAGGCAGAGAACCTAGAAAAGGTCTTTGACAGCGTGGCTATCGAGTTTGATTTTATGGACTTCGACAACCACCCAGAATTATTCGTAGAGCGCCATACTAGTTACGGTGCCGACCATTTCTAAGGATATGTTTCATCCGCCACCTAAAGTAGTTATTTGTGGAAGTTATAAGAAAGGCCGCGAGGAGCTTCTAAAAATAGAGCGGTCAATGCAAGCACTTAGTTGTCAAATCTTATCGCCGCGTAGTTTAAATTTCTTGAATACGACTGCCGATTTTGTTCGGACGAGTTCGGAGCAAAACTTTTCAGACGACGAAATTGAAAGATGGCACTTGCAGGCAATCAGTCTATGTGACTTTATATGGCTTCACTGCCCTAACGGGTATATCGGCAACTCTGGCTGTTTCGAAATAGGCTATGCCTACGCACTTAACAAACCAGTATTTTCGCTACATGTTCCGGAGGATGATGCACTGAAGCCTTTTGTGAAGGTACGAACTGGGGTTATAGAGAGCCTGTTTGATCTAGGTATGTTATAAGTAACAAAAATGTCAAATTTACATTAATAAAAGTCGTTGTGACCGGACGGGGGTTCTCCCCGTCCGGTCACTTCCGACAGCACTTCACGATTCGGCGAAGTTGATGATGACCAGTGCGAGCGCCGCAAAGAAATGGAGGAACTGAGCCACCATAAACCCGTCGTCTACGACTTTGACCTTTACCTTCCAGTTCCGGTGTCCAAGGCTGCCGACGACATGCCATGCACCGAGCACAAGAAGAGGGCTTGCTAGGAAGATCGCAGTCAGGAGAGACCAAAGGAACCACCCACTCCACTCGATGTTCCAGCCGATAAAAAAGACCAGAGCGCCAACTGCCAGTGACACAAATCCAGTCAGGCGGTTGCTGTTGTAGTGCTCCACGTGGTCCTCATAGTTTCCGTAGTCCACATCTTCTAGTAACCACAGGAAAGTGCCGATCAGGACAACCAGGACAGCGATCATCGCACCTTGATGAGAGACGATGTCGTAGATTGACGAGACAATTCTCACTTCATTACTCCTCTCTGGACAGGTTTAGTTCTGCCGGAGTTGGCTAGAATCTCTAACTGTTCGAGGTATAGAAGCTAACCAGTAGCTTCTGTATCTCGAACAGTTTTCGTGAATATGCTGTCAATGTGCGGTTTCGGATAAAATCAACAAAACCATCGCTACTTTAGAATAAATCCCCTAATTAGTCAATCACTGCACCCCCGGGTCCGGGCATAAAGAGTAAAAACCGAATCGGGTCGAGACAAAACAATTGAGTAACTGCCGAGTATTAGTCCTGAAACTTAAAACCGAAACTTTCAGGACCGACCGAAGGGAGTCACGCAGGCACAGTTGTTTTGTGTTGAACTGATATCGATGTTTTTACTCCCGCCCGGTGGGTTTTTGCCTACTATTTGACCATCCAAAAAGTAGGTCGATCAAAACCCTGAAGGGGTTTATCGGAACAGTATTTGTACTAAATAAAAACACTCTGCGTAAAACAGAGTGTTTTTAGAAGAAACTTTTGTTTGTGTTAGTTTGAGTTGTCTTCAGAAACTATGTACGAAATGCTGGTCTTGTCTTCGTCGGTGGAATGTTCGCCGACCGTAACCGTAACCGTTAAATTGCCTTTTTTATAGACAGTGGTCGTGGTACCGTTGCTAGAATATTCGGCTTGGTTGTCCCATGACGCAAATTCTTCGTCAAAGAAATCGCCGACCTGCGAAATGCTATCGCCAGTTTCGGCACTAACTGTCCATGATGACACGTCGTTGCTACTGGAGCGCGACGAACCAGTAATGTCCATGTCGTCGTAAAGCGGAATGCCTTCCGGGAAGTTTTCCGGTAGTTCAGCGCTACTACTAATCTCGTAGGTGCCATCGTCGCTCGTAACCGAGAATTCACCGTCGTCGCTGTTGATGTCGACGTCGCCACCTGTGGAGCTTTCAATGATCGATTCGGCCAGTTTGCTGGCGTTATCGCCACGACCCCACCACCATAAGCTACCAGCTAGGACAAAGCCCGGTAGGATGAAAACGACGAACACCACTATCAGCACAATTACTAAAGTCTTGTTGTTGCCACCACTTTTCTTTGGCGGAACAGCCACACCGGCGTGTTCTGCCACCGGAGCTTTGGTCGTCTCCGTTGATTTTTTTGCTTCTGCCATAGTTTTACCTACTTTACGATTTCGAAGTTACCAACAAGCGGAGCGCGCTTCATTTTGCCTGACCCGGCGTTAACTATAGCCATAAGCCAAACTACGAACCAAGCGATTGCTACAATCCAACCAATAATTGGGATCCAGCTGACTACACCGACGACTACGCCGGTGATCAAAAGGACTAGCCCTTGGTTTAGGTGGAACATTACGAATGGTGACTTCTTAGCTTCTTCATTCATGAAAGGAATGATGATTAAGATGCCCAAGTAACAAAGAATTGCGTTTGTTTTGTTTTTGTTAATGTCTTCTTGCGAAGCTGTCTTTGGCGCGTCGGCCATAATCTCTACCCTCCTTATTTGTATATGACTCTATATTGCCACTCGAGGGCGACAAACGCAAGCGGCCTTTTGCTAACTCCAGGGCAAGGTTGAGAAGCTATTCCCTACCTAGAAGTGCGTACGCGACTGCTAGGCCAGCAAGACCCTTAGTGATGATTTTAAAATTATAGCCAGTTTCGTGACTTACTTGGCGGAGCAAATCCTTATAAAAGTCGATAGACTGGACATCTTTAGCGGCTTTTGCCTGTGCTATCAACTCCTTTCGTGCAGCGTTGATAGCCGTGCCTTTACCTATAGCGGGCGGCGCCAAGCGAGTACCATAGAAAGGCGCATACAGCCCATGGCTAAAACCAGATACAACATGCGCTATTAACACTGCACGCTCAAGGGCGCCTAATGCTACTGATGGCGCGCCGGCAATCATTTCCGTCATTCCAGCAATGTGCACGCCGGTATCGAAATCTCTGGACGCTGGTGTGTATATTAGCCGCGGCTGGCCTTCGTACCCCGGCTGGTACTGAATCCCAGGAGTAAAATCCTCTACTGACTGGAGGACTATGGACGGATCACCCTCAGGATAGCCGAGAACCTCGTGGAGATGTCTGGTGCGATATGGTGCGCAATTCGGGACAGACTTGTCCGGTCGCATATGCCTTGTGCAGTCCTGTACTGCCAACAAGGCATCGTTTAAGACCGTATTTTCTCTGGCTGTCTCGCCTTCGTGTCCGTCTGCTAAAGCATCTAATAGCGTCATTTATTAACTCCCTCTACAATAATTTAGTCATTATACATAATTTCTAGTTTGTCGAGATATTTACAGATATATGTAAATATTGTATCGTTTACATATCGTTCAAGGTGAACGGTCTGTGCCCTAACCACAGCTGACATCGGAGGTTATGTAATGTATACAAAACCCGTTGTCACGTCTGTGACGACTAGTGGCGACAGAGTCACGATCGGATTCAAGGATGGTCATAAAGCTGTCTTTGAGGTCATCAGGGAAAGATTCAGTTACGTAATTGAGGACTTGAAGCACTTCTTTCTTTTCAATGGAGAAGTTCAAGTTGTCCGCTACGATGCTCGGATCTATCATTCAGGACCGAGCGAGGAGCAGCATCGTTTCGTGCAAGTGGACGAGGGTTACACGCACGAACGCATCGCTAGCTACTGGCAGACGGCACGGCATTATCTCCACAGGGAGTACTTTGAGAAGCCGCGCGACGAAGGTCGCGAACATCCAACCAGGCTCTGGTACCCCTGGAGAGTCGTTAGTCAAGGCTCGGCTGACTTTCTCAAGGTAAGAGAAGGGAGAGCCTGCTTTCCGGAGTCTGCTGAGCCTGAATCAACATCGCCCCAAGGGGCGCCATCCTTTCCTCCCGGAGAGTCGAAGGCGCCCTGAGGGGCGTCTTCATATCTAAAATAATTGTAGTTGTTCAGTGATGCCGTTGATAGCGGCGTTGCCGACGGCGTGGATTCTTCTGTGTGCTCTCTCAAAGAAGTACATGTTCGGATAATCCTCTGGTATAACCGGTGGGCCTTCAATGGGTTCGCCAAGAACGAATATAGCAGTATCGCTAGGATCTGCGAAGAATTGGCATATATTCAAAACACTTTCCAAACAATAGACTACTCTAACACCCGAAACACAGTTGGCGTAATGAATACGACTAGCTATAAT
>JBBTYV010000049.1:0-9303 GCA_038061635.1 Patescibacteria group bacterium
GTCTGGAGCTCGCCTATTGTTTTAGCCTGATCTTTGCTTTTTGGAACAATCTTTTCAAGCAATAGCCTTGTAGATTCGTATTTCTTAAGGTCGCTAGCGGCGGCAAGATTGACCCGTTGTTTCTCCTCAAGTTGAATCGTATCTAACTTCAACGTTACGAGACTTTCTGATTTTCTAGTCAGCAATTTATTGGCATATATAGTTAAAGCAACCCCACCAACCAATTGCAGGCCAAGGAGGATCGATAATACAAAGCTGAAGCGCTTGGCATTAATCATGGTGATACCTCAGGTTCAACGGAGTTTAGGAACAAAAACTTTGCGTCGGTTTTGAAGAGAGCCCTAAGTTGCACCCCACACTCCTCATCGCCATCTTCATCTACTTGGCAAGATACCTGTATAATGTCCGCCTTTTCAAATAGCTCGTTTTCAGGGTCTTCCAGATTGACCTGGATCGTTGGTGCTAAACCTGCTGACGATGTTGTGAAGCTTAGGTCGAGTGCATTATCTGTGTCGGCTAGACTTACTGAGTTTAAGGTCGCGCCATTAGGCGTGACGCCACCAATTTGCTGTAACAGCTCCGAGAATAAAACTTGGCTACTCAATATCTGAACAACTGTTTTCAAATTATTCGAGAAAGTAGCATACTCAACCTCAGCCTCATCTAATTTAGCGGTTTTAATAGACTCCTCGGTCTGTTGTTTTACTTTTGCGGCTGATAGTGTTGCATTGTCAACAAAGAAATAACCTGTTCCTACTATGATTAGTATCCCTAAGATACCTAGTAGACACATAAAATTCCAACGAAGTAGCTGCCCATTACGACGACCATAAGTCCTCGACTTTTTAACGTCAGTTGGGAGGAGGTCAATCATGATTTTAATTCCTCAGGAGTAATTAGTGCTAAACCACTACAAGTTGCATACATTGTTGTTTCGACTTGACTTGGTGGCTGCAACTTACCAAAGTCAATCTTTCCCCATGGGTTACATAGTCGGGTAGGGACGCGTATTTGATCTGTTATGTAGGTACTAAAGCCTGGCAGGGTAGCACCACCCCCGAGAATGATGATTTGCCCAATTTCGCCGACCGGTGAATGCTCAGCGTAGTAGCGCTGAACTTTCTTTATCTCACTAATTAGTTTAGAGAGTTCTCCTTGAATAGCGTCGGATATATCTTTTTGTTTTTTGCTAAGTTCCAATCCAAAACGATTTTTGATTGTATATGCTTGACGCGTCGACACTCCTAATTTTTCGGATATCAGCTCTGTTATACGGTCGCTACCACAGTCGGCAGTCCCTGTTATGCGAGCGGTCTTACCATCGAAGATAGATAGGTCAGCTGCCGTAGAACCAAAGTCGACTATCAGAGTTACCACATCCTTAACTGGCTCAGAATGAGCCACGACGCGCGTGACGGCAGTGATATTTGTTTCGATATGGGCAACTTCTAACCCCAGCGCGTCGGTAACTACTAAATAGGAATCTACGATATTTTTCGGGGCAGCTACAAGTTGAACCTCGATTGAACCATCGGCCTCGGTTTTCATAATTTCATAATCGTAGTAGAGCTGATCTAGGGGTATGGTTATCGAACTTTCGGCCTCGCTAGCTACTGCAGACTGAATGTCCTTGGTGTCCATTTTTGGCAGAGAGATAATTCGGCTAAAACAATGCTCATTGGGGAGTGACAGTGCCACCCTCCGAGTTGAGATTGATCCAACTATGTTCTTTGATACAAGATCAAACAACACTCGTGCAATTGCTTCTGGGTCAACAATCAGGCCTTTTTTAATAGCGTGAGGGTCGGTTGGGGCGTTCCCATAGCCTACAACCCTGGGATTCTTACCAGGTTCGCTGGTATCGATTTGAATAACCTTCACCGAAGAGCGTCCGATGTCTATACCGAAGAGAGGTTTATCCTTATGTAATAGTGTTTGATTTTTTAGTTTCGCCACCGCCTGTAGTATCCTGGTTATGCTTTCTATTAGTATAGCAAAACCCCGGTCATTTCGACCGGGGTTTTTACTAAACCGTAGAGTGTTAAACGATCAAGGATTGTTTAGACCTTCTTTTCGGTATGGGTTAGGAGTTGTAACGGTTGGCTTTTCGACAAAAGTCTTAAGCACGTAACCAGTACAAGCTGTAGTACAACCTGCTGCACCAAATGGTACAAATAGGTACTGAGGCGTTACACCTGAACCATCAGGAGCGGCAACTGCGTCAGCAGCTGTTTCGTCAGCAACTACTGCGTTAATGTCGACAGATGTTCCCTTAGGATCCTTCAAGCTGTCAGCGTCGATACCTGGGAAGGTAGCGGCCGTGAAAGTGTTCGGATACCCGTTATTGTCACCATAATATTCTTCTAGCTTTGTGTGAATGTTATTCACGTCTGTAACACGCTGTGTGTCACGCGCCTTGGCTTGCGCACCTTGGAAGTTGTTAAGTACCAACCCCGCTAGGATTGCAATAATTGCAATCACGATCAAAAGCTCGATAATCGTGAATCCTGCCTGTGCTTTTTTTAGTTTTTGGAGCATATAGCCCACCCTCCTATATTAATTTTTTTCAGCCCGCTGTTATTTTTTAAGGCTTATGCTTAATACTTTAACAACTAGGAGACCTCTCTGGCAAGTAGATTATATAAGAGTGTGGAAAACTATATCTGAGATGAAAGGTTACTGATCGGGCCAATGACACTGGCGGCTATTAAACCAACCATGGCACCCATAACAACTATCATTATTGGTTCTAAGATGGAACTGAGGCTTTCAACCGTAGCGTCGACCTCTTCTTCATAAAAGTCAGCAACTTTAATAAGTATCTCGCCAATTTGCCCCGTCTCTTCACCAACCGCAAGCATTTGACTAACAATCGGCGGGAAAATCTTTGAATTCGCTAGCGGAACGGAGAAGGGTTGGCCTTCGGCGACTTCTTTGGCGGCAGCGAGTAGTTCGTCCTCAACTAAGCTATTACCGACAGCCTTAGAGGTGATGTTTATAGACTCTATTACGGACACTCCGGCGCTCATAAGGCTGGCAAAAGTTCTAGCAAACCTCGCCACAGCAACTTTAATCACTACTGTTTTTAACACCGGTATTCTAATGAGCAATTTATCTCGCTTACGACGTCCTTCGGGAGTTTTTAGAAAACGCCGAAGAAAAAAGACGGTTAAGAACGTTACAGCCACCAAAATATACCATTTGCTTGTCATAAAACCACTAATTGCGAGCATGGCGCGTGTCAGGGTCGGTACTTCGGCATTTTCCCCACCCAAGTCAATGATAATTTTTCCGATTTTCGGCACGACAAAGGTCATAAGACCGATAAAAACCGAGAAGGTAATAAATATCAGCACCGAAGGGTAGGCCATGGCGCTCTTAAATTTCTTGCGAATAGAAGCATCTTTTTCTTGCTGAACAGCTAGTTTTTTTAAGATATCGTCTAAAATACCACCGGCTTCACCAGCCCGCACCATGTTGATGTAGACCGGCGAGAACACTGAAGAGTGCTTATCGAGCGCTTCTGCAAAAGATGTGCCGCCTTCGATGTCTTTAGCGATTTCGGCAATATGTTTTTTGAAAGCCTGGCTTTCGGTTTGGGTTTGTAGGGTTGCCAGCGACCTAACTAATGGCACGCCGGCGTTAATCATCGTGGCTAGCTGGCGGGTGAAGATCACCATATCGCGCGACTTTATCTTATCTGATGACAGGAACGGTATCTTCAAGCCACCACCTTTTTTTACGGCTTTTACGATTAGCGGCCTTAGGCCTTGCTTTTGCAAGTAACTCCTAGCCGAAGGTAGGCTGGTCGATTCGATCGATCCCGTAACAGTCTTTTTATCAGCCCCAACAGCTGTGTAGTCAAACTTCGTCATCTTATTCTCTAGTCACTCTCAGGATTTCTTCGATTGACGTCACACCGAGTAGTGCTTTAACAAGACCGTCAAGTTGCATGGTGATCATACCTTCTTTGACTGCCTGCTCTTGCAGAGCCTCGCTGGTTGCGTTGGCGACAATCATTTTTTGGATTTCTAAGGAGTTATTCAATACTTCATAAATTCCTTTTCGTCCCTTGTAGCCGGTCTTATCCGTCGGGAGATCTTTCTTAGGCCTCCAAAAAGACAGCTTTGTAGTCTTGGGCTTGCCGTAGGCTTCCTGGGCTTCATTTAGGATCTTAAAGATCATTTGCCAATGCTCCTCGGTTTTTATACCAAAGACTCGCTCGATTTCTTTTTTCTCGGCATCCGTTGGGGTGTATTCCTCAGCGTCCTCCGGTACCAACTGGCGGACCAGTCTTTGACCAATCACTACTCGCACTACAGATGCGATCAAAAACGGCTCGATGCCCATGTCTAGTAAGCGTGGAAGGCAAGTTGCAGCGTTGTTAGTGTGTAGCGTCGAAAAAACCAGGTGCCCGGTCAAGGCAGCCTGGACGCCGAGGCCGGCTGTTTCGGCATCGCGAATCTCTCCAACCATGATGACATTCGGGTCTTGACGTAGTAGGGCTCGTAAGCCAGCCGCAAAGGTCATGCCGGCTATCGGGTTAACCTGGGTTTGGTTAACGCCCTCGAGCTTGTATTCGACCGGATCTTCAATCGTTGAGATGTTTACTTCCGGCTTATTCAATAAATTCAAGACGCTGTGCAAGGTGGTGCTTTTTCCAGAACCAGTCGGCCCGGTTACTAGCACCATACCGTGAGGTTGTGAAATCGAATCATTAATTGTCCTCAGTGCATCCCCCCAGAAGCCCAGCTCTTCTAGGGTGGCAGGCTCGCTAGATTCGTCCAAAATACGCATGACGACTTTTTCGCCTTCAGCAATTGGCAGGGTCGAAACACGGAAGGCAAAAGTTCGACCGTTTTGGGTAATTTTGAAGCGACCATCTTGTGGCGAGCGGCGTTCGTCAATCTTAAGGTTAGATAAAATCTTAATTCTTGATACTAAAGCTCCAAGCGTGCGCTTAGGAAGTTTGTTAGCGTCTTTCAAAACTCCGTCGACGCGGTAGCGGATCGAAACGTATTTCTCGCGCGGTTCGATATGAATATCGCTGGCACCGTTTTTGATGGCGTATTCAATAAGTAAATTGACGGTCTGAGCAATCGCTGAATCTTCGGCAACATCCTCAGCTTTAATTTCCTCGTCGGGTTTCTTGTCTTTGTCGTCTGCTTCGCCTTCTTCAGTTATAACCTTAGTTATCTCGCTAGAGATATTGCCTCGGTACTGATCGATGACTGACAAAATGTTGTTACGCGTAGCTATAAATAGTTTGACAGACGCCCCGAACAATTTGTGGACTACGTCAATTGCCTGAAGGTCATCGGGGTCTTCCATGGCAACCTGTTTTTCTTTGGTCGTGGCATCGCCCTTGAAGACCACCATGTTATAAAGCCGGGCAATATGCTCAGGAATTTGTTTTACAACTTCAATTCCAATCTCTTTTGGCTTCAGTTCTATAAAAGGCACTCCTATTTCTTCGGCGTACATTTTAGTCAGCTCAAGCTCACTGGTTGCGCCACTAGAAATAGCAATATCTTCCAGGCTAGTCTTTTCTGTCTTAGCTTGCTCCTCGAGCGTCTTTAGCTTAGGCTCGGTAATTTTACCGGCTTTTATAAGAAGCTTGCGCACTGTTTGGTCGGGGATATGCATAATCATAACCAGTTTAACACTTGTGTGACACAAAAATTACTACACTTTATTCGTAACCATATTGGAAAAATTGTATAATATAGCAAAAGCAATTAAACCAGGAGGGTAGTAAATGGCGAAGGCGGAAAAGACAGGGAAGGCGGAGGTGGTGAAAAGTCAGGATGGCGACGGTAAATCAAAAGCATTAGACCTAGCCGTTGAGCAAATAGAAAAGCAGTTCGGTAAGGGCAGCATTATGCGCCTTGGGGCTGGGCACCACGCCAATATTGAGACTTTTCCCAGTGGAAGCGTATCGCTTGATATTGCCTTAGGGGGCGGAATCCATCGCGGCCGAATAGTTGAGATCTACGGCCCAGAAAGTAGTGGTAAGACAACTGTGACTCTGCACGCCATTGCCGAAGTTCAGAAAAAGGGCGGAGTGGCTGCGTTCGTTGACGCCGAGCACGCTCTCGACCCAGCCTATGCCAAGCGGATTGGTGTCGACATTGAAAAGCTGCTAGTTTCGCAGCCCGATAACGGCGAACAAGCCCTGGAAATTACCGAGACGTTGGTCCGATCCAGCGCTGTCGACCTAATTGTTGTTGACTCGGTTGCAGCCCTGGTCCCTCAAGCCGAGCTGGAAGGCGACATGGGCGACGCCCAAATGGGTCTGCAGGCCAGGCTCATGAGCCAGGCCATGCGCAAACTCACAGGTATCATTAGCCGCAGCAAAACCACGGTAATTTTCATCAACCAGCTACGTATGAAGATTGGTGTGATGTTCGGCAACCCAGAGACGACTACCGGCGGAAATGCCCTCAAGTTTTATGCCAGTGTGCGCATGGATATTCGCCGGGTGACTCAAATCAAAGTCGGCGAAGAAATGATTGGCAACCGAGTTCGAGTCAAGGTTGTCAAAAACAAGGTTGCCGCACCGTTCCGCGAAGCCGAATTCGACATTATGTATAACCATGGTATTAGCGTCGAAGGTGACGTGCTTGATTTGGCCGTCAACAAAGAGATTGTCGTTAAATCTGGTTCCTGGTTTGAATATGGCGGCGAACGCTTTGCCAATGGTCGCGAGGCAGCTAAAACCTATCTTGGAGCAAATCCAAAAGTCCTTGCCGAGCTGACTAAAAAAGTCATGGACGCTACCGCCGCTGCCGAGGTTGAATAGCCCTGATGCGCGTCACGGCGATCAAGCAGCAGGTTAAGAATAAAGAGCGCGCTAGCATCTTTGTCGACGATAAGTATTCTTTCTCGCTTGGACTAAATGATTTAGTCACTGAAAAGCTAAAAGTGGGTTTGGAGCTTGACGAGCCGGCTCTAGCAGCTCTCAAGAAAAAATCTGATGACGGCAAGCTCAAGATGCGCTCGCTTGAATGGGTGCTCGGCAGGCCGCACTCGATTAGGGAGTTCAAGGATTACTTACGCCGCAAAAAGGCCGAGCCTGACTTTGTTGAAAAGTTAATTGAAGAGTTCTTGAAGCGTGGATACTTGGATGATAAAAAGTTTGCCATATGGTGGCTCGAGCGACGGGTGCGAAAACAAAAAAGTAACCGCTCGATAGAGTTTGAACTTCGAGGCAAAGGCGTCGACAGAGAAGTTATAGCAGAAGTGATGACAAATGATAGCGAAAGTGAGTTGGAGCGACTAAAGATAACAGTCGAAAAGCTGAGAAGTAGGGCGCGTTACCAAGACCCGCAGAAACTAACTGCCTACCTTGTCGGTAAGGGCTACTCGTATTCGTTAGTCAAAGAAGTACTTAGTGAGGGTTGAGGCATTGGAATGTTCGCGCGTACAGAACGCCGGTCTTTAACTTTTACTTTTGAAGAATCAATAAAAACTATCTTAGATTTAGTGACTTCTTGTACTTGTGATCGACTAAAAACTAGTC
Organism: Patescibacteria group bacterium; assembly: GCA_038061635.1. Taxonomy (GTDB): domain Bacteria; phylum Patescibacteriota; class Saccharimonadia; order Saccharimonadales; family JAGQMS01; genus JBBQBM01. Next base: position 7,523 of record JBBTYV010000049.1, read on the forward strand.
TATCGGTAGACCAGCGGTTAAGGAGTGTTGGCTGGACATAAATCTTCTGAACAAACAGACTTTGCTGATCAACAGCAAAATCCTCTACTACGCCGACTCGCCTAGAACCAACATAGGCCTTTAGCCTCTCGAGCGAAAAGCCCAGTTCCATGATTGGCTTCAGACGAATGGCGTCAGCAGGGTCCATTAGCCGGTCGTGGTCGTCAATAACGACGGCTTTTGGACTTATGTCGCGAACATCTGAGGGCGAGATCAGTTGGTTGCTGCGTTCGCCAATAATACGACAGGTAATGCCGTCGACATGAAGGTTGTGGGGGTTAATAACTAACGCAATTACGCGACCAATCCGTCCACTAGAGCGAATACTACCGACAGCCATGTTCTTAAAACAACTACCCTGAATTAACATATACCTATATATTACCGCTTTTGTTTTTATTATGTAGGTTTACAATATTTGTAACGTGCTTCGGTACTTCCGTATACTGGCGCTAATCTTCTTGTCGCTCGGACTAATTTGTTCCCCTCACACAAAAGCCGAGACTTTGCTTGAGTCGCGCATCGTTATTTCAGAACTTCAAACAGAGTCGGAAGACAGTGCACTTGATGACTTTGTCGAGCTAACTAATCGCTCAGAAGACGATATTGACGTTACTGGCTGGGAGATCCAGACCAAAGCAACAGGGGCAACGTCAGACTGGATCAGGCGTATTGTTCTCGATGGCATTATCTATGCCGGAGGTTTGATAATCCTGAGCTATTCGGATGTCAGCCATTCGTTTCTCGTCGACATCGCTAGCGGTCATTTCGCTACTGGGCTGTCAACAGCCGGAGGACATGTTCGACTCTTTGATACTGACTCGGTCGCCGAAGAAGATAAGCTCGGCTGGGGTACAGCCACAGATGCTGAGCTTTTGCCTGCTCCAAAACCGCTCGCACCCCAGTCCTTGAGTCGAAAAATAGTTGACGGTGTATTGATCGATACAAATAACAATCTAGCGGACTTTGAGCTGGGCGAGCCAAACCCTTGGGCTGACAACTTTGCTTCTGAGGAAGAGGAGCCGGTTGTAGAAGAACCAGAGGAGGAACCATCAGAAGAAGAACCGATTGAGGAGCCTGAAGAGGAAATACCTGAAGAAACCCCGGAAGAAGAACTGCCGGAAGAAACAGAGGAAGACGAGCTCTCCTTACCACTTTTAGCATTGAAGATAAATGAGGTTTTTCCAGATCCTGCGACTCCTGAAACAGACTCCGAAGACGAGTGGATCGAAATCTTCAACCCTAATGACACAGAGGTGAACTTAGAGGGCTATAAACTGCAGACCGGCAGTAGCTTTACGTATAGCTTCACATTTATTGACATTGTGATCGCGTCAAATGGTTATATTTCAGTATCAAGCGGTGAGAGCAACCTAGTTCTTAGTAACAGCGGTGGAGCGGTTCGGTTGCTTGATCCTCTCGGCGAGATAATGGACATTCTAGCGACATATCCGGAGGCTGAAACGAGCGAGACATACGCCTGGGACGGTTTTGTTTGGACCTGGACAACAACTCCGACTCGTGATTCCGAAAACATGATTACTCAGCCCATAATCGAGCCAAAAGTTATCAAAGCGGCTGTGAAGAGTGTCAAGAAAGCTACGACTGTCAAAAAGTCATCAACCGCTAAGAAGAAGACAGCGACGACCGCCAAACCTAAGAAACAAACTACCCAGCGCGAAGTCTTTGAGGACCCGGCCGCTATTAGTACCGAACCACCACTCCACCCTGGCGTGCTTGCT
>JBBTYV010000050.1:0-7044 GCA_038061635.1 Patescibacteria group bacterium
GCCAAAGTTCGAGGCGTTTTGTCGAAAGAAGCAGGGCATAAAGTTAAGGTCGGACACTCAGGAACGTTGGACCCTTTCGCTACGGGACTACTGGTCCTCCTAATCGGCAAATATACCAAGAAATCCGATGAGTTTTTGAAGCTAAATAAGACCTACGAGGCGACTCTAACACTAGGGAAAACTAGTACAACAGGCGACCCGGAAGGCGGAATCACCCCTGTTAATGACCGTCAACCAACTCACGAAGAAGTCATAAGCACGTTGAACACATTTTTTGGTCAGATAACTCAGACTCCGCCGATCTTTAGCGCCATAAAAATCAATGGTCAGCGGGCTTATAAGCTCGCTCGAGCCGGCAAAACACCAGTCATGGAGCCTAGGCAAGTCGAAATTTATGACATTATGCTGTTGAGTTACGACTACCCAGAACTCAAAATTGAAACAAAGGTCAGTAGTGGCACATATATTCGAAGCCTAGCCGTCGACATCGGTGAGGTACTTGGGGTAGGCGCGTACCTTACTGAACTTCGACGTACTAAGACCGCCGAGTATGACGTTAGTAGTGCAATCGTCCCAAAAGACATGTTGGTTGAAGAGCTACTTGACAACATGAGTACTTCTATGGTATAATTAGATGATAGGGTCATAAATCTAAGATCTTCTCTTCTTCTCTTGAAAAAAAGATTCACATCTGGTAGAGTTACATCGAAACATGATAGCAACGGATAAGAAAACGAATATTATAACCGAGGCCGGGAGGCACAAAACTGACACTGGTTCTCCAGAGGTCCAGGCTAGTGTATTGACCGAGCGGATTGCTGAACTAACAGCTCATCTTAAGATCAATAAGAAGGATTTCATGGCTCGCCGTGGTCTTCTTCAGATGGTTGGTCAACGCCGAAAACTGCTTAGCTATCTAGCCAAAGAAAATCCTGAAAGTTACATCGCGCTTAGTGATAAACTAAAGTTACGACGTCGTTAAGACTATGCCAAGGCTCCCTGTAGTAACAGGGGTTCTGAGCACGAGCTAAACGTTCGAGGAGTACTACTAGGGCTAAAGCTCGCTAATATTAACAAGCTGGTGGCAGAGAAACAGATATACCTGAATAGGAAATAGGTACTGGTAGATAGTAAATGGGTAACCCCAAATACCAAATACTAACCCCTAATCCCCAAAGGATGTTTGGACTTTGCTACTAGCCTCTAAAGAAGGAAAAGGAAATAACAAAACAATGACAAAAACTATAAACCCGTCTGGCAAGGACATAATCTTGGTCGAGACCGACTTTTGCGGTCGAAAATTAAGCCTAGAGGTGAACCGTGTTGGCTTTCGCACTTCTGGTAGCGTTTTAGTACGCTACGGCGAGACGGTCGTACTTGGCTCGGCCATGGTCAGCAAAAAAACCGTCCAAGGACTCGATTATTTCCCATTAAGTATTGACTATGAAGAGCGATTTTATGCTGCCGGCAAGATTAGTGGCAGTCGTTATATGAAACGCGAGGGTCGCCCGTCTGACGACGCCGTACTAATTGGTCGTTTGATTGACCGACCGATTCGCCCTCTTTGGCCGAAAGGTTTTCGTAATGAAGCTCAGGGTGTGGCGACAATCCTGAGCATGGATCCGCTGTTTCGACCTGATATGGTAGCGATGCTGGCCATCAGTACGGCTTTTATGCTGACGGGAGCTCCTTTCGAAGGGCCGGTGGCTGGTGTGCGAGTTGGCCTAGTTGATGGCAAACCAAAGGCTTTTGCGACCCCCGAAGAACTAAAAACTGGTCCACTTGACCTTGTGGTAGCCGGAACCGAAGAGGCCATTATGATGGTTGAGGCTGGAGCCAATGAAGTTGACGAAAAGACTGTCATCGAAGCCTTGAAATATGCCCAAGAAGCTATTCAACCAGCTATCAAACTACAGAAAGAACTGATTAAGAAGCTTGGTGTTGTACCAATGGAGTACGAACTAATTCTGCCCAAAGAGGATATTCAAAAAAGTGTCGACGCTTGGGTTGAAGGCAAGCTGGGGGAGAACTTACGCGCTTCATATCCAGAGCGCAACCAACTGGTTCAGGAGCTCCGTGACGCTTTTCACACCGCTACGGCCGAGAAACTCGGTGAAGACTACGAAGTAGACCGCCGAGAATATGATGAAGCCTTTACGATGGCCATCCATAAAGATGTTCGTGCTGGGATCTTAAAAGACAATGTTCGCCCAGATGGTCGCAAAATGACAGAGGTTCGACAACTTTCTAGTGAAGTTGGCTTTTTGCCACGGGCTCACGGCTCAAGCCTATTCACGCGCGGCCTTACTCAAGCCATGAACATCGTGACCCTAGCGCCAACGAGCTATAACCAGCTAATGGACACCATGGAACGTAGCGAAGAAAAGCGCTTTATGCATCATTACAACGCTCCAGGCTATACGGTTGGCGAAATCAGCCGCCTTGGTAGCCCCGGACGTCGCGAAATTGGACATAGCTACCTTGCCGAACGAGCTTTAGAAGCAGTTATTCCGGACGAAGCAACCTTCCCATACGCAATTCGTAGCGTTACCGAGATTATGAGCCAGAACGGTTCGACATCGATGGCGGCGACCTGTTCTAGCTGTCTAGCACTCATGGACGCCGGCGTGCCACTTATTCGACCGATTAGCGGTATTGCTATGGGTCTGATGATCGAAGGCGACAAGTCTTTCATCATGACCGACATTGCTGATGCCGAGGACTTTGCTGGCGACATGGACTTTAAGGTTGCCGGGTCGGAAAAGGGAATTACGGCTCTTCAGATGGACATGAAAGTTCATGGTCTTGGAGTGGACGTACTTGCGCAAGCCCTAGAAGAAGGCCGAGTTGGCCGAGCCGAGATTTTGAAGCACATGCTCTCTACAATTCCAGAGCCAAACAAAGAAATGAGCCCATACGCTCCGCGTGTTGAGGCAATTACCATCAACCCCGACAAAATTCGGGAGATTATCGGCAAAGGTGGTGAGACCATTCAAAGAATCACCGCCGAAACCGGTACCGAAATTGACATAAAAGACGAAGGAATCGTTATGATTTCTAGCCCGAATCGCGAGAACATTGAGCTAGCCAAAAAATGGATCAAGGGCATTACCGACGAACCGGAAGTTGGCACAGTTTACGAGAATTCGCGGGTTGTTAGCGTTCTAGACTTCGGCGCTTTTGTAGAAATTATGCCAGGCAAAGAAGGCCTAGTGCACGTTTCAGAGATGAGCGATCAAAGAGTTGACCGACCAATTGATGTCGTTAAAGAAGGTGATAAAGTCACAGTTAAACTAATGGCTATCGATGACCGCGGCCGATTAGTTCTTTCAATGAAAGCTGTCAAAGAGAATTTAAGAAATAAGTAGGCAACATAAATGAAGCTGAACGACCCCATCCCATTTCTAGAAAATTGGCGCAAGTCAAAATTTGGTGAGTTTACTAGAAGAACCACGCGTGTTAGTAGTACGAAGAAATCTGCACCCTGGCCAATACTTTTAGGCTGTTTTTTACCACTGGGGATAATTGCATTAAGCGGCATAGATCGTGTATGGAAAATCGTGAGTTTTCTAGTTATCGTCACGCTATCTATAGTCCTATACGTATTGATTCTTTCTGCCCACAGTGTGCAATTTCATCAAAGTTCAAAACAATCAGATGTAAAATCGCTTACCGAAGATAATAAAGAACTAATTAGAAAAAAACTACAAGAAGAGTAATGGATAAACAGACCAATCTTGATCAGATCAAGGCAGATATTATCGAAAATAATGTCTGCCCAGATTTGGCCAAGACGGCCACGCAACTGGTGTTTGGCGACGGGGATCCCGAAGCCGACATCGTCTTTATTGGCGAAGCACCAGGAAAACAAGAAGATGAGCAGGGGTTGCCTTTTGTGGGCGCTAGCGGCAAGTTTTTGGCTGAGATGCTGGCTTCGATCCATTTGAAGCGTGAGCAGGTGTATATCACAAACATTGTGAAATACCGTCCGCCAAGCAACCGCGACCCATTACCCGAAGAAAAGCTAGCCTTCCTGCCGTATCTGCAGCACCAACTTGAGGTTATAAAGCCACTACTAGTTGTAACGCTAGGTCGGCATAGCGGCGAAGCGTTCATCCCGGGACTTCTCATTAGCCAGGACCATGGTCAGCCAAAGCGTCTGAAGCTCCGACTGCATGAAGAAAAAGGGGAGCTAAGCATAGTCATCCTGCCCCTCTATCACCCGGCAGCAGCACTATATAACGGAGGGATGCGCCAAACACTACTAGATGACTTTGGGCTCATCCCAGCAATTTTAAACAAGATTAGAAAGAATAATTAAATAAGTAAAAAGGATTAAATAGAAAACATGAACGAACAAACTAACAATCGAACCAGTAGCAACCGACCACCACGGTCGGGTAATGCTCGCACGCCTCAAAATAATAGGCGTCCAAACAACAACCGACCGGCTTCAAAGACTGGCATGGCTTCGCGTGGCGATGCAATTCGCGCGCAAAAGCGATCAGTTGACATGGCTAATCGTTTAGCTAACGAATACGCCGACGCGGCCGGTAACCAAACACAACAGACTGAGCCTAGGCGAGCCAACCAAATAGCTGATGATTTTGAAAAACTCAAAATCGTAGTTCTTGGTGGTCTAAGCGGTGTCGGTGAAAAGAATATGATGGTGCTCGAATATAAAAATGACGCGCTAATCATCGACTGCGGTAACGATCTCTCTGTTGATCTTCCGGGCGTGAACTACGCCGTCAATGATCCGGCTTACTTAGAGAGTATTAAGTCTAAAATCCGTGGCTACGTAGTTAGCCACGGACACCTTGACCATATCGGGGGCCTTCGCCACATAGCGCCTAAGTATCCGGCGCCGATTTACGGCTCGCGCTTTAGTATCGGCATGGTCGAAATGACCTTCGAAAATGCTGCCGCCGACACCGGACTATCCTTTAAACCAGAGACGGTCATCATGAACATGGATGCCCATGAGCGACTCAAAGTTGGCGAATTTGTGATTGAACTTGTTCGAATCACTCATGCTATTCCCGAGTCTTCGTCTATCATCATCGATACCCCAGTAGGGAGAATTATTGATACTGGAGACTTTCGTCTTGATCCAGAGCCGCTCGACGAACGACCAAGTGATATTGAGCGGTTAAAGAAAGCTGGCGACGAAGGAGTTCTACTCCTAATGAGCGACAGCTCTTACTCTCAAGAGCCGGGTCGTACTCCGACGGAGCATACCCTTCAGAAAAGCTTTCATGATGTCATAGGCAATGCCTCAGGACGTATATTTGTTTCAATTTTCTCAAGCAATATGAATCGTATTCAAATGATTGTGAACGCGGGTGTAACAGCCGGGCGCCGTATCGGGATAGATGGTCGTAGCATGATGAGCTACGCCGAAATCGCCGTCCGTCAGGGAATTCTAAAGATCCCTCAGGGTTCGGTGCTCCCAATGCGCGAAATGCCAAACGTCCCAGACGACAAAGTTTTGATCATCTGCACAGGTGGGCAAGGAGAGCCAGGTGCTGCGCTTCAGCGCATGAGTGAGGGTGAGCATAAACATATTAAACTGAAACCTGGAGACACAGTGGTGATTAGCTCCAGCCCGATTCCAGGTAATGAGGTTCGTTACGATAACATCAGCAACAACCTAACCGAACGGGGCGTTCGATTATTCAGGGCGCCGACTCACGAACTGGATGGCTGTGGCCCGCTTCATGTTTCCGGACATGCTCGTCGAGACGAAATGAGCGAGATGCTTCAGCTAACAAAGCCAAAATTCTTCTGGCCGATCCATGCTGGTGCTTTGCGCCGAAAATATCACGGAGATATTGCTATAGAAGAGGGTGTGAAGCGCGACAATGTGCTGATGCCGCACAACGGTGACGTAGTGCTATTCACTAAAGACAAGTTTGAAATGGCTGGCTCGGTGCCGAATGGAGCATGGCTCGTTGACCAAACCGGCAATTTGGTTAGCAATGTGGTTGTTAAGGATCGCTTAGTTCTTGCCGAACATGGTTTGGTAGTCGTAATCCTAACTGTCGATAAAAAAACTGGAGGTTTGCTAACAAGCCCAGACATCGTGACGCGTGGATTCATCTACATTCGTGATAGTGAAGAACTAATGAACGAGTTTAGAGCTGAGCTGCGCCGAGCCGTCGGGCAACGCTTTAAGCGGATAGATCTGGAGAGGTTCAAGGCCGAAATCCGCGACCATGTGACACATTTCCTTTATGACAAGACAGGGCGCAGCCCGATTGTCATTCCAGTTGTGAATGTGATTGGTGGCCGAACTGAGAAATTTACCGTCGAACAAAGTGCAAATGGCGAGACTCCTCCCGCAAAATCCGAAGAAGATGCTAAAGCCGAACAGCAAAAGCGCTTTCAGGAAATGCGTGCGCGACTACTCGGCGCCGACCAACCCGACTAATCTGGCATTTGCACCACAGAGCAAGTTACGGCAAAGTCGCCAACTTTGCTCTGTTTTTTGGCACATAAAACATTTTTCTTCTGCGACTGCTCACTTCGACGTAGGCTTCTACGTTTCGCTCCGCTGCTCGAAGAGAAAATGCTTTCTGCGCTCAAATGCAAACCCCAGATAGGGCTGCGGCCCGAGTACGTCTTGCTCCGTGCTTCACTGGCTCCGCGTTCTGCGCCAGGCTTCTGCCGGCTCAAGGGACAATGCTATTCTATTTGGATGAATGAAGATCTATTTAGTCTTAATAATAGACTGCACACTGAAGGTAAAGAGGTTATTGATGAGCTGGGCTTAGAAAATCTCCTTTCAAAATATGGACAGGTCTTCGTGACCGGTAGTTTTGCATATGGAGTTATGGTGGATGAAGATATTGATATAACTGTCTGGTGGTCGGGAGCTACTTTTGACTCGATTAAAATTAGAAAGACTATTGCAACCGATTTACTCTCCATTCCGACGATCGATAGCCTGAACATAGGTGACAGAGAAATATATCCTTCGAAATATAACAAAGCAGGTGTGTGGTTTTGCCCTAGGGTTTGGCGCAACGACGTTCTCTGGAA
>JBBTYV010000051.1:0-8885 GCA_038061635.1 Patescibacteria group bacterium
TATTCATCAACACATGATGGAAAACGCACCGTAAACGAATCTAAAAAATCTAAACTTGCGCCTTACCTGCGGAATTAAACATGTGAAGTTTGGACTCGACGACAGACTGAACAGCATCGTAGACTTCTTGGTTAATCTTCATAATCGCTACTTCTTCAGGGTGTTCTCGCAGAACTTTTTCGAGTGTTTTACGGTATGCAATCCGAATATCAGTATTGATATTGACTTTGCTGACGCCAATTCGACAAGCTTCTTCAAAAAAGTGAGACGCCGTGCCGCTACCGCCATGCAAACTCAGAAAGCAATCGACCTTTTCACGGATTTTATGAAGCAGGTTAAGGTCTAGGATTTTTGGCACCGGGTAACTACCGTGCAAGTTACCAATCGCCACTGCATAAGTATCAACGCCTGTCGCTTTAACAAACTTAGCAACCCCGTCAGGCGAACTAAAACTTTTTTTTATCTCAGCATAGTCAATCGCCTCTGTATGGATATTCGAGCCGCCGGCAAAATAGTGCGACTCGCTCTCTACTAAAGCACCGGTAAACTTAGCATACTCAACAACCTGCTTAGTTGCCTCGATGATTTGCCTGTCAGACGCCTTATGATTGCTCTGAGAAACATCAATATGGATAAACTCAAAACCAGCCTCTATACCCGCAACTGCTTCTTCAACACTCGGGCTATGATCAAGATTAATATAGGCCTCGACACCATACTCGGACTTGTAGTTATCAACCATGTCCCTAATATTTTCGAGACCAAGTGCCTTGACTTCACCGTCAGTAATTTCAACTAGTACAGGGGCACGAAGTTTCTGAGCGGCCCGCATAACCGCGACCAAAGTTTCTTGGTTATCGATATTAAAAGCCCCTAAAGCAAAATGCTCGGTTCGTGAGCGCGCCATAGTGGCACGGGCCTTTTGGCAGTTTTCTCTAATTTCTCGGAGTGTAAGTGGCATAGTGGTTTTGCTTATATGCTAGCACGACCGGGGTATATTTGCTTACTTAGGTTCGGCCTAGTTGTTTCATTAAGTCGTGGGCAGTTTTTTCAATATGTTTGGTAGTAAGACCAAAATGCTCGAATAGTTCTTCAGGGTCTCCGCTCTCTCCAAAACGATCTTCCACGCCAATCCGTCTAAGCGGTACTGGATGATTTTCTCCTAGAAGTTCGGCAATTGCTCCGCCTAAACCGCCATTTATTTGTGCTTCTTCGCAGGTAATGACGGCGCCAGTCTTTTTAACACTCTTGAGTATTGTCTCGCTATCAAGTGGCTTAATCGTCGGGCAATGGATAACTTCAACGTCAATACCGTCTTTATATAAGTTCGACGCGACCTTTAGCGCCAGGTAGGTCATCGTTCCGGTAGAAATAACTGTTAAATCTCTACCCTCGTCATAGACATAGGCCTTGCCAATTTCGAAGGGTGTCTCGTCTGAAGTAATTATCGGCACAGGCTCGCGGGCCAAGCGCAAATACCCTGGTCGTTTATCGGCACCTAAAGCAAGTGTAGCTTTGTAGGCTTCGTTTTTATCGCACGGTACAATCACAACCATGTTCGGCAGGCTACGCATTAAAGCTATATCTTCAAGCATCTGGTGTGTTGCACCGTCCGGACCAACGGATAGTCCGGCATGCGACCCAATAATTTTAACCGGCTGGTTATTGAGGCATACCGTTGTTCTAATTTGCTCCCAGTTCCGTCCAGGGCTAAAAGCAGCATAAGAACTAACGAATGGTATAAACCCGACAGCAGCCAGACCACTACCAACGGTTACTAGATTTTGCTCTGCTATTCCGACCTGGAAGAACCTGTCCGGAAAGACATCGGCAAAAAAGTTCATGTTTGTCGAACCGGTTAGGTCAGCGCAGAGCGCAACAACTTTATCATCTGTTTCGCCTAGCTTTTTTAAACCTTCACCGAAACCTTTACGAATAGTATCGCTTTCGAGGTTTTTTGTTATGTCATGAAGGTGCATGTCCATTATTCGTGCTCGCCTTTTATTTTACCGCTGAGTGTTCTTAACTCATGCAAAGCTTTCATTTCTTCTTCATGGTTCGGAGCTTTACCGTGCCAGTGAAAGTCGTATTCCATAAAATCAACACCCTTGCCGGGCACGGTGTGAGCGAGAATTACTACCGGTTTCTCGATAATTGCTTTGGCCATTGCGTAGGCATCAATTACTGCTTCGATGTTATTCCCATCTACTTCTATAACATGCCAACCGAAGGCTTCCCACTTAGCTTTTAGATCTTCTAACGGCATCACTATCTCGGTCGGACCATCGATTTGAATATTGTTGCGATCTATCAGAGCAGTTAAGTTAGTTAGTTTTTGCTTCCCACCGAGCATGGCTGCCTCCCAGATATTTCCTTCGTCTAACTCCCCGTCTCCCATTACTACAAACACTCGTCGGTGAGATTTTTGCAATCGAAGCCCTAGCGCCATACCGATTGCCTGGCTGAGACCAGAGCCAAGAGGTCCACTAGTAGTTTCTAGACCTGGTAGTTTTTGTCTTTCTGGGTGGCCCTGTAATCTTGTTCCGAACTTACGAAGGGTCTTTAGTTCGGTTTTATGAAAATAACCAGCCTCAGCCATCGTGGCGTATTGCACAGGAACACAATGACCGTTACTTAATAAAAACAAGTCTCGCTCTTCCCAGTCTGTTTCTTCGGGGTCGTGCTTAAGAATAGAGAAGTATAAAGCTGTAAAGATGTCGGCTAGGCCAAGAGGACCGGCGGAGTGTCCTGATCCAGCTTCTTCGAGCATTGTAATAATGCTTTTTCGAATTTCAACGGCTGTAATCTCAAGCTGCTGAATCGTCCGCTTTTTGTCGTTAAAATTGCTACCAATCTTGCTTATGATTGTAACAGATTGGATAGTTGTTTGTAGGCTGCTACGGGGTCATCAGAATTTTGTATAAAACCACCGACGTTTAGAACATCGACTCCACCCTCGGCAAGCTGTTTTACATCTGTCTCGTTTACTCCACCGTCCCAACCTACCTCAAGACCCGGCTTATACTTTTTTAGTTGATCAATTTTATTAAGCAAGTTTAGATCTGCTTTGCCTCCATAGTGTCCTAAGTCCCCTGAAAAAATAAGGACGTGGTCGACAAACTCTAGCTCGTCCAAACAGTCCGAAACCGGTGTTTCTGGTAAGATTGCCAGACCAAGCTTTATATCACTGGCTCTAAGTGCCCCTGAAAGCGTAGCTATGTCTACATGAGCCTCTTTGTGGACAATCAACATGTTTGGCTTAAGTTCTAGCACGTCGTTCAAAACATCGGCTGGATGTTGATACATCAAATGAAGGTCTATCTGAATGCCTTCCGGAAACCATATTTTGTCGATGTCGGGAGATTTAGTAGGAGCAAACTCGCCGTCCATCAGATCGACCTGAATGCGTGACGCAAGATTCTCGACTAGTTCCATTTGAGTACGGTACTCGTGCAAATCCTCGCTCTGGCAAGTAACTGTTGGGCAGATAATGCTCATTTTTTTCTCTTCTTAAGCAGCAGAACCAGCGCATAAAATACTAATCCAGTAGCAAATAGAATAGAAGAGATAAAAGCCACCGTAGGTATAAATGGGTAGATTGCGCAACCTATGTCCATCCCCATATTCTGCATTGCTCTACACCCTGACATTCTAGAATATAGATACATTCTAACCAGGACACCCGCTATCACCGCGATTACGAATAGCGCAAACACATCCTTCAAGTATTTGTGTTTTTTCACAACTCGTCCATTTCCTTAATGCGTCGTATTCGTCGTGCCGCTGAATCAAACGGCGTTTTCAACCAGGTTTCTACTATATCCTGCATCGCCTGCCTATCGTCCTCAAACAGATGCGCTGGGAGCGCTAGTACATTGCTGTCGTCATCATTTCGAGCCGCTCGAGCTTCATCAACATTCCAGATTACTGCCGCTCTAATACCTTTAAAACGATTGGCCATCATTGCCATACCTTGCCCGCTACTACAAAACAAAATACCGCGCGGGTCAGGGTCGTCGGACGACAACATCTTTGCAACAACTCGTGACGCAAACACTGGGAAGTCATCGTCTGGATCCAATTTTTGGTCACCCTGATCGTCGACATCGTAACTACGCGAAGTAAGATACTTCTCTAAGCTTTCTTTTAAGAGAAATCCCCGATGGTCAGCGCCTAGGTATATTTTCATTTATCGGTTATTAATTTACCAACATCAGCTACTAGTTCTACAAGACGGTTACTGTAACCCCATTCGTTGTCGTACCAAACTACAACCTTAGCCAAGTTCCCTGCGACAACGTTGGTTAATGGTAGGTCGACTATTCCGGAAAGACTATTACCAATATAGTCACTACTAACCAGCTCTTCTTCACTGACACCCAATATTCCCTGATAAAACGGCTCAGTAGCAACTTTCTTGAGAACGTCGTTAATCTCTTCTTTGGTCGTATCTCTCTTCAGGAGCATCGTAACGTCGCTCAATGAGACAACCGGGTTAGGCACCCTAACGCTAAGTCCGTCGAATTTGCCAACCATACTCGGCACTACCTGTGCCACCGCGGTAGCCGCCCCAGTAACTGTCGGCACAATATTTTGAGCGGCAGCACGACCTTCGCGCCTATCTTTAGCCGGGCTATCTGTTAGTGTCTGCGAAGCAGTGTCACTATGGACGGTTGTAAGCATGGCTTTTTCGATACCAAATTCGCGGTCCATTATGTCCATTAATGCTGCGATGCTATTGGTCGTACAACTGGCATTGCTGATAATATCGCCAGCGTCCTTCAGCTTATCTTCGTTGGCGCCAAGTACAACAGTGTCGACTCCCTCACCTTTGCCTAGCGCTGAGATCACAACCTTTTTTGCACCGGCCTTGATATGCGCTCTGGCCTTAAGGCTTTCAGTAAAATGCCCGGTCGATTCAATAACTACATCTACATCAAGCTGACCCCACGGCAAAAGTTCGGGGTCTTTTTCTGCAAAGACCGGGATCGACACACCGTCAACAATTATATTCTTATCGTCAAAACTAATAGTCCCATCATAAGCACCATAGTTCGAGTCGTGTTTTAGCAGATAAGCCAAATGATCTGTATCGGTCAGGTCGTTAACACCAACAATTTCTATGTCTTTTCTTTTGACGGCTATCCTAAAAGCCAACCTGCCAATCCGCCCGAAACCGTTAATCGCAACTTTTGTTTTCACGTCCCACCTGTCCTTATTTACTTCTTACGCTTATTTTGCACTAACCACCGTACTTTAGCAATATCTTTGGTCAGGCATAGACCATTCAGGTATAGTTTGTTCGGTTTAACTAGGCGGGAGTTGCGCTAGACGGACCGATGTCCTCGACCATTATAAGGCCAGGCCTAGTACTGTTAACACTTGTGCTTAGCGTCCCACTCCCTGTTACGCGTACAGCTCTCAGCTTCACTGTGTACGCCCCAGCAGCCGGGTTGATTACAGCGATAACATCTGTAGCTGGACTCTGCGCACCGACGCCAGCTAGCGTTAAATAAGTTGTATCCTCAGCAACCTGCGAACCACCCGCGTGCAGAATCAGTCTGGCATAATCACCTGCAGTAGAAGAAAACCAATAAGTCCTCCCCATGACCCGATAATACCGATTCCCAATAGCCGTGAAGGTGATGGACTGACTCGTAATATCAACTTCGGACGTTATGCTACCTTGACCAGTAGTGATTGGTAGATAGCTGATATATCCCCACGGCATGGTCCAAGGTCGCCGCCAAACTGCTGCCGCAGAATAGTAAACTAGAATTTCCTTTGTGTCGGTTTCAAAAATCGTTAGTCCGTCGTGTAATGTTCCGCCAGTCGGACGAGTACTCGAAGTACATATGACATATTGTAGCGATTGCACGTCAGTGCCGATGATAACTCCGAGCGTAGTTCTCTGTGCTGTGGCACTAGCATCGTCAAGCAATGCCTTACCTGCAGTAGTCAGGTCGAAAGTTGCAGCAGTGCCAGCTCCTGTGAACTGGATACCTTTATCAGCTGCACTGGTTAGACCGGCTATGGCTGTAAGCTCGGAGTCTAGAGGCTGAGAGGCAGCGATAGCTGCAGCTTGAGCAGCAGCAGCGCTACCGGCTGCATCAAAGTCTCCGGTAGCTGATTGAGCAGCGGTACCAAGACCTAGTGTAGTGCGTTGAGCTGCTGTAGAAGCATCATCAAGGAGTGCCTTTCCTGCAGCTGTGACTCCTAAGGAAGATAGTTGGGTGTCAGCATCAGAATCGTCAATTAAAGCTCTACCGGCGGTTGTTATGTTTGTGAGGGCGGCGGTACCACTGCCAGTGAAGTAAGGTAGTTTGTCTGCTGCACTAGTTAGACCAGCTATAGCAGTAAGTTCAGAGTCTAAGGGTTGTTTGTTGCCTAGGTCGGTTGTCAGGTTAGTGACTTGGGATTGAGCTAGAGTTACTGGATCGGCACCAGCTGAGGCGTGGGTGGAAGCATGAGTGGTTGGAGTACGGCTGTCAGTTAGTCTGGTGTCGTCGCCTTTGACTACTTCACCGACTGCGGCGTTACCAGCGGCTGGGGTGTCTTTGGTGGAGGCGGTGCCGAGTCCGAGGTTAGTTCTGGCGGTGGAAGCGTCAGTAGCACCAGTACCACCCTTTGTTATAGGGACAGTCTTTTGAGTACCGTCTGAGTTATGTTCAACTAATAGATATTCATTGAGGATATCTCCCCAGGTACCATCATCACTACCAGGAACCGGAAGTCGTGCCATCTGCCCTCTTATATTACTTAATACAATCTTAGCATAAGCGGTGGGGCGAGCAAGTAGTTACAGTCAGCAGCTGCAGGCCAGACCTTGCGGCGATCGAACAAGTGCAACAAGGTGCAACAAGGAGCCTCCTTGTTGTGAGTCATGTGTCAGGGTGAGACCCTGTGTTTACTAACCACCATGCATTAGCAATATCTGCTACAACTTTTCGTTTTTGGCACGCTCAACACATTCGTTAATCACTCGCCAAGCGTCCTTTGCGCCTAAAAAGCCACGAACCATCGTTTCGCCTTTTCGTAAAACTTTGTAATTGTTGAAGTGATGTTCTATTTGAGCTTTCCACTGCGGCCCTAACTCTTTATAACTTTTAATCTTTCCGAGATGGTAGTCATCTTTAGGTACACAAATGATTTTGTGGTCGTTTTCACCATCATCTTCAAAGTCAAGCATGCCAATTACTATAGCTTCTTTAACTACTAGTCCTGTCGTTACTGGTTCGTCGGTAACGAGCAGTGTATCTAGCTCGTCACCGTCTTCGTCGAGTGTCTGGGGAATAAAACCGTAGTTTACAGGTTTCGCAAAAATCCCCGGTTCGACGCGGTCTAAAGCGAAATATTCATCGTGACGGTTCCACTCGATTTTAAGCATCGAGCCCTTTGGAACTTCTATTACTGTCGTTATATATTTGCGGTCGACTCCAAACGGCAGGTTGTTAAACGGATAGCCCATATCAATAATTCTCCTTATTTTCTTGTATAATTCTAGCATGAGATTAGTCAGCCACCGAGGGGCTGGTGGCTTGGCGCGCGAAAATTCGTTGCGAGCTGTCCAAATCGGTGATTCATATGGACCTGCGTTCATCGAAGTCGATGTTCATCGTACTCGCGATGGCGTATTTGTTATTTACCATGGCGACACCAAGCGCACTTACCTAGGCACCCCGCTGGACGAGACATACAAGGAGCTAAAAACCGCCATCCCCACATTATTAACACTCGAGGAGTTTTTGAAACACGAATTTAGCTCAAGTATTTTGTTCGACATCAAGGTCAGAAATTCTACTGATGAGTTAATCAAAGTTTTCAAGAAGTATTCGTCCAAGGGCCTAGCTTTTACCTCGCCTCATCTTCTGGCTATGAAGAGTTTAGCCGAAACGTTCCCAGACAGTAAAATTTACATTTCTCAGCCTTTTCATGAGGGCCCCTTTAGGCCTATCCAGCTAGCACGTAAGTACAATTTTGCTGGCGTAAGCCTTAACAAGTGGTGGCTCGGTCCTTACCCGTATTTTGCGTGTAAGCGATCTAATTTGGAATATCTAAATTACACAGTAGACCGAGCAATAACTATGCGTGTTATATCTAAAGTTTTTCCGCACGTTTTAGTCACCACTAATCGGCCGGATCGGTACCCAAAACACCTACTGAAGAAGTAGTACAGAATCAATAAAGTACAGCCTGTTGCCTTTGGTGTCGGACTGATAAGTTAGGTCAACTTTGGCTGCTCGGGCTTTGGCGTCGGTTAATACAAAGTGTGAACCAACTTTTGAAACAAGAAGCTCACGACCACTAAGAGTTTTAATTTTTTGGTCTTTGCTAAGCGACAGATCTGGTCCGGTACCATCTACGTTCGGGTAAAATATCGCCGCGTGGTAGAGTCTCAAATCTTCTTTAGCAGGCTCTGGTGTTGAAGCCAGTGGAATCATTTCATCTTTTTTAAATGCGGCGTTGCTTGGCGCAAATAACATAAGTTTTGGTAGCACACCAGCAGTGTCGACCACAAGCTTGGTTGATAAATCAGTAGCCGACATAAAATCACCAAATTGCTTCAAGCTAGCGTTTTCACTTAGCTGAAGTAGAATATCTGCTACTTTCACTTCCTTAATTTGATTAACGCTACTAGC
Source organism: Patescibacteria group bacterium (assembly GCA_038061635.1). Taxonomy (GTDB): domain Bacteria; phylum Patescibacteriota; class Saccharimonadia; order Saccharimonadales; family JAGQMS01; genus JBBQBM01. The sequence goes on from JBBTYV010000051.1 coordinate 8,640, forward strand.
GTCATCAAGCGCCGAGTCGTTCTTATTGCCTGTCCAAAGGACAAAATAAGCCAACCCGCCGGCCAATACAACAATTGGTATTAGTAAAAGCAAGGATTTTTTTGATCGTGGCAACCACTTCATAACTTACTTCAATTATAACATGAGCATTTTTCGTTTCTAACGGTTGTGGTGCAGGTATTCGCGCATTTTTAGCGCCGCTGTGGCGCCTTCGCCAGTAGCGCTGGCAATCTGCATGGTAGCTCC
>JBBTYV010000052.1:0-4785 GCA_038061635.1 Patescibacteria group bacterium
TTGATAAGGCGCTGAACCATGACCGACTTGTATTTTCGATCGGGCGCAACAACTCGAACTAAGGCTTTAGTGGTCTTTCTAGGCATTCCAGCCACCTCCGACTTGGCGCATTACTTCGTCACCCGCTCCAGTACTCCCTTGCTGCACCACATCGTGCAGCTCAGTCCGTGCTTCGCTGCTTCCTCGCACTGCATCCAAGCGGGAGGTGTCTGGCACATTTGAATTATCTGCTTCTACAATCGCAAAATGTTCTAGACCGCATTCTGCGCTCGATCCTTCGGTCTCTATAGTTTTAAAACCATCAACGCAACGACTTATTAGAATACGTAGTGGTTGAGAACCGCTGTGAAGTTCAGCTTCAAGATGATCACACTCTCCGCCTTTCACTTCGCAGTATGCCATGATTATTTACTGTCCTTTTTAGCGCCATATTTTGAACGACTGCTCTTACGACCAGAAACACCTTGAAGGTCAAGCGAGCCTCGAACAATGTGATAACGCACACCTGGAAGATCCGGTACACGACCACCGCGCACTAAAACCACGGCGTGTTCCTGCAAGTTGTGGCCTTCACCACCGATGTATGCCCAGACTTCATTACCGTTACTCAAACGAACACGAGCAACTTTTCGAAGGGCTGAGTTCGGCTTTTTTGGTGTCTTGGTTGTAACCTTAACGCAAACTCCACGCTTGAACGGCGAGTTCTTTTCATAGTTAGTGTTCTTTAGGTTATTAACCACACCAAGGAGAGCCGGGCTCTTAGTTTTGAGCCGTGGCATCTTACGAGGTTTGCGAATTAATTGGTTAATTGTTGGCATATGTAATTTCTTTCAAAAATTTAGGGGTTAGTGTTTGGTAGATGGTACTTGGGTTGCTTCGCATTTGCCCATTTACTATTTACTAGTCCCCATGTCCTAATATCACTTTAACAGATTCAGCCTTCCTCTGCAACGTCGGTTACGGTGTCGGCTTTCAAAACTCCAGTACCAACTGGGATCTTACGACCCAAGATGACGTTTTCTTTAAGGCCATATAGTTTATCGAGCTTACCGCTGGTTGCTGCTGAAATAAGTACTCGGGTAGTGTCCTGGAAGCTAGCTGCCGAAAGGAAGCTGTCTGACCAGATCGAAACTTTAGTAATTCCAAGAAGTAATTGAGTGTAGACAACTGGCTCTTGCTTAGCTTCAATTAGACGAGTGTTTTCTTCAACGATTGCGGCGCGCGAGGCAATGTCGCCAATGACGAACTGACTGTCGCCAGCATCTTCGACCTGAACACGACTGAACATCTGTCGAATAACAATCTCAAGGTGTTTGTCTGAGATTAACTGACCCTGCGTAGCAAAGATTCGGCTAATTTCGTTAACAATGTAGCGCTGGGTTTCCTCGACACCCTTAAGGCGCATAAGTTCTTGAAGATTAATTGAACCACTGGTTAATCTGTCTCCCTGGCCAACAACGTCGCCATCTTTGACCATTAACTGCTTAAAGCCAGGGATTTCGTATTTAACTGACGCTGTTTCGTGCGGTGTGACAATAATCTCTTTAGCTGAGACCTCAATCGTTCCAGAAACAGGAGTAATTAGTGGGTTATCGCCTCCGTCTCCGGATGCCACAACGTCTCCAATCGAAACTTCCGTACCTGCTTTAACTTGCGGTACACGACCGCCAATCTCTAGAACAGTCTGCTTCTGGTCTTTGCCGGTAACTTGAACGACGTAATTATCGCCCTCTTCCCAGATTTTTACTTTACCGGCAATGTCAGTAAGGTAAGCTTGACCTTTTGGTGTGCGAGCTTCAAAAAGCTCTTCAATACGGGTTAGGCCTGAAGCTGAACGGTCTTCAACAACAGAGATACGGTGCTTAGAGTCAAGCGACAACTGGGTACCTGGCTCTCCAATACTTTGAGCTGCAATAACGCCAATTGGATGATCTGATACGACTAACTGACCATTAGCTGGGTCCAGTCCGTAGCTCTTGCGCGGGATACCGCGAACCAATGAAGTCGACAGTACGCTCATGATCTTTACAGTCTCGAGCTCTGCTAGATCAATTTTCCCGGCTATATCAGTAGTAATTAGATCTCCGCGACGGGCAATCATTTTGCCTTCAATTTTTAGAGTCTCGGCTAAGTAGCGACCTAGTAGACGAGTTCCTAGAGTAATACCTAGTTCGGCGGCATCGACTTTGTGCATAGTGTAGCCTGGGTCGTTGTCCTCTCCTTCAACTGTAAAGACATCTTGTGAGACATCAACAAGTCGACGCGTTAGATAACCAGAGTCAGCAGTACGTAAGGCAATGTCAACTAGCGATTTTCGAGTTCCACGTGCACCGGTGAAATATTCAAGGGTGCTTAAACCGTGTTTAAAGCCATTCTTAACCGGTAGTTCAATTTCGCGACCAGCGGCATCGGACAGAATTCCAAGCATACCGACAGTGTTTTTAATTTCTGACAGTGAACCACGAGCACCAGAAGTCACGCTAATCGATATACTGTTGTCGATGGTTTCCATTTGGGTGTTTAACATCTGTTGAACAGTTGCGTCAGTGGCTTCCCAAGTATCGATCGTTAGTCGAGCTCTCTCTTCGTTTGTAATGAAACCTTGGTCGTACTGACCTGAAATCAAAGCAGCTTTCTTTTCACCTTCTTTTACAACTCCTTCAAATCCATCGATTGCCACAAAATCATCCATTCCCATTGATAGGCCGGATAATGTAGCGTAGTAAAAGGCTAGGTTTTTTAGCTCATCAGCAACTTCGGCAGTTTTTTCCTGGCCAAGTGTTTGATAAACAAGAGCCATTACTTTTTGGAGTTTCTTTTTGGTCATTGCTTCGTTCTGGAATGGGAACTCTTCAGGGAAAATTTCGTTAAACAATACTCTCCCGAGAGACGTTTCCAGCACCTGGTCTCTAAAGCTGACCCGGATTGGATCCTGAATTAGTAGTTTGCCCGATTCATAAGCGAAGAAAGCCTCGTCAACAGATGAGAAATTTCGACGTTTCTTGTCTGGGTAGCGGTCATAGGTAATGTAGTAAGCACCTAAAACTATATCCTGTTCGATATGCAGTACTGGTGTACCGTCAGCTGGTTTGAGGATATTGTGGCTAGCGCTCATCAAATCACGCGCTTCAGCCTGCGCTGCATCGCTAAGTGGCAAGTGGACAGCCATTTGGTCACCGTCGAAGTCGGCGTTGAAACCTTTACAGACTAACGGATGGAGCTGAATAGCCTTACCCTCAATAAGTTTTGGTTGGAAAGCCTGGATGCTGAGTCGGTGAAGTGAAGGAGCACGGTTCAAAAGAACGTACTTTCCATTAATAACTTCGTCCAAGGCATCCCAGACGACGATTTCGCCGAGTTCGATCATTCGTGTTGCGGCTCGAATATTGTGGGCTACTTCTTGTTCGATGAGTAAACCAATAACAAATGGTTTGAATAGTTCCAGAGCCATCATCTTCGGCAGACCGCACTGGTGAATGTTTAGTTCTGGACCAGCCACGATTACGGAACGACCAGAGTAGTCAACACGCTTTCCGAGCAAGTTCTGTCGGAAGCGTCCCTGCTTGCCTTTTAGCATGTCTGAAAGTGACTTGAGTCGTCGGCGCTGACCGGTAGTGCTAACAGCACGACCAGATCTTGCCGAACTATTATCGATAAGCGCGTCAACTGCTTCTTGGAGCATGCGCTGTTCGTTGCGTCGAATAATTTCTGGAGCGTTTAGATCAACTAGTTTCTTGAGACGATTGTTGCGGTTAATAACTCGGCGGTAAAGGTCGTTGAGGTCACTTGTCGCAAAACGACCACCAGTCAACTGAACCATCGGCCGAAGGTCCGGAGGGATAACTGGCAAAACTGTCACACACATGCTGTTTGGCTTAATGCCTGAGCGGTGCATGTTTTCGAGCATTCGAAGACGTTTCATGATCTTCTTCTTGCGCTGGCCTTTAGCCTCGATAGCTTCTTTGTTTAGATCTTCGATAAGCTTGCCAAGATCGACGGTGTCAAGCATAGCTTTGATGGCCGAACCACCCATGCCTACTTCGACAAGATCCTGCATTTCTTCGGGCATATTGCGAAAGTCGGTTTCTGGCACTAATGCGTGCAGAACAAGGCTAGTTAGTTGAGTCTTTGTTTCTTCATAAGTCTCAGTTAACTCTTCAATTTCTTTAGTTTGCGCTTCGGCCAAAGCTTTAACATCGGCCTTTTCGTCTTTTGCCTTTTTTTCAAAACGCGCTTTGATGGCAACCTTGCCAGCCTCAAATTCGGCTTCTTTGTCAGCCAGCATAAGGTCGCGTTTTTCAGCGTCAACTTTTAGGAATACGTAACTTGCAAAATAAGCAATTCTCTCTAGGTTCTTAACTGTCATATTTAGTACCAGGCCGATTGGACTTGGTGTGCCACGAAGGAACCAAATGTGTGAAACAGGTGCTGCAAGCGCGATGTGACCCATGCGTTCACGACGAACGATAGTTTTGGTAACAATTTCACCTTTTTTGTCGACAGCAACTTCGCGCGAGCGAATGCCTTTAAGCTTGGCATCGTGCTGAGTCAGATCTTTAGCTGGTCCGAAGATTCTCTCGCAGAATAGTCCGTCACGTTCTGGCTTTTGAGTTCGGTAATTAATAGTTTCTGGCTTCAATACCTCGCCGTGACTCCAGTCCATAATGTCTTCAGAACTAGCAATAGTTAGTCGTACCGCATCGAAGTCGGCAATATTTGGTCCACTGTCATAGCGTCGCATCATTATTCTTCTTCCCCTTCAGTTTTATCTGTGGCAACAACTAC
>JBBTYV010000053.1:0-6769 GCA_038061635.1 Patescibacteria group bacterium
GCTTGAAGCTTGTGAAGGTGCACTACTGGTAGTCGACTCTTCGCAGGGTATTCAGGCTCAAACCTTAGCTAATGTTTATTTAGCACTTGGCGCCAACCTGACAATCATTCCGGTACTTAACAAAATTGATTTACCAGCTGCTGAAGTCGCACGCGTTACAAACGAAATTGTGATACTACTTGGTTGCAAACCCGAAGAGGTCCTGGCGATCTCCGCAAAGACCGGAGTAGGGGTTTTGGAGGTTCTGGATGCAGTTATTGAAAAAGTGCCGCAACCTACAGGCGACGAATCGTCTAACCCGCGAGCGTTAGTTTTTGACAGTTTCTATGACGAATACCGAGGAGTGATTTTGTATGTGCGCTGTACGGATGGCAGTATCAAAAAGAACGCCCATATTACTATGGCAGCTACAAAAGCCAGTGGCTTAGCATTAGAAGTCGGATATTTATCACCCGGCATGACACCGTCCACTGACCTAAAGGCTGGTGAGATCGGTTACATTGTCACTAATTTTAAAAGCACTTCTGAAGCGCGAGTTGGTGACACGGTCTTACTTGAAGATCAACCAGCCGAAGCACTGCCTGGCTACAAAGAGGTTCGGCCTTTTGTCTATGCTGGGTTCTTTCCGAGCAGTAATGAATTCTATCCGGCCCTTAAGGATGCTGTCGATAAACTAAAACTTAGCGACTCAGCGTTAGTTTACGAACCAGAAAACTCACCAGTGCTAGGACATGGTTTTCGGGTTGGTTTCTTAGGGCTTCTGCACCTAGACATCGTCAGGGAGCGAATTATTCGAGAGTTCGACATTGAACTGATCGTTACTAATCCGTCGACAGACTACAAAGTTGAATTAGTAAACGGTGAAGAACTTGATATTAAGTCGGCAAGCAGTATGCCTGAGACAAGTTTAGTTAAAGAAATTAAAGAACCATGGATTAAAGGCGAGATAGTTTGCCCAAAAAAATATGTCGGTGCGGTCATTCAACTTATCTCAGAGGCTAGAGGGCTTCAAAAGAATCTATCGTTCGTTGACGAGCATTTGAGTATCGTGTCGTTTGAAGCGCCGCTAGCTAATCTGCTAACAGATTTTTATGACAACCTTAAAAGCCAAACCTCGGGTTACGGAAGTTTCAACTACGAACTCGATAACTATCGTGTCGAGGATTTAGTCCGGCTCGATTTCTACATTGCCGGTGATATCGTCGAAGCACTAAGTATTATGTGTCACAGAACCGAAGCCGAAGCACTAGGGCGAAGCACAACAGAAAAACTCAAAGATATCATTCCACGCCAGAACTTCAAGGTGGCAGTCCAGGCAGCCATTGGTGGTAAGTTTATTGCCCGTGAAGACATTAGTGCCTTTCGCAAGGATGTCACCACAGGGCTTTATGGCGGTGACGTCTCAAGAAAGAAGAAAGTTCTCGCCAAGCAAAAGAAAGGCAAGGAGCGCATGAAGCGCTTCGGCAAAGTCGACCTCCCGGCCGAAGCATTCACCGTACTTCTAAAACGGGACTAAAATGGAATACAAACCAGAACGGGCAGACGAAAATCTATACAAATACCAGCTCATAGTGTTTCTTGATACAGAAACAAAACTACACATAACTCTCAAAAGGCGTTTTGGTTTACTGGGTGGCTATAGTCGTAAGGAAATGGTTAGCGATTTTAAAAATACTATTGAAGCTCACAAGCCATTTACGATAAGTCGCGGCAAACCGGGACGTTATGAAGGCGGCCCCGACTATTATTCTATTGAATCTACAGAACTCTCAGAATTGTTATTAAAAATTTTGAGAGTACTCGAAGGTAAGATACGAACTAGGGATCTGGATTATGAAGGTATCTTTCACATCAGTATCGATAGTCCAGAGAAGACAGCTGTCATAAAGGGCCAAGACTCATGGCTAGTAAGGGAAGTTTGGTTGCAGGAAGGAGCGCGCGGAGAAGTAGGTAAGCAAACGATTTGCTTTATAATGAAAGAATCATGAGCGAAAACAAAAGACGAAACTACATACCGTTTACTGATGCTGAAGAGCGTTTAGAGCGAGCTATAATTGAAAAAAGAATTAGAGTTAGTCAAAGATTTCCGCTTTGGACAACACTAACAGCTACCTTCGGTGTAGTAGCCATATTTTATGGTTTAGAAAAATTAATCGACAAGGTTCCGCTGCTATCAAATAACCCCTGGATATTGTTAGTAGTTGGTGTTTTGACGCTCATTGTTACTGGTACTACATACCAGAAGCTCTAAACAAGTTGCTTGAGGTCTTCGTAGATTTCTGAGAAGTGCTTAAGAGGGTTGACGCCCTCATATTTTTTAACTATTTCGCCCTTTGGATTAATCAAATATGTATCTCGATTAATCCCCACATACTCCCGGCCCATGAACTTCTTCAGCTTCCATGAGCCGAAAGCATCAATTGTTTTGGTAGACGGATCACTTAAAAGCGTGAAGTTTAAATTATGATCGTTAGCGAACTTAGCATGACTTTTGACCGAGTCTTTGCTAATGCCGACAACTTCGGCACCAAGTGACGCGAGCATGTCGCGACCGTCACGGAAAGCACAGGCCTCTTTAGTACAGCCTGGTGTATTGTCTTTCGGGTAAAAATAGACAACTAGCCACTTCCCGGCATAGTCTTTCAAGGAATGTTCTTTATTATTTTGATCAGGCAGAGTAAAGTCTGGCGCTTTCATATACAAACATTATACTCCTTTTCTTTGGCACTCTTGACGCTGGAGTGCTAAAAATCGTATAATTTTCTCATTATGACAGAGCGACAATACAAAATTCTATCAGCGATCGTTGAGCAATATGCCGAAGTTGCTAGCCCGGTTGGCTCACAGCTTTTAGCGCGGGCTTTCAATGTTAGTAGTGCTACGATCCGAGCAGATATGGCCGAACTTGAACAGATGGGTTTCATTCATCAACCACACACTAGTGCTGGTCGAGTACCGACAGACCGAGGTTATCGTTGGTATGTTAATAACTTGCAAGCAGCAGAACCATATACTGCGATAGAACGTAATGCCAGAACGCTTAATACGAGGGTTTTAGGTGCCGGCGAGCCAACCCAGGCTATAAAATCAGCAGTCGATAGTTTAGTCGACATGACTGGCAATCTTGGTATTGGCACAATCGGCAGCCAGTTATATATGAGTGGACTCTCGAACTTGTTTGCTCAGCCAGAATTTGTTGGTGGCGATATGCTCAAAGGCGTAACTTATCTTCTTGATAACCTCGAGCCGTGGCTTCGAGAAACTGCACCCAACCAACCGCTTAATGTTTATATCGGTCAAGAAAATCCAATCGGTAAGACCAGCGGGTGTAGCCTTATAATCAGTCGATTTCGCAGCCCTTATTCCGACAAAAGCTACATCGGTGTTGTTGGCCCGACCCGCCAGAGTTATAGAAATGTTATGGGGCTAGTGTCGCATGCTGGTCAAATGCTTGAGGAGCAACTTTATGCCTAAAGTTTCGAAAATAGAAAATCGAAAATCGGAGATCGACAAGAAAGTAGTTGAGCTGACGGCTGATCTTCAGAGACTGCAGGCCGACTTTATCAATTTCAAAGTTCGTGCCGAAAGAGAACGCCTAGATGCTTTAAGACTAGGGCGCGAAATGGCCGTTTCGGAGCTATTGCCGGTTTTTGATAATTTGGAACGGGCTTTTGCTCACACACCGAAGGAACTTCAGGACAATAATTGGGTTAAAGGCATTAATGTTCTTGAGAAACAATTACTTGACGTGTTAAGTAATTTAGGACTTCATAAAATAGAGACGGTCGGTAAAATTTTCGACCCGAGCCTCATGGAAGCCGTTAGTGTCGAAGACGGACCTGGTGAAGAAGTTGTCGCTGAAGAAATGCAGTCCGGTTACATGCTTGGTGATAAGATTCTCCGTCCAGCCATAGTCAAGGTCAAAAAATGACCAGATGGCATGACTGCCGGCTTGCTGATATTATCGGTAATCCTGTCATGGGACCTTCAGAGATAAAATTTGCTCAGGGGGTTGTCGTACAACAGGCCAATGTTGCGCATTCGGAAATTGGGGATACGCTTGATCCTAGTGATGACATGAAGAGAAGGGCTGAAATATCAGCAGAGATAAGTGGAGTCTTCATCAGACGAGAACTTATAAGTGGTGCCGTGATCGATTGTCTCGCTAACCGCTATCTAGGTAACTGTTCGTTTGATAGCTGCGCAGGTTCACAAGTTGCTGCAGAATTCATAAATGACGTGGTCACAGGTGTTGAGCTCAAGAGTGCATGATTAATAACCCGTGTTCACAAGCAAAAACAGAAACAGATAACTAGCACTCTTGACTAGTGTCAAGAGTGCTAAGTAGTTTCATCGTCTAGGCGTTGCCTTGTTGCGCCCTGGACTAACTAGTTTCTTTGTGATTCAACCCCTAGTAACTAAGGCTACAAGAGGTCCTGATTCGCAGAAACTAGCGTCCATTGCATCAGCAATTCAACACCCAACCAACAAAACTATTAGCACTCTTGACACTAGAGTGCCAATTCGGTATTATTAGGGGTAGAAACTCACTAAATCGTAGAAAATAGTTAAAAAAGGAGAAAAAGATGGGCAAAATAATCGGAATCGACTTAGGAACAACTAACAGCGCAATGGCTGTCATGCAAGGTGGCTCAGCTGATGTTATATCAAACGCCGAAGGCGATCGAACAACACCGAGTGTCGTGGCTATCAATAAAAACGACGAAAGACTAGTGGGCAAGTTGGCTCGACGTCAGGCTCTTACGAATTCAAAAAACACTGTTTATGAAGTAAAACGTCTAATCGGGCGCAAATGGGAAGACAAAGAAGTCCAAAAAGACATCAAACTAATGTCTTATGAAATGGTCAAAGCTGGTAACGGCGTCAAAGTAAAGATGGGCGACAAAGACTACAGCCCAGAAGAAGTTAGCGCCATGATTCTCTCGAAGATGAAGGCCGATGCTGAGGCTTACTTGGGAGAACCGGTTACCGAAGCGGTTATTACCGTTCCGGCCTATTTCGACGACTCTCAGCGCCAAGCTACTAAAGATGCTGGTAAAATCGCTGGCTTGGAAGTTAAACGAATAATTAACGAGCCGACTGCGGCTGCCCTTGCTTATGGGCTAGATAAGGATTCTAAGAAAGATGAAAAGATTGCCGTCTATGACCTTGGTGGTGGAACATTCGACGTTTCAATCTTGGAACTTGGCGACGGTGTCTTTGAGGTAAAAAGTACCAACGGCGACACACACCTAGGTGGCGCCGACTTCGACCGCGTGATAGTTAACCACCTAATCGAGCAGTTCAAAAAAGACAGCGGTATTGATACTGCCGAAGACAAGGCCGTCATGCAGCGTCTGCGCGACGAAGCCGAAAAGGCTAAGATCGAACTTTCGACCGCTCAAGAAGTGAACATTAACTTGCCATTCCTAACAGCTACAGCCGATGGTCCAGTACACTTTGAATACAAGATGACCCGAGCCAAGCTAGAAGATTTAGTCGGTGAACTTGTCGACCGAACTGCCGAGCCGTGCAAAAAAGCCCTTAAAGACGCCGGTGTTGAAGCTAAAGACATCGACGCTGTGGTGCTAGTCGGTGGAATGACCCGCATGCCGGCTGTTCAAGCTAAAGTTAAAGAAATCTTTGGCAAAGAACCAATGAAGGGCGTTAACCCCGACGAAGTAGTAGCGCTTGGTGCCGCTATTCAGGGTGGAGTCCTTGCTGGCGACGTTAAAGACGTTCTACTTCTAGACGTTACGCCGCTATCACTCGGCATTGAAACCCTTGGTAGTGTTACGACTAAACTCATTGAACGAAACACGACTATCCCATCAAGCAAGAGCGAGACTTTCTCGACTGCTGCCGACAACCAACCACAAGTTGAGATTCACGTTTTGCAGGGTGAGCGCGATATGGCCGCTGACAATAAATCACTCGGCCGTTTCATCCTTGACGGTATTCCGTCAGCTCCTCGTGGCGTCCCGCAGATCGAAGTTACTTTTAACATCGACGCCAACGGTATCTTAAATGTTACAGCTAAGGACAAAGGTTCTGGCAAAGAACAGAGCATTACTATTCAGGGTAGTTCAGGACTTTCAAAAGAAGAAGTCGAAAAGATGGCAAAAGACGCCGAAGCTCATGCCGAGGAAGACAAGAAAAAGCGGGCTGCAATCGAAAACAAGAACCTACTCGAAAACGCTGTCTACCAAGCCGAGAAAATGAAGACCGACAATAAGGACAAGATTTCGGAAGAAGACGCCAAGGTCATCGACGAAGCAGTAGAGGCTGCAAAAAAAGTGCTTGCGGATGAAAAAGCTGACAAAGACGCTCTTGAAGCCGCAGCCAAAGAACTATCCGACAAAATCATGCCAATTGGCGCCAAAATGTACGAAGAGGCTTCTAAAGACGAGAAGAAAGACGAAGCCGAAGAAGATGGCGATAAGAAGAAGTCTAAAAAGGACGAACCAGTAGAAGGCGAAGTCGTCGACGATAAGAAGGCAGAATAGTACAATATCACCTCTGACGTACTCCGGGTGTTAAAATGTAGCTAATGTCCGCACACCACCATCTCTTTAAATATCTTCATCAGAAAAAGAACCGAACAACTGTTGATCGCCTAATGCTGCTGGCTTCTATTTTGAGCCCACTCAGTGCGGTGCCACAAATCATACAAATCTACTCGACTAAGGATGTCGAAGGTTTGTCGCTTTTCTCGTGGCTGGGATGGGGTTTGATTGGCCTTGTCTTTTTAGCATATGGGATTAGCCAT
>JBBTYV010000054.1:0-4077 GCA_038061635.1 Patescibacteria group bacterium
GCATACCTTATCCTGACTCGATATCGGGTAATAACCCAGCAACACCCCTTATCTTCTGCGTAGGTGATAGTCGTTATAGAGCTATTATGAACAGAAAACTTGGGGACACAGGAGTAACCACCGTTTTGCAACGAATAGCCTATAGTGGGGCTTGTGTTACAACAGATACTGGATTTGCAGGTGCGACGGAACTAGCAGTCAAAAATATGAGAATACTAAAACTATCAATCATTCGAAGTACTACCAACCCCTATATTTGGACCTTGGATATTCGCTTAGCGCTCGGTGACAGTGATATATTTGACTATCCTGTAGCCGGTTCAACAGATACACCAGCGGTTTACGGAGCAGCGATTTGTAAAAGCGGTATCTCAGGTTCGCAGTTTTGCGCAACTAGCGAACTATCATCAACCCTACTCAGAAGGGTTAAGGTAGAATAGTGACTATGAGACGCAATCAATCGGGCATGATCTCGTTAATAATCTGCATGATGCTGATGATTGTTATTTCGCTAATGACTTTGTCGTTTGCGACACTGTCGAGACGCGAACAACGCCAAGCACTCGACAAACAACTATCTACCCAGGCTTTTTATGCTGCCGAGACCGGTATTAACGATGCCTCAAAAGCGATTTTGGATAACCCGTCAGCGGTGGGTGATATTTCTGACTGCGACACTACTTCACAGGCTAAAATTAATCCATCGGGAATCTCAAGCGGAATACTAGACGCGACTTCAAATGTTAGTAGGACTTGCGTGTTTGTTGATCAAACTCCGTCACAAATCGACGATGTTGTGGGCGAGTCGGCATCAACAGTCTTCTTAATCTCGGCCACAGGACTAACTGCTTTAGATATTTATTGGGAGAATGACTCGGCAGTGTCGTCACCTGTATTCCCACCAACAATTGATACTGCTGCTGGCGCCCTATCTCAAGATGTAGGTTGGAATAGCAGTACCCCTGGAGTTTTAACAGTTCAGCTTATTCCTTTCCCCACAACTGGTACGAACCGGGCGGCAATTGCTGGCGGGCTGATTTATGTACTTGGTTATCCAACTTCTAGTACTACAAATCAAACTGCTACGACAACGAATCTAAATGGGCGTCTTATGGGAGGTGGTTGTGCAACGTCTAATACAAGCACACCTAATAATTGGCCAAGACAGTGTAAGATCACGATAAATGGGTTGAGTGGGCAGTATTACATTATATTGAAGTCAACATACGACCCTGTTCACGCAACAGTCGAAGGTAGAGACGCTGGTAACGTGCGGCTACCGTTTGTTGGAGCTCAAGTGTTAATAGACTCAACTGGACGCGCCAACGACGTAACAAAACGCATTAAAATATATAGACCTCTTCGAGCAAGCGCTAATTTACCAAGCTCTGTGCTAGAAATAGGTGACGACCTATGCAAACGCTTGCAAACCGAGCCGTCGAACACAACAACCGACAGCGCCATACCTTCGTGCGACCCGAGCTCCCTCTAGCAGAAGGTGTATTAAGGCTTTTTGTGGTGGAACTTCTCGTGTACCGCCTTTAGATGTGGATCAGTAATATGTGTGTATATCTGGGTCGTAGAGATATTGCTGTGACCAAGGAGCGTCTGGACACTTCTAATATCGGCGCCGTTCATCAGTAGATCAGTAGCAAAACTATGGCGTAGGGTATGGGGTGAGACGTGCTTAGTAATGCCAGCGACTAGGGTGTACTTCTGGATTATTCTTTGAATACTCCTAGCTGTTAGACGCTTGTAGTTTCCGTCAGTGCTAGCAGTATGATTACTACCAACACTAATAAACAGGGGTGGGAGGTTGTCGGCTCGTTTATCTAGATACTTTTGGAGCCATTCAGTAGCCCCAACGCTAACAAATATAGGACGGTCTTTTTGGCCTTTCCCGCGGACTGTAAATTCACGTCGCTTCAAGTTAACGTGGTCACGGTTTAGGCCTACTAACTCTGATACCCGAAGCCCAGAGGAGAAAAGTAGTTCTAGTATAGCTTTATCTCGCAGTCCAGAGTCGGTGCTCGGGTTAGGAGTGTTAAGTAACCTCTCGACCTCCTCGGAACTTAAGAAGTTAACCTCCTTTCTCGCAACCTTTGCTAGTTCAATCTTATCGGGTGCAAGAGTGGCTATATCTCTTCTTAGGCACCATCTCAAGAAGTTACGTAAAGCAATCAGGTGATAATTTTGCGTAACTTTAGCCAGGTCGTCGCCACGACCAGAAGCTAGTCGATTTAACCAAAGTCTCCACTTTCGAACGAGTTCAGCATCAATTTCTTTAGTTGAAATGTCGCCTGCAAAGTCTCCGAGTCGGTCAAGATAGTGGTGATAATTGGCGATTGTCTTGTCGGAACGGCCTCGTTCGATTTCGAGGTACTCCAGATATTGCAAAACTGCTTGTTTATAGTTCATCCTACTTACGAGTATAGACCACAATGTCTAAATTAACCATTATTTTACAGAGGTAGCTGGTGAACAAAATATGTGTTCATGTGGCGAACGGTTCAACTGTCTGTTAGTATCTGTTAGATGACAATCTTAGACTCATTAGTACTTGGCGGTGTGCAGGGAGTAACAGAATTTATACCGGTTTCTAGTTCCGGACACTTGATTTTGGCTGAAAAGTTTTTGAGCCTCGACAGTAACTTTACCTTTGGTGTACTTTTAAACATCGGTACACTTTTTGCTTTATTAGTATTTTTTAATCGAAGGATTAATAACGCTTTTACAGAGGTGTTTGTTAAAAAAAATTATTGGTTTGGTTTAATTTTGGTCTTGAGTATCGTGCCAACACTTATCGCCGGGTTCCTGTTTAGCGCTTTTTTCGAGGATTTGTCGGAGAATCTGTGGGTGATTGTCGTTGCTTTACTTATAGTAGGTTTATTAATGGTCAGATTCGGGAAATCTAATGCAACTAAGATTCACGAGGAGACAAAAGCCAGTGTTAATGATGCTGTTATTATCGGTTTGTCACAGATGCTGGCGCTAGTTCCTGGCGTATCACGCTCCGGAATTACTATTTTGACAGGTGTTAATAAGGGGTTTTCTGTCGAAGCTGCCGCGAACTTTAGTTTTCTAATGGCCGCGCCAACAATTGCCGGAGCAATTGTTCATTCCTTGTTTTTTAAAGACGGGCTAGCCTTTATTGGCGACAATCCTGCGGTATTTTGGGCGGGGAATCTAGTATCACTCTTACTTGGGCTATTGGCTGTTAAAACTATGCTTGGGCTTTTAAAAAGACACGGCCTGGCGGTCTTCGGTTGGTATAGACTAGGTCTAGGAACTCTAATTGGGATATTACTAATCATTAACGTTTTATAGAGGAGAAAAAATGGTAGAAAGAACACTAGTTATCCTTAAGCCTGACGCCGTGTTACGTGGCATATCAGGAGAAATAATCACTAGGTTTGAAAAAGCTGGGTTAAAAATCATTGCCATTAAGATGGTTGCGCCAGATAAAAAGCACTTCCATACCCATTATGAAGACATTAGTAAAATGATTACTCGGTGGGGTAAGGATATTTTTACATAACCCTTACCGGCATGACAGAATCGCCTGTAATAGCGATTATTCTTGAGGGCATCGAGGCAATAGCCCATGTTCGTAAAATGGTTGGAGTAGTTGATCCAAAGGATTCGGCGCCTGGTACTATCAGGGGTGATTACACGCATGTAACTCGGAACTTTACTAATAGCCGCGGCGGAACTCTTCCAAATATTGTTCATGCGTCCGGCAATAGAGACGAGGCAGAGCAAGAAATTGAATTATGGTTCCAAAAAGAAGAAATTTATAAGTATCAGCTACCTCACGAGTCGACAATCATTGGTAAAATACCCTGAAGACTAAGTAATAGATCAGGCACCCTTACTTTTTTGTAACTTTTTCTCAAGTTTTTGTAGATTGGTTGTGAATTCACGTCTTATCTTTGAGGCGTATGGGTTACCTAGTTCAATAGTCTCAAATAATTCCCAGGAATCTCCACCAAGCAATTCAACTGCTTCGCATAAGTGGCTATAAGCGACCGTTCCGAATGGAGACTTTTTTATCTTGCATTCCGCTAGTGCCCGTGC
>JBBTYV010000055.1:0-6897 GCA_038061635.1 Patescibacteria group bacterium
GCCAGACGGATGAGGTTGTCCTAATAAATACGGAATGAGCGGTTGCATACCAGAGCCGGTGAATAAGGTGCTGGGGTCGTTTTGCGGAACTAAAAGTGCGCGCGGAATGACAGTATGCTCACGGTCTTTAAAAAACTTTAAATAGGCAGTGCGGATTTCTTGTGCTGTCATGGTCTGGGAGAAAGTATAACAGCGGTGGTTGCCTTAGACAACGACACCGCCACCGAGAACCTCTGAACCAGAATATATAACCGCCGACTGCCCAGCCGTTACGGCTCGTTCTTCGTGATCAAGTAAAATAGTGACTGTGTTTTTTAAAGCTTTCAAACTCTTGACTCTTAGTAGTGGACCCTGGTGGCGTAACCGCACTAGCAGTACTTCATTCTTTTTTGGTTCGCGACTAATCCAATGAATGTTAATCAGGTCAATTTGGCTGGTCCAGAGTTTTTTATCGTCAAGTTTGGTTGTCACATAGACCATGTTAGTCCTCATGTTCTTGCCGGTAACATAATATGGCTTGCCGCCGCCCGTATTTAGACCGTGTCGCTGACCGATGGTATAGAAAATTGCGCCTTCATGCTCGCCAACAACTTGATTGTCCTGATTTATGATCTTTCCAGGTTTAGTTTTTACATAGTGTGATAGAAAATCTTTAATACCAACCTTACCAACAAAGCAGACACCCATACTCTCCTTTTTTGTAGCAGTAACGAGTTTTTGTTCCTTTGCAATTTTGCGAACCTCTGGCTTTTTTAAGTCACCGAGCGGAAACAGTGTTTTTTGAAGCGCTTCTTTTGAAATTCTATAAAGAAAATAAGTTTGGTCTTTAGCCTCGTCTTTGGCGACAAGCAACTTACCGTCTTTGGTTTTAGCGTAATGACCAGTAGATATAAGGTCAGCTCCGTCTTCAAGGCAGGCGTTCAAAAACAATCGAAACTTAATTTCTTGATTGCACATAATGTCCGGATTTGGGGTGCGACCCTTCTTATATTCGTCAATCATGTAGTCAACCACGAGATGCTTATAATCTGTCTCAAAGTCGAACATCTTAAACTCAATTCCGAGTTGAACAGCCACACGCTTGGAGTCTTGATAATCTTCGAACCATGGGCACTCAAAGCCAGGCAGGTCTTGGCTCCAGTTTTTCATATAAACACCAACAACTTTGTAGCCCTGCTTCTTTAGTAGGTATGCAGAAACAGAGCTGTCGACTCCACCACTCAATCCAATAAAAACTTTCTTCATTGCAACCGGTATTTTAACAGATGCGAGCTAAAACTACTCCGAGCGTCGACGCTCGTAACGAACGCCGAGCCAGAATGTTAAGACCATAAATACAATGAAGACCACCATTGGTACCCAGAGAACTACCGTTTTAGCTTCCTTACTTGTTGTATCGGAGTTTGGAGCAGTTAAAGTCCCCTTACTTACAGCTACAAGATGCAATACGGCTCGGCTGCCATCGATATCAACGGCTCGAGCAACGACTTTATAAATCCCAGAGTATAGGTAGGTGTGCTCTAAAGTAAATTCCCCTGTCGTCAGTACGCTCTTAAGACTATCCCGACCGTCTCCCCAGTCAACATGTATCGCATATGGCGAAGAACCACCAGACACCGAAACTGGCCAGGTTAATATTTCTTTTGGGTTCACGCTCCTTCTGGCATAGTCGCTTGTCATTTTTAGGTCACCAGAAACAATGTCTAGAAAAACAGTAACGACATTGGAGTCTGGTCCTGCTTGATCGAGGTTGTCATAGGTGCGAGCGACAATCTTATTATCGCCAGAAAACAAATCAACTTCGATTGAGAATTTATCGTCTTCGCACATCACTGATCCGCTAAATACTTCATTTATAAATATCTGTATAAGTAGATCACTTTCACATGTTCCGGAAACAGTAGTTGGCGATTCCTTAAAATGTGAGTTGGTTTTGGGTTCGGTAATAACCGGCGCAACGGTCGGAGCAGACGCCGTAACTCTGCCCTCCAAACCAACCGATCCGGACTCTGACTGAGCAACAACTTTTGCTGGACTTATTAGTACAGACAAAATAAAAAGAATCGCTACAAACTTGCGACCTAACCCCACCACTAAATCTTTCATCGTCTTATTTTTTTGACTAGCCTTAAAATTCCGAAGATTAGAAGTGCTACCAAAGTCGCAACTAGCGCTACGAACCAGAGAGGCAGTACCCAGAATGTAGATTTCACAGTTACAACTTCGTTACCGTTACCATAACCAATATTTGTAAGAATTGTGAAGCGCCCAATACCCTTAACCTCTGTAACCGGTACTACGAATACTCGATTAGCATCCGGCAAAACATTACCTTTTGGATCACCGGTGTTAATCTCGGCAGTTGAAACTAGATTGCCTCGCCAGTCAGAGATCGATACGTTACCGAACGGTTTTAAGAAACTATTCCCAGTGTTCTTAACATCTATTTGAACTTGATTTGGAGCGCTCGAAAATAATGAGCCTGGCCGAACAATTGGAGCTTTAGCGGCGTCAGGTTGTGTTTGGCGTGCGGCTTTGACGGACAAAACCTGTAGTTGTTCTATAACATCTCCTGGTACCTCAAGCAAAACGACGTGACCAATGCTTGCCGTTAAGGCAACCTTCCCTACGCCGCCTTCTTCTTGGTCAACAGGCACTGCTTGAAAAAGAACTAGGCCATAGTAAGCTCCGGGCGAGGTGTCTTGTGGCACTTCTAGTGGTAGTTTGTAGTCGTACTCAGCATCAGCGGCAAGTTCCACGCCATCAGTCGGAGTTAGGTATGAGCGAATGCTTGTCGGAAGCTGTTCGTCAGACTGTGGCAAAGCGCTTGGGGAGCCGTCTTCGTTAGACTTAAAGTCGACGACCACACTGTTAATAATTACTGCGCCACCGGATACATTTTTGAGTTTTACTGAAACCGTATCGCTCTTACCAGGCTCGATGATCAACTCACTACGTAGTGGCGCTAAACGTAAACCACTGGCAGTATCACTACTTTGAGCAAGTACATTATTAGATATAAAAACTGCGAGGAAGGCCAAGCTGAGAACCATACCAAGCCACCTATACGCACTAAAACTTGTTGATAATTTGTCTATTTTCATCGTTCCCGTTTGGACAAATTATAAACTAATACGACTAGTATTAAAAGTTGGCAACGGCCAGGACCGTCATTAGGGTGTCATAGATGCCAGCTGGTTGATTATTTGCAACGTTAACTATATAGGTCAATGTAAACCTATTGAAATCAGTGGGCAGTATTGAACTTGCAATGGTATCACCATTAGAAAATTTGAATAGATCACTATCGTCATAACTAGGATTAGCTATGCCGGTACCTGGTCCTTCTGGTCCATTCCCAATTGAAGGATCGGAATTGCTAACAAGATTTATCCCAAACTGTCCTGACCCTTGGGTACTAACCGATTGCGAGCTAATAGCTGGAATCTCATTTACCCCAGAGGTCATTGTTGTCCCAAGAATGTAAGTGTTATAGCCAGTATCGTCATTGCTAGCGACAGCAAACTGCGAGGTGGCAGATGCTGTTGAGCTTGGCGTGAGGTCCCCGAAATCTATCGATGAACCAGATGCATCCGAGCAATCCATCTCGACATTTATACCAGTACAAAGGGTTAGATATGGTGGTATGTCGGCTCGTATATTAAGTGGATTAGTTATTGAGAACGCTAATCCGCCTTCGTCTGTCCGTGACCCACTGCCGTCGTTTGATAGATAAGTCCCAACCCGTACATATGATGTTGTGTTTGCCTGACTGGGGTTAATAATCGCACTAAAGTTATAAGTTGACTCACCGGGAACAACAATACTGCTACCCCTAGTCAAGACAATCATGTTAGCCGTAGAGGAAGGATGGATACTAAACCCTGTTTCGCCAGTTTGAGAAGCTATTCCAGCCGACCCTAGATTTAAACCAGTCGGGGCAGTACATGGATCAGCAAAAACCGGACTCTCCTGACAATACTCAAAGACAGCTGACGCTACCGATGTTGCTGAGTTTAGGTTCAGGCTGAAACTATGATTCGTTGTGGCGCTCGGAGCCGATGAGGCAATACTCAAAGTTCTTGAACCGATTGGTGCTGCTATAGAACTTGATATGAACATCGAGGAAATCATTGCAGATAGTACCACCATCAAAAGCACAGAGTGGAGACTATGAATAACTCTGCGGACTGCACGAGTATCGATGTGCTCACCTAGTTCTTTAGGAGTCATAACAAATACCTACTTACCCCGACAACAGTCATATTAGTTTAATTAGTTCAGAAGGTCGGAGTAGCAATAAAGTTGGCTTGGGTAGTGTAGGAACCGGTCGGAGTCGTAACTGATGCGGTAGCTGCAAACCTCAACACTAACATCTCATCGTCTACAACAGTTGAGGACGATGCGATCTGGTCAGTTGCACCCGTGTCGAGCCACGCCCAACCACCGCCAGCCGTTCCGTCGCCGTCATAGTCACCGTCGCGCGTAAGATTAGAGGTTGACCCATTTGTAACATCAACGCTCGAGATAGTCATACCGAATTCTTCTGTACCAGCAACTATCGAATTTTGAGTACTAGTCGTACTGTTTATACAGCGATCAACCAGCGAAATGTTGTCAGTACATGTCTGACCAGCAACCTTTAGTTTTCCACTAGATGTATCAAGGGTTGTGAAATAGACGATAACCACTCCACTCACGGCATTAGTACGAACCATAGCAAAGCCATTCTTGTTGTTACCCCCGCTACCTGAAACTACTGGCGAGATGCTTACAGCAGCGTCGCTAACAACACCGATGTCGACAGTTGTACCTGAGATATCGGTACAGTCACCGACTGCACCGGAATCGTCTGTCCCGATACAAAAGAGTAGGGTTTCCTGAACACGGGCGTTAATCGTTAACTGGCTCACAAAGGCTTCGGCAACGACTCCAGAATCCGTCAAGTTACCTGTTACGAAGGCGTTGTCGCTATAGAGTGATACCCGTACATAAACAGTTTGGTTGGAGCTGGGGGCGGTGATGCCACTAATTGTATGTGTCACAGCTCCCGTACCCGCGGTCGCAGATGTACGCTCGAAACACATTTTAGAATCTGTTGTAGTCATGTCGCAATCACCTTCATTAGAGACTGTGTGTGCTGTAAAAGCCGTAGCGTTAGCCGGAAAGCCCGACTGGCCGTCATGAGTCGCAGCCTGTACGGCCATACCAGTTGGTTTTGTGCAGGTACTGATTGGTGTGGTGCAAAATTGATAAATTATCCCTTGAACGGCCGCACTTGTGACAATGGTGTAGGAAAATAAATGTTCGACATCTGACGAGCTAGCCGCAGATTTATTTATTGTGACTTTTTTGGTGGTCAGTTGTTCAGCGCTAGCACTTGAGCTAAGAAGTGAAAAAAACGCCACAAATATTAGTAGAAGGCAAAGTGCAAAATTAGATATCTGACCGAGTCTCTTCTTAAGTGAATTCATAGAGTATTTGTTTTAAGTCTTTTCTTGTTAAAAAATCTATAACATAACCATAAACGTTTTTTTCAAGTTTTTCAAGTAAATATGGTGCTTATCCACAGTAGTTAGTTCCCCTATTAATATGTGCCGACAACGACTAAATCCTGGCTGAAGACATAGAGCCCGGCTTCGGTGATAGGAGATATGTTAACAATGTACGAAATAGTGTAGTCAGTTTGTCCACTCGAACTATCCGACTGGGCGATTGTGTCACCGGTGTTATAGCGAAAATTATTAACAGTGTCGTAACCAGAAGAAGCATAGCCATAACTAAACGAGGAGTCAGGAATTTGAACTACCTCAGCCCCGATGTTTGGGGTGGAATTGTCCTTTAAGTTCATTCCAAACTGTTCCGTGCCGACAGTTACGGTTCCGCCACCAGAAAGTGGAGTGATCGTCGCCCCACCTTCGCTAGTTGGCGGAGCGCCCCGTGTGATTACTACGTAGCCACTGGCGAGATATGTCCGAACGCTAAATGTTGCCGTCCCGCTGGCAGTTGTCGACGCACTAAGCGTGCCTAGATCTAGAGTTACTCCGCTAACCACGACTTCAAGCACCGGATCACCAGTTGTCGTAAAACTTGCATAAGCTTGAAAATTCGTCGACGCTGAGTTCCCAACCCCTAAATCGCCAATTGACGCCCGACCCTGATAGCTTGGCGAGGCCGAGTCGTTTGTTCCCCCGGTCCCGATAAACAACTCGTCAACTTTGTAGTTTGGAGATGACGCTTCTTGGGCAGAAGCGAACGAAGACAAGGAAATCATACAGGCCACTAATATAAGCGTCACGAAAGACAGCCACACTAAAGAGTTGCTGAGTAAAATCCTATTCCTACCCTTAAACATAAGAATAGTATACCGTGAATTAACGTGTTTCGAAGGTCTTCAGAACTTCTAAGATTGCCTTGTCATCAGTTTCAAATGAAGTGCTTTGGTATGACAGTGAATAGGTGGCAGTTTCTCCGATCGGGCGCAGAAGAAGAAGCTCTAGATCTCCGCCGCGTTCGCCTGCCGAAGATATATAGGTCGTGCCATCAGTCCAGCAACGAAAGGCCACTTCTTCAACCACTACATTTTGAGGATCTAAGTTCGAACTGGCTGGAACGGAATTTGAGCAATGCTCGCTGGGTGAACCTACTTCTGCGATCTTACCTTCTTGTAGCCTAATGGGTACAACGTTAGTTGTTAGGCTTGGAGAACCAGCATTAACTCTAATAGTTAAGATCCCCAAGGGGGTTGTACTCTTGTATTTTCGGTACACGAAAGTGTCAGTATTGTTCCCAAGCTCCGCGGCTTCTGCCCAGCTTTTACTGGCCGTGAACTTGAAGTATTCACTCGTAAACACTAAGAACGGATCGTTTGACACCTGAACCTCCCGTCCTTCGACT
>JBBTYV010000056.1:0-5802 GCA_038061635.1 Patescibacteria group bacterium
TAGTGTGTCAAAGAAAAAGAACCAGGCACAAATGTCCATCTTGTTTTCTTTTGGCTCTCGCAATAGAGGTGGAGGCTAGAACCGTTTTGGTTCAAAGTATGTGCCCGTCTCTCCTGCCAGTACGTCCTCTATGTTTGCGTTCGCATTAGCTATATAGGTCGCGATGCCTGCGTTGGCTGCCTTGATTGCTGCATCAACTTTGTACGGCATCCCACTCGGGCGAGCACCATTTTTGCCATGAGCGCCAGTCGTTATCCCTATTGCCTTAGCGTGGTCCTCGGGCGTAGCGGGCACAACTGACACCACTCTCGTACCGTTAAGCAAACCATCGACATCAGTAAAAATACATAAAACCTGCGCCTCCATGCGCCGAGCAATATGGGATGCCAGCCCGTCATTATCTCCTCCGTACACAATCCTTGCTAGTTCTCTATCACTCAAAGCATCGTTCTCGTTAATAATAGGCACTACTCCTACCCCAAGACTGTCTCTCAAAGTCATTTCAAGCTTGTCTGACTCTTCTTTGTCTTCTAACTCACGATGCGTAACTAGTATCTGTCCAGCTAATAAACCATGTTGTTGTAGAGCAGCCTGCCAGGCCGTCACCACGTGTGGACTACCTATGGTCGCCAACGTCTCATCACCAGCCACTACATTCTGCCCTTTGATTTGTTCTAGAGAATATTTTCCCGTTATCATTGCGCCAGAGCTAACAACAATCAGATCAAACTCTGAAGTGACTCGTGCTAAATTAGCAGCATAGGCCTTCAGACGATTCAAGTCCATCCCTTCACCATTTGTAACGCTAGTAGTTCCATATTTGGCGACTAGTAATCTTTTTGACATTAAAACAAAGTATCACTAAATGGTATTCAGTCAAAATCAGCTCAAGTACCTATGATAGTGCACTTATATCTGTTTTTTGGTAGAATTATCGATGTTAGTTAGTCGGGTAAAAGCTCGTCGTATATATTCGGGTGAAAACTACCTGTGGTAGTTTGCAAGGCCGGAAGCGTGTCGACGCTGAGGCGGGTGAAGAATTTCTGTGAAATTCTGCAAGGTGATGTATCAGATTTCAAACTTGTTTGAAGTATCATACTCACGGGGCTGCGGGACGTAGCCGACGAATCCGCCAGCTGGCGGATATCGGTGAGTCGTCTAACAGTTAGACCGTAAGTAAGTTAAATATCAGATATACGTTCATGTACGTATAATGTAGACACTACATATATTCGGGTGAAAAGTGATAGTATCACTTTGCAAGGTCGGAGCCACGACGGTGGCGAGAAGTGTCGACGAAATTTTTCACCAGAAAAATATTCGGGGATCGTCTAACGGTAGGACAACAGTTTTTGGTGCTGTTTATCTAGGTTCGAATCCTGGTCCCCGAGCCATGATTTATAAATATTCAGTTATTGTTAGCTGTTTTTTGCGATTTTTTGCTTAATGCTTTCTATAAGATATTCCGGGGACACATGGTCGTGCTTCTCAAATGCTTTGATGCGATACTCATCATATTCTAGTCCTTGGAACTTAATTAATGAAGAGTCATTATAGTCATGCCAATGTTTTTCATCGTATTTTGTAGGAGATGCAGTCTCGCGCTTAAGAAACGAATTCATGCAATCCTCATCAGATCCATCCAAAAGAACAACTATTATGCCCGCCTCTTTGGCGGTTGCCATATCTTGCAAAGAAAAAGATACCTGACTGTCGAAAGTTAGTACAATGCCGGCCTTTCCTTTGTTTTGCGCCATTCTGCGTAGGGCTTCGGACAGGCTCACTGAGTCGTGTAACTCAAGATATCTATTCCACACAATCCTAATACCAGCTTTGTCTATTCCGTTTTCACCTGGAATATCCTGTTCTAGGTGTAGGAAGTTAAGGTCATCATGTATATATCCCCCGAGTGTAGATTTCCCTGCACCTGAAAGTCCCATAACAAATACAATTGGCAATTCCATTAATACAATAATAACTGACTGTCGAGAAATTCATATTTTTGCAACACCTCAAAAAGTTCCAAGTACGTCCAATAGCGGGAGCCAAGCAAGAGCCCTCTCCCGTGGAGGGTTTTTGCTATAGTGGAGATATGAAAAAGCGCCCAAAGGTAGGTATCGGAGCAGTTGTTGTTCGTAAAGGAAAAATTCTGATCGGTAAGAGGCTTTCCTCTCACGGTAAAGACACTTGGCAAATACCTGGCGGTCATTTAGAGTTTGGCGAGAGCTTCGAAGATACAGCTATCAGGGAAGTTATCGAAGAGACAGGCTTAACTAATCTAAAAGTTGTCGGAATAATCTCGATTAACAATGATGTTGTTTATGATAAACACTACGTTTCTATAGGAGTTTTACTTGAATCAAAAAGTGGTAAGCCTACAAATCCTGAAAAGGGTATTTCGTCGGAGTGGCACTGGTGCGATCCGAACAACTTACCCACCCCATTTTTCCCACATAACATTGTGATTATAAATAACTGGCTCGCTAGCACAATTTATTCTCGGCCCAGCAGTTCCTAAAAAAACAATATTTGTTTGTTTGGGAACTGCCAGGAGAAAGGATTGGACGGCGGAATTACCCACTGTCTCCATCGCATTCTCCTGAAAGCTCTCTGTCTTTAGCAACCGTCGCAGTTGCGTCCACCGCAGTTGTTACACCCGTTGAAGAAGTCGCCCGGGAATTGACGCCGGTTTTCGAGATCGATTTCTCGCTCGCGCTCGGTAATCGGAGTAATGCGACGACGTGGGTCTCTGCATCCCTTCCAAACCCCTTGGTTGGTTTGACGCTCGAAACGAAAGTCCGTACGGATTAATCCGCCATCGATTTCATTGTTCCCAAGAAGGTCGGCGCCCATAACGTTACTTGGCGGAAACTGACGGCTGAGTACGTCAGGGTCCTTGCCTTCCCACATAGTTCCTTCATCGGCAGCGGCTGACTGGCCGAAGCCAACAGTCGTGATCTTGATTACCCGATACCTAGTACAGGTGGCCTTTGCTGTATCGGTCACTTCACACTCCTTTTTGATCGGGAATCCAGTCAAACAATGAACAGATTGCCGACCAAAAATAAAGTGCTTACAGAGAGCTTATTAACGTACGTCCTCGGAGATAGTTGTCCACCTCAACGAAGTAAACATATATTAGAATAACCACATATAAATGTCAATAACAGCTATTGATGCTATTTAATTCAAAAACCCTCCGACTAACGGAGGGTTTCTTGTTTATTTTAGTTTTCTATCCTTCGTTGCCTACTATTTCTTTTCCGCGTTCATCATCATAAGCATTTGATAGAACATCCAGGCGGCCGCTAGGCCAACAACTGAATAGACTACGCGCTCCAGTGAATTGTTAAAGATTTCGTCTACTAGGTTGTATTTGAAGAAACCAATTAACCCCCAGTTCAGTCCGCCAATAACTACTAACAGATACGCTGCTTTGTCGAATGCTGTCATCTTCATCGCTCTTGCTCCCCATTCGTTAATATTGTTTTTAGCGTAAGCCTGTTATATATCGCAGTCAAGCTTGCATCTATTTGCTAAATATTGGGCAATCTGGACTTTGGTATACCCCTAACCTGGCATTTATTAGGTTCCGGCCAGAGTACTGGCACGACGGTAGCGACGGCATGTCATAACCCAGATAGTCGTTCAGCGTCACCCTAAAAGCGTCTACCGATGAATTTATTTTGCTGGCGGAATCTTTGTTCGGGAAGTAGTAGGCCGCCTGAATCACATACTTCGAACGGAGTCCGTGGTCGGACAGCGATTCGATTGGCTCGAGATGGTTAAAGTTCTTGCCCCTAATCTCGGCCGGGTATGGTCCTTCGTCGGCCTGGAGGACAATAATCGCCCCTGGGTTGTTTTGTCGGATAGCAGAAATCACCTCTTTTATCAGCTTATTGACGTATTTGAGCTGGGCGACGTACTTAACCTTCTCGTCTACCCCTTCGTCGTTGCCGTCGCGGTCATATTCTGGTTTGTCGCCGTTTTCGTCAAACAGATATGGGGAGTGCGGCACTAGCAAATGCGAGAACACGAATTTTGGCGTGCCAATGTCGGATTTAGAGATGTTTATTAAGTCTTCAATCTGGTCAATTGGGCGCTGGCGTTCATCGATCTGTGTGTTTTTTAGAATTGGCTCGTACAGATAACTAAGCGCTGATGCATCGGCGAATAATTCCTGAAATTCCGTCAGGCTGGTTTTTAACCCCAGGAGGTTGAGCTTAGCTTTAGAAGTTAGATTATGGTCGGCGTTAATCTTATCGGCCGTTGAGCCCCACCAGGATGCAACAGTGGTATATTGGTAGCCGTCTTGCTCCAGAAGCTGAGCTACAGGAGGATTATTTAGGATGGAACGTAGTGGAAAAGTGGTGGTTTTGTTCTTGAAGTCTCCCATCGCCTCGTCGTGATATTCCATGGCCAGTGTCGAGCTAACTGAGCTTATGGTGAACGGATAGTTAGACAGCGCATCATCACGGACTGTAAAGCCCTGCGTCTCTAAGAAGCTGGTTAGGTCAGAGTTGTCATAGCCGTATTCGCTCCTAAGCCAAGAATTGCTGGCGTAACGGTCGAATACGAAGTAATAGATATCGGGTTTTGAAACAATCTTGGACTTGTCTTGCTTGTAATCTGGCAAGACGTATTCAAAACTGGTCTGGTCTGAGATCCGCAGGTTGTAGTCAGCAATTTTGTAGGCTTGATTGAAGGCGATAAAGACTATCACGAAGGCCAGAAGCTTCATTGCCGGCACGGTTTTATTCAACTTTAGCCTTGTGAAAAAGAAGTTAAAGGCCAGTGCAATGACCCCAGAAACTATGAACTTCAGCACTAGTACACCGAGCGCAATCCGGAAGTCAGAGCTGAGTTTGACTGGTGATAGTCCAATGGCTAGCTCCGAGCTCGACGTAAAGTGATAACCGAAGTGGAAGAATACGTAAAGCATCGAAAAGGTCGCCACATGAGCGGTCAGCGGGTTTTTGAAAAGCTTAAAATACAGATGATAAGTTAGCAATATTAGAGGCGCAATCAGGACAATTGGCAAAATCAGTTCTTGCCAATAAACACTGCTACGGTTTGGCAAGTAACGGACGCTGAGCATTGTGAAAAGATGTATAACCTCGAGCGCCCCCGTCTTTAGAATCAGAGATCGAAGCAGTGCGATAAACTTTTTCAACTTATCTGGCAGTGGTCGACGGTTAGCTTTTGCCATTTTTTGCTTTTGCCTTTAATAGATACAACGTCCGTTTTGAACCTTTGATCGGTTCTGATGCAACTACTGAAAAATGTTGACGCATAGCTTTCTCGAAACCGACTTTAGTAAATTCTGGGAAGATGTCGGGGCGTGACTTCAGAAGAATTTTAACTTTGGAATCTTCCTTCGGGATAAACTCGATAATTAGATACTTGCAGATGGTGGCGAAGTATTCTGCAATCATTTCTAGCGGCAAGTTATTGCCGATTGCCAGATGGTGAACGAGCGCTAGAGCCATGCAAAGATCGGCCGGGCCGCGCCGTTTGAGGCTCTGGCGCTCGTGGTGCGCCCAACCGAGGTTCGGGCTGGGGTTAGTAAGGTCCTGAACTAGTGGCAAAAGCTTGCCTTCTGTCGACTTGTCTTTGTGTAAATAGTTTTGCTCAACAGCCAAAGGGTCGATGTCAAAACAAACAGTATAGATCCCCTTACCTGCTGGGATTTGCGAGAATTCACCAGTGTTTCCGCCCATGTCCCAAACCATTTTCGGGTGAGCTTTCTTTATAAATTTTTCGACTAGTTGCTTCTTAACCTTAAACGCTCCAGACGAATAG
>JBBTYV010000057.1:0-1835 GCA_038061635.1 Patescibacteria group bacterium
GCTTTTTAGTTATCTTTTCCATAGTTATAACTGGTGCGCGGGAGAGGACTTGTGCACGCTAGGCGCGCCCCCAGAACTTTCATACTGCATGCATAGCATACAATCTGAAAGATTCTCTTGCAATGAGCCACTGGCTCATTTCACCTATCGGTTCAATCCCTCTCACCAAGCCAAAATAAAAGACCCCAGCAAGGGGGTCGTTCATTTTGGTGCGCGGGAGAGGACTTGAACCTCCATGGGTTGCCCCGCTAGCTCCTAAGGCTAGTGCGTCTACCATTTCGCCACCCGCGCATCTATTAGATTGTAAACTATATGTCCCAGACGAGAACCCTCTACCATTTCGCCGTCACGTTCTGCGACCTCGTCACCACTTCTTTGAAACACAGCTTCAAGAGTGGACTCCCTTGCAAACTGCTACTGGCAGTTCTCACCGCGCATGTCTGACATTTTACTTCGCTAGAGCTAAAATGTCGACCTTATGCTCGATAAAAACTAACTGTTGCTTGGTCGTAAGCTTTTTTAGATAGCAGGTTGAAGCCTTCGGGAGCGAACTCGCAAGACTTTGGAAGTGACAAGATATACAACCCTCCTGGCTTAACATGAATACTTAACGTGTTAAGTATTATTTCAGACACATTGTCGTATGGCGAATCGGCAACTACAAGATCAAACTGCATCTCCGGATTATTAGCACTCCAGCTAGAGACGTTAGCCAGAACCGCCTTGAAACTCTTCCCTACTTTTAAAGACTCGGCATTTTTCTGCATAGCTCGGTGTGCTTCTTTGGTTACATCAACCGCCAGCGCCGAAGCTGCGCCGCGACTCAAAGCCTCAAAACTAATCGCCCCACTGCCCCCAAAAGCATCAAGCAGAGTCAAGCCCTCAATATCTCCCAGGGCATTGAAGATCGCTCCCCGGATCTTCTCGCTCATCGGATGGGTTCTATTGCCCACTGGCGCTAGGAAGTTACGGCCCTTCAATTCCCCAGTAATTATTCGCATTCCTCAAACCTTGCTATAAGTCGGTGTTAACTTAGAGTCGCGAAGCGCCGAATACCACGCTAGCGTCACAGTTTTTATAAGAATTGGCACTAGTTCGTCCCGAGTTTGGCGGGCAAGTTTAGATGTCCAGCCGGTTTTATAGTAGTTCTCATACATATTTAACATTGCTACCTCGCGCGAGGCGCGCTTGAAGTATTCGACTATGCCAATTTCATGCAAAGTTTTGACATCAAAATCAGTTGGCGAACAGAGGTGGAATCGCATTGGTGCCATAATAAAGCTAACACCAAACTCATAAAAGCCGTGCGATATTAAAAGACCCCTTGGGCCCCACATTTTCCAGTTGTTCCGGAGCATCCGAAGTTTTGTTCTGCCGGGCATTAAGCCTTTTTTTAAGATGCTTGTGCGTGACTCTTTTGGTCTGCCTTCTCGAAGTTTGGCAAGTTCTTGCTCATACGGGAAGTGGTGTGCTGGGGTTAGTCCATCTACAAGAGCGTGCGACAGCCAAGCTGCCTCAAACGACACTTTGTGTATGTCGCGTTTTTTAAGAGCCTCTACCAGCAATTTGTAGTGGTCGGTGATTAGGTCAATAAGGTGCGAATCCTCGGGGTCAAATGGGTCGTAGTAGTGCCAAGGCTCATCGTTCCCAGGTGATTTAGCCTTGATTCCGTCTGGTCCGTTCTTGCCCTCGAAATGAAGAATATGTTTAGATTTTGGAAATAGGTTCTGGTTTTTTATAAGATTGTTCAAAAACCGCCTCGACACGCGGTCGATACGTTGGTGAACGCCCAAGACGGCGCCTGATTTGTTAGTTAATAACCAACCAGAATACAT
>JBBTYV010000058.1:0-21987 GCA_038061635.1 Patescibacteria group bacterium
ATTGTATTTGGCCCGAAAACTCCTCGGATAATTTACGAGTTAGATCCTGTATTTGTGACGACGTAACCCCTTTAAAATAAAGCTGACCGATTCTAGTAACAACCTGTACGCAGATCATTAACACTACCGTAAAAACCATTGAAGCTATTAGAACCTCCAAGATCGTGAAGCCAAGCTGACGACGTTTGATCATTGGTATATCCGATAGTACATTTTTATTTCATCAAAGCCAGGATAGGAAGTAACAGTCTTTGAACCAGTAATATTCTCCCAGAGGACTCGAATTTGATGTGTACCGCTAGTGACGTCTCTGGTAATACTAGCTGTGTAGCGAGATGACTTACAACCAGTCGGTTCAGTCGCATCATTAGTAATATCAATGGTTTGAATGACTGTTTGTGTTGGAGAAATACAAAAAGGTCCACTTTGATAAATATTGGCTGTGGAGCTACTAAAATTTAGGTACTTCAACCGCTCAATTTGAGCCTCGGCAACCTTTACGGCTTCACCACGTTCTTGAGCAGCCCGCGAAGCCTTCATTGACCTGTCTACGGCTACATATGCGCCAGCTAAGACTATAGACGTGATAGCAATGGCTATTAATACCTCAATTATAGTGTCGCCAGCTGATAATCTGTTCTTTAGTCGCATACTACCCCACTCAAGTCTACTTCATAATCAAGGCGTAGATTGCCCTGGATCCCATCCCCAATCGTAATGGTCGCTGTTTGTCCGGTGGTATCACCTTTAAAGCACAAGGTTATTGTACTACTACCACTCAAGAATTTGGAGGAAAGCGCAGTGGTGTTGTCGGCGGCAGCGATAACATTAGTCTGGGTCATTGAAGAAGGTCCACTAGTCGCAGAAAATACATCAGCAATCGCCACTTGTGTAATACCAGAACTAGATTGCCCATTTAAGGAAACGCCGCGAAAATCTTTATAAAAAACACCGATCGCCCTACCACCATCACTGCCGTCAGATCTTACAATTCTAATGCCGTACGGTAGACTTAAGCCGCCCGTGGCGTCTATGTTGGATATGCCTGCGCTAATCGTAACATTATCGGTGTTCTTCGAATCAATAACCACTGGTTGTAATTCGGCAAAGTTGGCTACATCATTCGAATTAGCAGTAAGCCGTCGGCCGGCCATTGAATAGACAAAGCCCAAAGACGCTGAAGTATCAGTACCAATTTGAATAACTTTACCGGCAAAGACACAGTCCTTTCGAGCGCCAGTTGTGTCACCAGTGCTGGCATTATAGCCGAGTTGTGGAGGGTTGTTATTAGACCCCGCTGTGCAAGTAAGCCCCGGGGTGGTTGGGAAAAATCCGGTCGTGACGTCATTTAATACATCTGATATGTTTGAGTTTATATCTCGCATACCCTGAGAAAATTGAATCCGATTTTGGCGATCAGTTACAGACCCAATGACCGCTACGAAAATTATAGAGGTCACAGCAAGCACCATTAAAGTTTCTACAATCGTAAAACCACCCCTGTTACGCATAGTTAAAGTATAACACAAGCACTTCTCACTAATACCAAAGTTGGCCAATCTGGTTCCAAAGTTTTTGACCCCAAATCATGACTACCACTACCCCACTAATTAACATTGGTCCAAATGGTAGTTTTGTACCTATCTTGGCTCGTTTAGTTACAAGTAGATATATAGCTATTACGCTGCCTGCAATCGACGCTACAGTCAAAACTAGCCAGGGTAAGATTGGGTCGAGTAACAGTAAGCCATATGCATAACCAAGTTTTACGTCACCGCCACCTATATATTTACCCCTAGACCCTAAATACATAAGATGAAATAGTACGCCACCAACTACCATTGATAGTAGCGCTAGACGCAAAACTTCGTAATCAAAATCACGGATAATGAATACCACAATAGTCTGAATAATTGCGAGCCCTAATAATGCATAAGTTAGCTTATTTGGTAGAACCATCCACTTTAAGTCGTATAAAAACATGGCTGCTAGGATTGTAAAAGCAACTAGCCATGTCGCCAGCCTGAACCAGCCTTCTCCATCAAACGCAAAAGGCCAAAAAGCGTAGCTACCAACAAATATTACAGCAACAATAACCTCTGTTAATGGATTATCATCAATCTTCTTATTGCAGTAGCGGCATTTGCCTCTCAGCCATAGCCAGCTAATTACCGGTATGAGATCTTTTGGAGCAAGTTTGTGTTTGCAGTGCGTGCAAATACTGCGACCCGTAACCCAGTTTTTGTTCTTTTTGAGACGCCAAACAAAGGCATTTACAAAACTCCCTACGCAGAGACCAAAAATAGCAAAAAGGACGATGTACATATTGATGTTTATTGTAAACAAAAGCGCGCTAGTCGCCTAGCGCGCTTTATTTAGTTATTTTAAAATTTAGCTTTCTATACACTGAGATGTTGAGCTACTGGCAGTTTCGACAGCAAACAAGGCCGCAACGCTTCTTGAAGAAGCACCGGTGGTTGTAGCAACACTGCCACTGCACTTTAGGTAATTTTGGATTACTACGTTATCTACATTCGTGTTAGTCGGCGCGGTTCCTGGAGCCGAGGCGTTCTTGGTCCAAACTACATTTGTGGCGGTTGTATTGTCAATAATTGAGAGCTTAGCATCCTTCACCCAACATGTTGCGGACGCACCGTTACATGTGGCAGGTTGAGACGCGTTATTGTTATTGAGAGTCTCGGCAAACATTGCCATAAGTGCAGCGACATCATCACGACGCTGAGTGTTTCGCGCATTTCGGTTAAGGGCCGGTACTGCTAAGAAGACAATTAACATAATAAGCCCAGCGATCGCGAGAACTATTAGAACTTCGATTATCGTAAAACCTTTATTTTGACCTGATTTTTTTACAAACATTGGTACCCACCTCTTGTTTTTAATATTCTTATGCTTATATAGTAAGACAAATCTGCTTAGCATTGCAAGCCTATTATTACTCTAACCACCGAAGCCGCTTTGGCCCGCCAAACCATAGACCGGTAAAAGGACTGCCGCGACTACAACCAGGGCTACAACTCCTAAAATCACCATCATTGCTGGTTCGATGATTGTCGAGATTGTTTTAATCTGTTGATCAACCTCTTTTTCGTAGTATTCGGCTACTTTGTCGAGCATGCTTTCAAGCGACCCAGACTGCTCGCCAATATGGATCATTTTTGGAACAAGATCTAGAAAGTTAGGATCTTTCTCGATAGAGTCCGACAGTGCCTTCCCGCCTTTAACTTTCTCGATAGCTGCTTTTAGAGACATCTCGATATAGACATTGTCTATAGCTTTGGCTGTTATTTCTAGAGTTTGTAGTAATGGCACGCCGCTGGCTACCAATGTATGTCCTGTACGAGCAAACCGAGCCATATATAGCTTCATAAATAGTTGTCCGACACCTGGCGACTTCATTTTTATCTTGTCGAAAAAGCGTTTACCTCCACTCGTTCTTGACCATTTGGTTGTCATAGCAATAGCAGAGACGACAAGCGCCACCACAATCCACCAGAATTTTATTATGAAGTTTGAAGCTGATAGTAAAACACGTGTAATAAGCGGCAACTCAGCACCCTTAATACCGTCATATAGAACCTGGACTTGAGGTAAGACCTTAACAAGCATGAAACCAACAACTAATACCATGACCAGCAGGACGATCGCCGGATAAATCATCGCACCGCGAACCTTGGAGTTTATTTCTGCATCCTTCTCTTGTTGAATAGCCAAACGCTCCAGTGCTTTGTCGAGCGTTCCAGACGCTTCCCCCGAAGACACTAAACTACAAAAAATTGTGTTAAAAACTCTAGGGTTTTTGGCTAACGAATCTGACAGTTTATTCCCGGCTTCGACATCGCTAATAACTTGAGTTATAACCGATTGCAGTGGCTTGCTTTTTGTTTGACTTTGAACACTCCTAAGACTCTGGACTAGTGGTAAACCGGCGTTAATAAGGGTTGATAGTTGTCTGGAGAATATAATTTTCTCTTTGGTTTTTATACGATTGCGATAGCGGGCTAGAGGTCCCACCTTGGTCTCTTTTTGATCTATATCAATCGGTGAATAACCTAACTTTTGAATTAGCTGGGCGGCTGATCTTTTACTATCGGCTTGCACCTCGGCCTTTATTTTCTGCCCAGTTTTTGAATCTCGGGCGGTATAATTAAAAGTTAGCATAAGTGGTCCTAACCTCTCATCATCCTGTCCATCTCTTCAATATCAACTGCAAAATTGCGGGCTTCGTCGTAGGTAACCGTGCCGGCGTGGATTAGGCCGACAAGAACCTTGTCCATAGACTGCATCCCATGTTCAGTACCAGTTTGGATAACTGCATCAAGTTGATGGGTTTTTCCTTCACGAATGATGTTTCGGACCGCAGGAGTAGCAACTAGTATCTCGGCAGCTACTGTCCGCCCACCGCCAACAGACGGAATGAGTCGTTGCGAACAAATCGCCATTAAAATATTACTAAGTTGAGAACGGATCTGGGGTTGTTGATGTGGTGGAAATACATCAACCATCCGATCAATACTTTGAGCGGCGCTATTTGTATGTAGTGTTGCAAACACCAAATGCCCGGTTTCAGCAATCGTAATAGCTGCAGCTATTGTTTCTAGATCACGCATCTCACCAATTAAGACAACGTCTGGATCTTGGCGCAGAGCACTACGCAAAGCTGCCGAAAAAGAGAAAGTATCATAGTGTACTTCACGTTGGACTATCACTGATTTTTGGCTTTTGTGTGTGAATTCAATTGGGTCTTCAATAGTAATGATGTGTGTGGAGCGCTCAGTATTAATTTTGTTAATAATCGACGCCAAAGTGGTTGATTTACCGGAGCCGGTTGGGCCCGTTACAAGTACTAGACCCCTTGGATATTCGGCAAACTTATTTATAGCTGGCGGTAGCCCAAGTTGTTCAATATTCAATATTTCGTTAGGTACAAGGCGCAAGGCACAAGCAATATTTCCTCTTTCGTGAAAAGCGTTGACTCGAAAGCGCCCCAAATCTCCAAACGCAAAACTAAAATCAAACTCCTTGTCTTTTAGAAGTATGGCTTTTTGATCCTCATCTAAGATAGAGAACACCAGCGCTTCAACCGATTCTTCGGTTAGTGGCTCTGAGCCGCTAACCGGCTTAAGCGAACCGTCGATTCTTAGCATTGGTTGAAGCCCTACCTGAATATGAAGGTCAGACGCCTTCGATTTAATAACTTCTTCAAGTAGTACTTCTATTCTGACTTGTGCGCTCATTGTTATTTCCCCATCCTTTTATTGTTTCGTTTAGGCATTATCAACCGCCGCGACTCGATTTACTTCTTGTAGGCTAGTCTGTCCGGATAAAGCTTTTAAGTATCCGTCCTGGCGCATCGTTACCATCCCTTCGGCAATCGCAGCATTTTGGATTACACCACTGGTTGACCGCTTGACGATTAAATCTTGGATTGCGTTACTAACTGTGAAGACTTCGTACAGACCAAGTCGGCCTTTATAGCCACCGGGATTTGTAGATTTCTCTTTTCCCCTAAACAAAGTATAAGCGTTATCCGTGCTCAGAGGCAAGTCACTATAGCCAAGGTCTTCGGCGGTGGCTTTTCTTGCACTCGAATCGGCAGGTAATAATTTACCTAATGTTTCATGAATCGCCTTAGTTTCGACATTATCGGATTGGTATTTTTCTTTGTCGTCGGTTAGCCTTCTAACCAGACGTTGACCAATAACAGTATGTACGGTACTAGCAATCAAAAACGGTTCTATTCCCATATCTAAAAGTCTTGGCAAAATACCAGCAGCTGAGTTGGTATGAAGTGTTGAAAAAACCAGGTGACCGGTTAGAGCTGCCTGAACAGCTAGGGTCGCAGTTTCTTTGTCGCGAATCTCACCAACCATTACGCAGTCAGGGTCCTGTCGTAGAATCGATCTAAGCCCCGACGCAAATGTTAACCCAACGTCGGCATTAACCTGAATCTGATTAATGCCCTCCATTTTGTATTCAACAGGGTCTTCCAGCGTCACAATATTAGTGGTATCGCTTTTTATTTCCTGCAACAAGGCATACATCGAGGTTGATTTACCTGAACCAGTCGGCCCGCTGGTTAATATCATCCCGTTAGGTCTTTTGACACTTTCCTTAATTGTCCTAAGTGCCCGCCCAACATAACCCATATCTTCAAGACGCAAGCTAGTACCAGTTTTATCAAGCAACCTAATAACAACTTGCTCACCCCAAACCACTGGCGATATAGCAATACGTAAATCGATTGCTTTTGTTCCTACCCGCATCGTAAATTGCCCGTCTTGGGGAATACGGTGTTCGTCAATTTTTAGATTCGCTAATATCTTGATACGCGACACCAGTGGTGCTTCTGTAGTTTTTGGTAATACCATAATTTCGCGGAGTACGCCGTCAACTCGACAGCGTATCTTTAATTCATTTTCAAGTGGTTCGATGTGAATATCGCTAGCCAGGTTATTGGCTGCGTAATCCAAAATTGCCGTTAGTGCCTTGCTAATTGGCGAATCTTGAACAATCGTTTGAATATTCTTTTCGTTTTCAACTAGAACAACTGACGGATCCGACCCTTCCTCGCCTGTATGGTGACTGTCGTCAAGAACGTCGCTCAAATCTTTTTCAATATTAGAACTATATTGCGCTAGCACTGCCCTAATCCCTTGTTCGCTAGCTAAATAAACCTTCAATGGACGACCAATTTTGGTACTTAAAAAGTCAATAGCTTGGACATTGTCAGCATCGAGCATGGCGACAACTAAGCGATTTTGCATAACGCCAAGTGGCACAGCCATGTAGCGTTCGGCTATTTCCTGTGGCAGAAGCGCCAATATTTCAGCATTAATTTTTGCATCTAGAAGATTCACATACGGTACTTTAATAGCACTGGAGATACTTTTAGTGAGTTCTTCGTCACTTATATGCTTTTCATTTACTAAAATGTTAAGTAGTGGCTTCTTGGAGTCTTTAGCCTGGCTCCTTATTTTGTCTAAATCTTCGGCTTTTAAAAGACCACGAGCAACTAGGTCCTCTTCAACTTGTTTTTGGGTACTTGCTAGTAGGACGCTCATGATTTTGTCCTAAATCTTATAACCCATTAAAAGGAGTACTATTACTGTCTTCACCGATTTTGATTTCTTGGGTTGGGTTAATTGAGTCTTCGTTAAAATATTTGGTGTTAGGAAGTGGAAAGTCGGCGCTAATAGGCTCAACCACCTCCACTTTCAACCTAGGAGCATGCTTTCCTCCAAGAAAAAGGTTAGATACAGCAAACGATACAATGCCGGCGATAATAACTACTACACCTATTGTCCCCCAGTCCTTTGTTTTCATTCGACCTCCTTTAGAGGAATCTCTAAGTTTTTCTCAGGTTGATAAAAGGTCACTGCCGAAATAGCGAAGCTCATACTGTCGCTAGCCGAAGAAGCTGTAATATCGAGACGCATTATCTTAAACGGTCGAATAGATAATCTTAGGCTGTCGATTAACATCTGGAGATTGGTGTATGTCCCCTTGGCTGCAATTGTAAATGGAATTTCGATTGGTGCTGGAGTGGTGCTGTTCTGCTCAGCAGTAGCTTCATTGTCAGAACCAGTGATGATGATGTCGCTGAAACCGCCACTAATTAGTAGTTTCTCTAGTGATGTCGCCAGGGCGGGAAAATCATACTTACTAGGTAAGGCATCGAGGACTATTTTTGAATTACTATCAGCTGTACCGATTACCGATTCGGGGGCTTCGTCAAAGTTTTTATATGCCGCTAGTAAACTATCAACAGCAGCATTATTTTCCTTAAGTTGTTTTTCTACTTTGGTACGGGCGCCAATGACTTTCGCCTGGTAGTTCATTCGTTTTATGAGTGTAATGCTCGAAACCAATGCAAAACTTAATGTCACGCCAGCGACTGCTAGAATAACAAACATCCGCGTATTGTTCTTTGATATTAAGGTATGCTTTTTTGAGATATTTTCGTTCATGGCGTTTCATTCTCTACTGGTGTTGCATTTTCCTTAAACAAATCAGCCGGTCTTTCTGTCTCGGACCGCGTCGATGTAATCTGCGGAACTGTTAGCTTTAGGTTTGTTTCACTACTACTGAATATCATAGGGTCATAGGCTAGCGTAATTGTAAAGCCAGCCCCAGAAGAGTCTAGGGTGTAAGCACCCAAAACAACTTGCGAAAAGGCTTTTGCTCCGGCCTCAACCGCCGACCCATCATCATCATTTGTGACTGTCGTAAATTTGAGCGTATCAACATATTTATTCACTTCCTCTAGAGATGGCGCCTGTCCAGTTATTGAAATGGTTGGAGTGACAAAATCAACTACCAGCGTAGAAACTGTTATTTTACTTGGCGTTACTTGAGTTAAATAGGTAAACACTCTTGCTACTTCTGGTTTTGAAGCATGAAGATCGTCGATCGAGCTTAGCTGATTTTGGACGGTTAAGACCTTGTCAATATCAGTTTGCGATTGCAGGTTGCTAGCACTAGCCTTAATAGTCTTATCTAGACCCTGTAAGCTAGTCTTCTGCCATACAAAAACTACTACCGACAGTATTGTAACGATCGTCAAAGAAGTAGCTATCACCACTGTCGCTAGTAATAACACCATCCGTTTAGTACGTCGTGCTGCAATGAACGCAACCTTGACATCAGGTAAAAGGTTAAATTGAATCATTTTTCAATCCTCTCAGCTAGACCGGCAGCTACGCCAAATTGACTAGAAACAGCTAGTAGCTCATTTTGTTTTTCAGCTGGGACGGAAATATTTCGCCAAGCGTTTCCGATCTCGACTGCTACCCCAAATTTATTGGCAATATAAAGCGGGAATTCCGGAAGGGACGATGCCCCGCCAGTTACAATAATCCGTTCTAGTTTTAAGCTCGGGTATCTGGCTTGGAAAAACTTGATCGACTTCTCGGTTTCGGTAACCAGAATATCGACGGTATTAATAACCGCGTTATATATTTGACCTTCGAGCTTATCCTTCGCCAAACCAAATTTGTAGACAAACTGCTCTGCTTGTTTCTGTTCGATATTAAGATTTTGCATTGCCGCCCTAATAATCGCATCTGTCCCAGTTGAAATAGATCGGATAAGTCGCGGTGCGTCTTTGACAGAGATAACAAGATCAGTAGATTTTGCACCAATATCAAGCACCATAACTGGTGCAGTAGTGTCAGCTGGTATAATCGCTCGTGTCATCGCCATACTATCAGGCTCAAATGCAATAACATTTAGACCGATGCTCTCCAGCATGTCGAGACGAGCTTCGATAAAATTATTCGAAACACTGGATAATAAAACCTCGACTTTATTAGGTTCTTTTGGTGAATCTCCAACCATCGCCCAGTCGACTTTGCTCTCTGACATAGGAGTTGGGATTAGAGCGTCGGCCTGATATTTGATAGTGCTAGCTAGTTCTGCCGGAGACAACTTGTCGATGTCAACCATAGTAGTAAAAACCTTACTTGAAGGTAGGCCGACCGCCACGTTATTAGTCGTCACCTTTGTTTTGTCGACAAAATCTTTGATAATCGCTGCTAAACGCTGTTGGTCGGCTTTGCTATCGCTAGCTGTCAACCTCTCGTCAATCGGGACAAGTGCGTAGCGGAGGAGTGACTTAATTCTGCCCGTCCCCCTAAGCTGCACTATTCGCAGCGCTGATGTGCCGATGTCCAGACCAAAAAAATCCGAGACACCAGATACTAAGCCCATGCCTAGATTTTATCATAAGCATCATCCTAAACAGCACATAAAAAAAGCCGACACCTTCCACACTTTTATATTTCTGCCTAAAGGATTGGCGGCAAATTAGTAACACTGTCATATAGCCCAGCATTTGAATCGTCGATCTTGAAGGCCGGGTTGGCAATAAATAACTCTGGCATGCCATTAAAGACTTCGGCGGCGCTGTTGGGAGAGGAGGTAGCGATCTCATTGGCGGGAGCATCACGGAGAGTTTTGAAGGTGCGCAGGAGCTTGATGCTTTTGGCAACAACCGAGCCGTTAAATGTCAGCTTGTTACCACACGAACCATAAAGTGCCGTGCTAGCTGGTATGGTAGTTGCCGATGTAGCGCAGGTATAGACACCCCCGCCACTACCGCCATTAGGTTGTGCGATATATAGTCCATCGAGTCTTAAAACACCTGGAGCAATCATGATGTTACCTTTCACGACGAGTGCAAAGAATGGGATGTCGTCCACATTGTCGTAGTCTGTTTCTAATGTAATGTTGCCTGTGATATATACGTCCCCTGTTATATAGATCGCTAGTTTATCCCCGTTCCCTAAGCTTCCGCCACTAAGAGTCCTACTCGCTAGCGACTCGATCTGGTCCTGGTTATTAGTTTCGGCTATGGCATCGATAGCTCCAATATTGCTCACACCTCCAGGAATTGTGTCTATGCCAGTAATTTTGGTAGTCGCGTAATAGTCCGTGATACAACTCGATCCACCGTAGTTACCACCGTAAGGATCGGCCACTGAATTGTTTGCAAAAGTCAGAGATTTGTAATTATTAGCTGATGGTGGAGAGCCGCCAGAACTATAGAAAGTATCAGCTACGGAATTTAAAGCCTTTAGGTCATACTGCGTTGAAGCACCACGGAGGAATCCTGTTGAGTTAGACGCAAAGCCAGAGATTTTTCCAGTAGTAACACTCGAGCAGGTTGTCGTACCGCTATTAAAGCCGGCTCCGATAGTTACGCCACCGTTAAAAACCTTGAAATATGGTTTTAGTACTACTGGTACAAATGTCGCTCCACCACAAGTGGTTGGGCCGTAAGCCACGCCGTTTACTGTCCCACTAACCGATTTAGTAACAACTGAGTAATTGTTGGGTAACGGGAACGTCATCGCCGGACCAACAGATAACGTAAGACTGGTGTCCCCTGGGACTGGGGTCGGTGGAACCGAATATGTTCGTGCTGCCTGTCCGGTCACAGTAACCGTGATTGTCGCAGAGACCGTTGTCGCGCCGCCTGCATAACTCAGAACTACACTTGGTGTATAGCTCTCTCCTGGCTCAATAGATAATATACTATTCAGCGTACACCCGATACTACCAACTGTTATTGTCGTAGAGCATGTCGCTGAGCCCCCCGACCCGCTTACACTACCCGTATATGTCTTGGTTGTGCCGGGAAATACAGTCCGATTTCCCCCCGCAACAGGCGAAAGCGCGCCAACTCCTTGATCTACCGAAAATGATGAAGCATTTGCCGACGACCACGAAAGTGTCGACGAACCATTTAGGGCTATCAGCGCTGGATTCACAGACAAACTACAAGTTGGAGGAGGGGGTGGACGCGGGCAATTATAAGTACCATAAAACGGACCATAAACACCGCCGGTCTGGGGGTCGACGGCATGAGTCCAAATATTATATGTAACGCCGTTTCTTGGTCCATTCCAGGGTCCACGCCATCCATCACCGCCATAATCCATTCCAAAATCTCCGATGTAATCTATATGCATGGAAAAGCCGGGCGTACCGCCGTCTGCGTCATAGACATCAACATACACATTTAACACCCCGGCAGCACTACACGACCCATACGGAATCGCGCTTGCTGGGTTATTGGGGGGCTGTGGCATTGTATATGTTCTAGAACCACAGACGGAACCGTTCTTCCATGTGCGCGTCTTAATACGACCTCCTTGCACGTACGTCTCAGTTCCTATGAACTGTATATTCGCGCGGACTGTATGCGTAGATCCATAGGCAAAAGTGTAGGTTCTCGTTGTACCGCCTATTGCGTAGCTGCCTGAATCTAGTTTAAACTCACCATAGTCTGGACCACCGTATTGATTAGGTGTTACCGACCAGCCTAGGCTAAAAGTCACCTGTTGACCGCTGCGGGTCGGAGTATTCATCCAGCAAGAAAACGCAGCCTCGGCTTTTTGTGGCTTAATAAGACTAAAAGCAGCACTCAGTGCCAGCCCAAGA
This sequence comes from Patescibacteria group bacterium, assembly GCA_038061635.1. Lineage (GTDB taxonomy): Bacteria > Patescibacteriota > Saccharimonadia > Saccharimonadales > JAGQMS01 > JBBQBM01. The sequence goes on from JBBTYV010000058.1 coordinate 11,965, forward strand.
AAAACCATACCGAAAACAGTCATGTAGGGCTTTCTGCTCTTAAACATAACCCTTATTATACACCGTGCCAATTTTAGAAATCTATTGACAATCGTAGGTCATATGTTGTATAATACAGTTGGAATTATAGAAATCACGAGTCTTAAAACATGGCAACACCAAACCGAGTAGCAGATCAAAAAATAGCAACAACACCAAACCGAAGGCGAGATGTGCTTAGACGAGGTCTCCCAATCTTGGCCATAGTAGCCCTTACAGCTGCTTGCAGTAGCAGTGAAGAAACGATGGGCGGATCTTCTACTGAACCAGTACCAGCAACCGGATCAACACCAACGGGCGAGTCAACCTCAACCACTGAATTAACTCCAATAACAGAGTCAATTCCGACAACTGATCTGGAATCAACAACTTCGATAAATGTAGATCCTGGAGAAGTAGCAAGTTGCCGAAACGATCGAGACAATTATGTATTACCTAATGGTGAAAATATCCTTGAAGCTATCGGTGCTCCTAATATAGATAAAATGAAGTTTTTCGTAACCTCTCGTGATTGTGATAGTGTGCAAAAAGGCGATGTTTACTTTTGGGGGTACCCTGACGGGCCTAGTTTTAGCATCGACGTTGAACCACCAGAGACTGTCTACGACGCCAACGGCAATGCCTATAGTCCTTACGACACTGAAGGTAATTACTATAGTGAGTTAACTGCTGGCAGCGCAGTTATACCGCAGGAGGTGTGGGACTCAGTACATCCGGAATTCCCAGGCATTACTTTACGCCAGCTCGCATTAAAGCCTGGTGCACCGATTTGTTGGCATATCGGATTAGATAACAAAGGTGGGCTCGATAAAAGATACACCTTTGAACGGCTTGAGCTTCGCACTCATTTCGACAAAGATACTATGTTAGAACCGGAAACTACTGTATGGGTCGTGTTCATCCATCCTAACGGCACCTCGCGAGGCAAAGAGGAGGCTTGGGTTATGGGAGTCATGCCTGAGCCTACTACAGGTGCCCGACCGCCCTTTTGGACAGAATTTTGCTAATAAACCCCAACGCCTCAGCATATTTCGAGTATTAAAAAACCGCACTCTTTAGCCTTAAAGAAGTGGCGGCAGATTAGTAATACTGTCGTAAAGCCCGGTGCTAGTATCATCTATCTTGAAAGCCGGGTTAGCGATAAATAATTCCGGCATACCATTAAAAACCTCGGCGATATTAGCCGACAGCGCAGTCTCACTATCCGGTGCTCCTCTAAGCGTACCTACAGTGCGAAGAAGTTTGATGCTCTTTGCGACGACCGCTCCGTTAAACGTCAGTTTGGTCCTACAAGTATTATAAAGTGCGTTAACTACCGGGATGGTTGTCGTCGATGTCGCGCAAGTATAAACGGTTCCGCCAGTCGCGCCATTAGGTTGGGCGATATACAAACCGTCAAGTGTGGTTACGCCAGGTGCTATCATGATGTTGCCCTTCACCACTAATGCAAAGAACGGGATGTCGGTCAACGAGCCGTAGTTTTGAGCCAGAGTGATATTCCCGGTGATATAAACATCTCCTGTAACATAGATGGCTAGTTTCTCGCCCACCGCCAGACTACCGCCAGTCAGGGTCCTGCTTGTAGACGACTCAATCTGATTAGTTGCCCCAGCCAGTGCGTCACTCATAGCGATGTTAATATTCCCATTCCCCGGGTAAGTGCCTATGCTAGCTTGTTTGGTAGTCGCGTAATAGTCCGTGATACAACTCGATCCACCGTAGTTACCACCGTAAGGATCGGCCACTGAATTGTTTGCAAAAGTCAGAGATTTGTAATTATTAGCTGATGGTGGAGAGCCACCAGAACTATAAAAAGCAGCAGCAACTGGACTAAGTGCTTTCAAGTCGTACTGCGTCGAAGCTCCACGCAGTGGATTATCATTTGCATAACCCGAGACTCGCCCGGCCTGCGTGGAGTTGGGCGTCGTGCAAGTTGTAGTGCCACTGTTGAACCCGGCGCCAACAATCGATCCACCGTTAAATACCTTAAAATACGGCCGTGCGACGACATTGACATTGGTTGCCCCTCCGCAATTAGCGCTAAGAGGCGTAGACCCCGCCGCACCGCTAATCGAGGCGGAAACCGCATATATCCCTGCCGATAGTAGGGGTACAGTCGGGAAACTAACGGTTGTTGAAGTATTTGGGGATAATACAGTTCCATTAACATTTCGCACATTTCCGCCAACGTTAATCGTCGAGTTGAAAGTAGCGTTCGGTGGACCGGCACCCGTAGCAGTGTAGTTAATAATAATCTGTGGAGTGTGGTTACTAGGCTCAATGGTCGCAGCTATGATGCTGCAACTTACGGAGGCAGAAAACGGTGGCGGACAACTGAAATCCGGAAGTCCCGTGGCCTCGGCAAAAGGTAGCCATATCTGCAATCCATTACTGGATCCAACATTCCAAAAGACCCAAGTATATCTCCTACCAGGAGTTACGAATAACCCATATTGGCCGAACTCGTCATTGGCTATTCTAACCCTATACTGGGAGTCACCTGTTGGGTTGATAGTTTGTATATAGTTGCCGACCGAGTCATACTCATACACCAACATCTTTGGAAAATAATCGATCCCATCGTTCGTTCCATTTTGAGTCCCTGGCGGGTTAAGACTACTCTGTCCGTCGGCGTCATAGATTTTTAGATATACTGTTCTCCCGCCTGGATTGGCGGCTGCAAAGACACAGTCTGGTTTAAAAGAGAGCGCGTACTCTAGCCTTGCTTGGCTTCCATCAGCCTTTTTTACATCTGTTCTAAGAGCTATCGCTCCTGCCCCAACCGGCCCTAGAGTTGCTTTGTTCGGATTAACGTTTTTATTCCAGTTAGTCTGGTTGTAGCGGTTAGGTACACCGTTGGTGGCTGGGTTTTCGCGGGTACTGTCGGGTGTTAAGCCAATTATCGCACCCGAGGTTAAAACATTGGCGGATATCTTACAGGCCATACTTGTGCTATTGGGGTTGTGTATTTGCGCGATCACATCGTTGGTTGTCTTGTATCTGTTTGTTGCCGGGTCAAAAACAAATTCATCGGGTGTAAAAGTTACGGTTTGGTGATGATTCCCGATATAGCTAGATCCTTTATATACATCTACCGCCGTCACTGAATAACTCCTACAGTACCAAACCGTCACCCTAACACTCTGCGCAACTGTCGGTTTGGTTAGCCCGGCGGAATACACGCTAATTGATGAGTTTGGGGTGTGTAGTGTACTGCCGGGCGAGCCATCACTGTTGGCATAATAAGACGACAAAAAAACGTGCCCGCCATTGGTCTCGGTAGTATTAGCACCGAACCAAGTCGTTTCTGGTACTACTGGACACCCATTGACATCACGGTTCCGAGCCATGCCAGCTCTCGGCATGACTCCGTTTGGTGCAGCTACAGGAGTGGCGTTGTAGATATTTGTACCACTCAAAAAACACATTGGCGCTGCCACTGGTGGAGGTGGATCTCCCCCTCCGGCACTTGCTAGTTCGGGCTTAATATTCACGCCGAGAATTGCCAAAAACACCAAGCCAAGCGAAACAATACTAAAAAGATAAACGTATATTCTCTCGGACCTCGGCTTAAGCATGACCTTCATTATATACCGGGTCAATCCTCCACCATAATACGTTTATGTTTTGTTTCTTCTTGACCTTACGAAGTCCGCCAACATCCACACTAGCCCAGCGACGCCCAAATATTCGCCCAAAAAACTATACAATGTACGCCTATTGTTTAGACTCACCGAAAGCTCTGTGATACCGGTATCCTCCTTATAGAAAAGCTGCCGTCCGTTGCCATCAAAGCCAAAGGCCGGGCCACTACTGGCCGATTGCAAAAACGTTCTGGCATTGGCAATAGCCATAAATTTTGCCATGGCCCGGTGCTGCCAGCCATAAACTTTAGAGTTATTGAATATCCCAAGGTAGGCAGAATTAGTGAAAATATTTGCGCCATCTCGAGCCTGCTTGCGATAATCCTCCGGAGCAATGATGCTAGAACAAATCCCCGCACCAACCTTCATATCCCCCAGAACCAACGGCGCCTGTATGGGCGTTCCATTGGCCTTGTCAATTTGTCTTTTTGCCCGAAAATCATCTAAAGCACCATCCGCCCCGATTATTTTGAAAAGCGCAACCGTAATATACGGCAAATACTCTCCCCCAGGTATTAGCCGGCTCTTGTCGATTTTATAGATGTAACCGCTGTTTGTATCGCCAGCTACCAGTTGATTTTTTATCTTACCCGGTTCATAAACGAAACGGGAGCCAACAAAATACACTGTCTCGTTGGGGTTCTGTGGTTTGATTTTGGTGTTTATAAATTCATCGTCAAGACCAGTAAAACTGTATTCTGGGAAGACCACCATACTCCCGTTTTGGGGCTTAAGAGTATCGGCCAATTTTTCTTGCTGACCATGCTCGGACACTACTACGACATTGACTTTAGGCCCACTGGGGATTCTGTATATACCCCAAGCCAAAAGGGTGGCTACTACGACTACAAAGATTGCTGGCACAAGAAACTTCCGTAGATCTGACCGAATTGACGTCACTAATAACATAAATACCACTCCGGACAAACCGTGGAACCCGACGAACCGCGATAAGTTTCCCAGCGGGGTCCAGATTGCAAAATGGCTGAGGGACGTAAAAGGCAGGATATTATCAAACTTGCCACCGACGCCGTACCAAATAATGCACACCACCCAAGCCACAAATAGTTCGGTAGCTGCCCACCACATGATTAGCTTAAAAGGCACAACTTGAGCTTTTGTTTTTTTAATGCCAGCAAACAGACACTTCAAACTTTTTGTATAAATCCCCGCGCTCATAAGAGTTACGACTAGTAAAACGGTGATTTGCATCATTTTACCAGCGAGACTAGAGGATGCCAGCCTAGCGAGATCGATTTCCAAAACCCATGACCAGCAAAACGCGCTATAGGCAAGAAAACTCAAGAATATCCAATGTTTTCTCACAAAAAGCACAAGTTTTTTTGACATCTTATTAGCTTCCCCCACTTCCACATACTAATATACCCCACATCTCTGACCTTAATATCAATCTAATTCAGAGACTGTTCATCGATTAGAATAGTCAGATGTAAACTGAGATTTACAGATGTCGTTGATTGTAGGAAAGTCAGCCTGTCGAACTTGTGTGACGAAAGTGCTTGAACTATGTAAGTTGTATTTTGCTCAGAAAATTTCTATTTTATCTTGTGATCGAAAGCACTGCGGGTTGCTGGTGTAATATTTGAGATTTTACTTCTGCTATGAGCTAGTGCCCGTGACCCATCAGGCGACAAATATCTTACTTCTGCCTGCTCTGCGTACTGTTGTCTGCGACTCTTAGCTACTAGCAACCCGCCAATAGCGGTTACGGCAGCCACACCACCAATCAGCGAATAAAGTAGGCTGTTGGATTTTTCAGGCAGTTCGTGAGTGAGGTTGAACACTACTATATCTTTTTCGATTGTTGGGTCTGCGGGCTTGTCTGGTTCATCAACGGGTGGAATGCTTGACGAAGGTGCAGGCGCCTCAGTAGTAGAAGTTGTTTCAGCTACCGTGCTGGTAGTCGGAAGAGCTGGGTATAATCCTGGATTTGCTTCTCTATCAGCAGCGGTCAAGGTCGCTATAGTATCTTGTAACCATGCTTCCTGGGGGGGATTTGGAGTTATATCGTTTTCAGGAAGTGCTATGGCGAGCTCTACGTTAAACCAGAACCTATCAATCATTTCATCGTATTCACCAACCGGAAGAATGTCACAATCTTGAACCCATCTAACTAATCTGGGGCTACCATCGATTACGTTACCTCTAGAGTCATAGTTTATTAAGTCTGCGAGTTGTTCTGCATAATCATCTCGGTTCGGTATGACTTCGCAGTCTGCTGGTGGCGCCCACTCAGGGACTCCATTACCGCCACCGCCGCCTCCCCCATCCGTTGTAGGGGTAGTGCCAGGGCAAGGAAGCGAGATAATGTTACCAAACGTATCATGACCCTGATAGGACGCTTCGTCACCCTCACAAGTATAATGATCTGCCGAAGCAGTTTCTGATGCAACAATCCCTAGCCCAACGGCTAGGCCAGCCGCGAGCCCAACACGCGCCAATAAACTACACCTGTCATGACTTTGGGGCGCTTTGTTTGCCGGATGTGATTTTGGAGTCATATTCAATAACCTTAAATTTACTTACTTAACAGGTTAGATTATACTCCATTTTAGCCAAAAAATCAATAGCGCTTTTGCTAACAGACTTTTCTGAAGAATTTGCTATAAGGAGGCTCCTTGTAGTAGTGGATAGGGGCAGATCTACTTTGCGATAATTCTAAGATCCAACCTCTTTCATCTATAATCATCTGTATGAGTTTATCTATTGGAATAGTTGGGTTGCCGAACGTCGGCAAGTCGACACTCTTCAATGCCCTAACCACCAGTAATATCTTGGCGGCTAATTACCCTTTTGCCACGATCGAGCCAAACACTGGCATCGTCCCTATCCCCGACGAGCGTTTGGCGAGACTAGCAGAAATGTACAAAACCAAAAAAGTTGTGCCTGCAAGTGTGACATTTGTTGATATCGCTGGGCTGGTCGCTGGTGCCAGTAAGGGCGAAGGCTTGGGCAACCAGTTTCTCGCAAACATTCGTAGTTGCAATGCTATCGTTCATGTTGTTCGAGCATTTTCTGACAGCAATGTTCAACATGTCGACGCCGTAGCCGATCCCAAAAAAGATATTTCGGTTATTAATACAGAATTGGCTCTTGCCGACCTACAAACAGTAGACAGCCGCCTGCCAAAACTCGAAAAAGAAGCTAAGCTCAACCCGAAACTAGCGCCAATACTTGAGGCACTAAAAACTGCAAAATCGACTCTCGATAATGGCGGCCTGCTTTATGCTACCGATATAGATTTGAGCCTACTTGAAGACCTGCATTTGCTCACCGCCAAGCCAGTTATTTACCTTTTCAATGTCGACGAGGAGACCTTGTCGAGCGATACAAAAAAAGCCGAACTCACGAAACTTGTTGAGCCTTCTAAATGTTTGTTCGTCTGCGCCAAGCTTGAAGACGAACTTAAGAATCTGGATGAAGACGACCGGGTCGAGCTCTTAGAATCTTACGGGCAAACTCAGAGCGGGCTTGTTCAACTTATTTACTCGGCTTATAAAACATTGGGACTACAGAGCTATCTAACGGCTGGTGAGGACGAAGTCAGGGCTTGGACGATTCATAAAGGCGCGACTGCACCACAAGCTGCTGGAGTTATTCATGGTGATTTTGAAAAGGGTTTTATCGCTGCTCAAGTTGTTGATTTTGACGATCTAATGACTGCTGGCTCGGAAGTCGCTGCCAAGTCCGCTGGCAAAATGCGCACCGAAGGTAAAACATACATTATGCGCCCCGGCGACATCGTCGAGTTTCGTTTCAATGTTTAGATTTAATAACTGACGATAAGGACAAACCCGGCACCGCCAGTGCCGCCAGCACCCGAGGCGTTACCGTTCAATGATGCACCACCACCGCCTCCGGCACCACCATAGATACCACCCGCACCGCCAGCAGTTGCAGTTGTCGCATTAGTCGATCCACCACCTCCAGCCGCGCCTGCAATACCGGCGTTCGCTGTTGATGCTGTCCCTGCGCCGCCCGCGGTTGGAGTTGTTGCCCCGCCCGCGCCACCAGTATAAGAACCAGTTGCCCCGCCCGCGCTGCCGGCCGTAGCGACATTCCCGGATGAGATATGACCACCGGCACCCCCGCCAGCCGCGACGGCAGTTCCACCCAACCCGCCGACCATCTGCGTAGTAATGTTGATTGATTCACTCGCACCGGTACCGGGAGACGACGGGTCGGACTGATTAACCTTGCCAACATCGCCGTTACCTGACTCACCGCCGATTCCGAAGTTAGCATTATCGCCACCGGGACCACCACGACCGCCGCGTGCAGTGAGTATGGCCCCGACCGATGAGTTTCCACCGTTAGTACCTATGTTTCCGTTAGTTGAGTCCGCAGTAACAGCTGCTCCGCCAGCTCCGCCAGCGCCTACAGTCACGGATTCAGTCGCACCGAGCAGTGAGAGTGAGATAACACCCGCCAATCGTGCACCGCCGCCGCCGCCCGTACCACCGTGACGCTCTGTACCCGCTGCACCACGTCGTGCAGATCCACCACCGCCGCCTCCGGCAATAACAACATATGAACAAGTAGTTTGCCCCCCAGATGGTTTTGTCCATGTACCAGAACCAGTAAAGGTTTGGATGTCTACAGGTACACCATTAACAACTCCTAGTGTCGTTCGCTGTGCGGCAGCATTAGCATCATCAAGAATGGCCTTCCCCGCTGTAGTTAGATCAAAGGTAGCTGCAGTTCCGGAACCAGTGAACTGAATGCCTTTGTCGGCAGCACTAGTTAGGCCAGCTATAGCGGTTAAATCAGTATCAAGGGGTTGGGAGGCAGCTTGAGCGGCGGCTGCGGCTCCGGCAGCATCAAAATCTCCAGTGGCTGACTGGGCGGCGGTGCCGAGGCCTAGGGTAGTTCGTTGAGCAGAGGCAGAAGCGTCGTCAAGAATAGCTTTGCCGGCAGTAGTTAGATCAAATGTTGCAGCAGTGCCCGCTCCCGTAAATTGAATACCTTTGTCAGCAGCACTAGTAAGGCCGGCAATGGCGGTAAGATCGGTATCTAGGGGTTGTTTGTTGGATAAGTCTGTTGTGAGATTAGTCACTTGTGACTGAGCCAAGGTTACTGGGTCAGAGCCAGCTGAGGCATGAGTAGAAGCATGAGTGCTAGGAGTACGACTGTCAGTTAGTCTGGTGTCATCACCTTTAACTACTTCACCGACTGCAGCGTTACCTGAGGCCGGGGTGTCTTTAGTGGCTGCGGTACCGAGGCCGAGGTTGGTTCTGGCGGTTGAGGCATCGGTGGCACCAGTACCACCTTTAGCTACCGGGACAGTCTTTTGAGTACCGTCGGAGTTATGTTCAACAGACAGATATTCGTTAAGAATATCTCCCCAAGTACCATTGTCGCTCCCAGGAACCGGTAAACGTGCCATTTATCCCTCTTATCTTTACTACTTAGGATTTTAGCATAAGCATCGGAGTACGCAAGTAGTTAACGTCAGGCTTACGGCTAAGTAGCTAGATGCTATGTCAAGGACGTACCCTGACATAGGTAATAGATTGGACGGCCGTTCAATCTATTCTAAGACGGGTTAATAGATGTGTTTGTTGTTGGTGTCGGTGCTGGCGTAGGGATATAACTCTCAGGAGCAAAGGTTGTTGGTGCACCGAAGTTGCTTTGGCTAGTATCGCTTGGTTTTCCGCCTGAGCTAGAACTACCCATCGGGCCAGAACCATAGCCTGCCCCGCCGTCTCCGCCACCACGATTCTTCAGGATGATGGCAATGATGATAGCTAGTAGACCCAAGAAGCCAACACCACCGAGCGACCACCAAAGCCAGTTAAGGTTCGAGGATTTCGCGACCTTTGGGGTGTCTTCTTTTGTGTCAGTTGTCGTCGTGGGTGTAGAAGTTTCAAGACTCCTAAAGTTAATATCTGCCGTTGTAGCCGTTAGATCAGTTAGAATTACTTCTATGTCGTCGGTTTCGTCTTTATCAACATCTATCTTCAGCGGGATATCTAGAGTTAGGGTGTAGTCTGTGGGCGTAGAAGCGACCGTTATAACAACAGTGCTAGCGTCCAGGTTTATCGACTTCAAGGTGATGGTGTGGTAAGAGTCTTTGGTGGAATCGCAAACCTGGAATATAGTGGTTTTTCCTATACAAAACCCGACCACGTCACCAACTTCTAGATCAGCAACGTCTATGCCAGAAGCTGAGAAGAAATCTTCGAAGGAATTCAGCACAAGAGTAGTGCCTGTATCTGTAGTATCGTCTGTGGTAGTCGTTGTACCTGTAGTTGTACCGCCGGTCGTTACTGCAGCGCAACCATCCTCGAACTCACAGGCACCGTAACTGCCAGAGCCG